>CAYFXM010000246.1:0-4107 GCA_964346965.1 uncultured Actibacterium sp. | reverse complement strand
AGGCCGATACCGGCACGAAGATGGTGCACTTGGGTAAGAACACCAAGTCGCGGATCGTGTCGAAGGGGATCAGCGCCGGCAAGGCGCAGAACACCTATCGCGGTCTGGTGTCAATGCACCCGCGCGCAAAGGATTCGCGCAACTACACCCAATGTGACTCGCTTCTGATCGGGTCCGAATGCGGGGCCCACACGGTTCCCTATATCGAGGTCAAAAACAACTCTTCCCGCGTAGAGCACGAAGCGACGACGTCGAAAGTCGACGACGACCAACTCTTCTATTGCCGCCAACGCGGTATGGACGAGGAAGAGGCCGTTGCGTTGGTTGTGAACGGCTTCTGTAAGGAAGTGCTGCAGGCGCTGCCGATGGAGTTCGCGATGGAAGCGCAGCAACTGGTTGCGATTTCGCTGGAAGGCTCCGTGGGGTAAGGGCCCCCCGAAAATATCACTGATTGAGGGTCCAAGGCTGGGCCAATTGGAAATGATACGCCGGGTGGCGTCGAGGAAAATAAAATGCTGGAAATCAAAAACCTACACGTCAAACTTGAAGAAGAAGACAAGCAGATCCTTAAGGGGGTCGATCTGACGGTCGAGGCGGGAAAGGTCGTGGAGGCCGTCCAGCTGGCAAGGTCCATGCGATCATGGGCCCGAATGGCTCTGGTAAGTCGACCCTGTCCTATGTCTTGTCTGGCCGAGATGGCTATGAGGTCACGGATGGTGAAGCGTCGCTGGAAGGCGAAGACCTTCTTGAGCTGGAGCCGGAAGAGCGGGCCGCAGCTGGCCTGTTCCTTGCGTTCCAATACCCGGTGGAAATTCCGGGCGTAGGCAACATGACCTTCCTGCGCACCGCGGTGAATGCGCAGCGCAAGGCACGCGGAGAAGAAGAGCTTTCGGCGGCTGACTTCCTGAAAGTGATCCGAGCAAAAGCGAAAGAGCTGAAAATCGACGCCGACATGCTGAAGCGCCCGGTCAATGTGGGCTTCTCGGGTGGCGAGAAGAAGCGGAACGAGATCCTGCAGATGGCGATGCTGGAGCCCAAGATGTGTATCCTCGACGAAACCGACTCTGGTCTGGACGTCGACGCGATGAAGCTGGTGGCCGAGGGTGTGAACGCCCTGCGTGACGCGAACCGGGGATTCCTTGTCATCACCCACTACCAGCGTCTGCTGGACCATATTAAACCGGATGTTGTGCATATCATGGCGAACGGTCGCATCGTCAAAACCGGTGGCCCGGAACTGGCCTTGGAAGTCGAAACCAACGGTTACGCAGACATTCTGGCGGAGGTCGCGTAATGGCGCTTTCGCAAGTTAAACTGGACGCGACCGAGGAGCGCCTGACTGCCCTGGGTCTGGTCATTGATGGTGGCTGGACTGCTGGCGCGCGCGCTGAGGCCGTGGCACGTGTGCGTCAGATGGGACTGCCCGGTGCGCGGGACGAATATTGGAAATATACCAAGCCATCTCGTTTGATCTCGGCTGTTCCGACACCGGCGGCCTTGTTCGACGTGGACGAAAGCCCTGTGTTTGGGGAAACTGACCGGCTGAAAGTCGTTTTTGTTGACGGTGTGTTTGACGCAGATGCCTCGGACGACCTGTCGCTTGAAGGCATCGAAATTGCTCGGCTGGCCGAGGCTCAGTCAGCCGATATCCATTGGGCAAAAGATCTGTACGGTGCATTGGAAGCCAACGGTCAGGTGCCAGTTGAGCGCCCATTGGCTGCGCTGAATACGGCTTTTGCGACCGACGGTGTTCTGATCCACGTGACCGGAAAACCATCGAAACCTGTCAGCCTGATCTACAAACACGCGGACACAACGTCGGATGCGATCCTGCACCACGTCGTAAAGCTGGATGAAGGCGCCGAGCTAACCCTCCTCGAAAACGGGCCGGCAGCGGCGCGCTTCAACAAGGTTCTCGAAGTCGAGATTGCTGATAAAGCTGCGTTCCACCATGTTCGAGCACAGGGCAGGGACCATGAGCGTCAGGCCGTGACGCATATCTTCGCGCGGTTGGGTGTCGAGAGCCTGTTCAAGTCCTTCACCTTGACCGCCAACGGCGTGATGACCCGCAACGAGGCCGTGATCGAGCTTACCGGCGACGACGCCTCAGCTCATATTGCGGGAGCCTGTGTAGGTGATGGCGATTTCCACCACGACGACACCGTTTTCATCACGCATGATGCAGAACGCTGTGAAAGCCGCCAGGTATTCAAGAAGGTTTTGCGCAACGGAGCGACCGGTGTGTTCCAAGGCAAGATTCTTGTGAAGGAAGGCGCTCAGAAAACCGACGGCTATCAGATCAGCCAGTCTCTGCTTCTGGACGACGACAGCCAGTTTCTCGCCAAGCCAGAGCTGGAAATCTATGCCGATGACGTGGCCTGTTCGCATGGCTCCACATCGGGTGCAATTGACGAAGAGGCACTGTTCTATCTGCGCTCGCGCGGGGTGCCTGAAGCTGATGCGACCGACATGCTGACGCTTGCCTTCCTTGCTGAAGCACTGGACGAGATTGCAGACGAGGCACTGGCCGACGAAATCCTTGATCGGATGCAGGGCTGGCTGATCCGTCGTCGCGCATGAGCGTGACTGCCGACATTCGCGCCACCTGGCGCCGCCCCCGGGCGGTGATCCGACGTCAGCTAGACGGTGGACGTCGTGAGGACAGGGCGCTGGCCTATGTTATGGGGGCCTGCGTGCTGATCTTTGTCGCGCAATTGCCGCGGCTGGCACGCGAGGCCCATCTTGACGAGTCGATCCCTCTGGACGTCCGGCTTCAGGCTGCGCTTTTGGGGTGGTTGATGATTGCGCCGCTGGTTCTCTACGGTGTGGCAGCCCTCAGTCACGTTGTCGCTCGGGCCTTGGGTGGCAAGGGAACGTGGTTCGGTGCGAGGCTGGCGATGTTCTGGTCCTTGCTCTCGTCGGCCCCTCTGTGGCTGTTCTACGGTCTCGTTGACGGATTCATCGGGCCGGGTGGCGCGCTGGTGTTGGCCGGGGTGATCCTCTTGGCAGGCTTTGGCACAATCTGGCTGCTGTCTCTGGTCGAGGCCGAAGGATTTGGTAAAAAGAAGGCCGAAGATAACAGAGCAGGCCCATGAGCGACATCACCGATAACCTGAAGTCCCTGACAATTGTTACATTACGCAGCCCGCGGACAGCGGCGCGGAAGGTGCTGGATCTGGAAGCGACCAGAGGGCAGGTATGGGGTGCTTTCATTGCCATGATCCTGTTGTCCGTCGTGCTGACAGGCCTCGGGCAGATCCTGTTCCCGCTGCCGCCTGAAGATGTCTTTGCGATGTTCCAGCTAAGCCCCTTTGGCGGGGCAGCGTTGCTAGCCATCATTACGCTGGCCTTGACCTCTGCCGTGGTGGCGATCGGTCGTGTCTTTGGTGGCGTGGGTACTCTCGACGGCGGTTTGCGTCTGATCGCTTGGATGCAGGCGGTGCTCATCGCTCTGCAGGCTGTGCAACTTGTCTTGCTGTTCCTTCTGCCACCGGTTGCGGTGTTGATTGGTCTTGCTTCTATCGGCATCTTTGGCTGGCTTTTGCTGAATTTCGTGGCCGAACTTCACCGCTTTCCCGGTCTGGGGCAGGCAGTCATCGTGGTCCTTCTGGCCTTTGCTCTGGCCAGTTTCGTTCTCTTGTCCCTGATCTCGTCCTTTGGCCTGATCCCGCCCATGGAGGCCCCGAATGTATGACGTGAACGCGGTCCGCGCGGACTTTCCGATCCTGTCGCGACAGGTGAACGGCAAACCACTTGTCTATCTGGACAACGGTGCGTCGGCGCAGAAACCGCAAGTGGTGATCGATGCAGTCACGCGGGCCTATGCAGAAGAATATTCCAATGTTCACCGTGGCTTGCACTATCTTTCTAATCTCGCGACCGAGAAATACGAAGGCGTTCGCGGCACCATTGCCCGTTTTCTAGGTGCCAAGGATGAAGACGAAGTGATCTTCACTTCGGGTACGACGCAAGGCCTCAACCTCGTGGCCTATAGCTGGGCCATGCCGAACCTTCAGGCAGGTGACGAAATCTTGCTAAGTGTGATGGAGCATCACGCGAACATCGTCCCTTGGCATTTCCTGCGCGAACGTCAGGGCGTGAAGCTGA
>CAYFXM010000245.1:0-4124 GCA_964346965.1 uncultured Actibacterium sp. | reverse complement strand
TTCCGCGATGGCGGTCTTTCCAACGCCGGGATCGCCAACAAGAAGCGGATTGTTCTTGCGGCGGCGGCAGAGCACCTGGATGCAACGTTCGACTTCGTGGTCGCGGCCGATCAGCGGGTCGATGTCCCCTTTGCGGGCCTTGGTATTCAGGTCGACGCAGTATTTCGCGAGCGCTGATTCCTTGTCGCCACCTTCATCCACTTGTGTTTCGGGCTGGGCTGTGTCGTTCAGATCATCTGCGCCAGTGATTGGGCGGCCCTCGCCGAAGGCAGGGTCTTTGGCAACGCCATGGGCGATGTAATTCACCGCGTCATAGCGTGTCATCTCTTGCTGTTGCAGGAAATATGCCGCGTTGGATTCACGCTCTGCAAAAATAGCAACGAGCACATTGGCACCGGTCACTTCGGTTCGTCCAGAGGACTGGACGTGGATCGCTGCGCGCTGAATAACACGCTGGAAGGCAGCGGTAGGCACGGCTTCAGACCCGTCAACGTCCGTCACGAGAGTTGAAAGTTCCTCGTCGATGAAATCGGTCAACGTCTTGCGCAGCTCGTCCAGATCAACCGAACAGGCTTTCATCACTTTCGCGGCGTCGTCTTCGTCGATCAGCGCCAGCAGAAGGTGTTCAAGAGTTGCCAATTCGTGACGGCGTGCGTTGGCCATTGCCAAGGCTGAGTGAATGGCTTGCTCGAGTGTTGTCGAAAACGAAGGCACGTTGCGTGCTCCTTTCCTTTTTGGCCCCGGAGCGATTGGCCCGCTCCATGACCGTGGCCTCTTATACTTAAAGTTCGGTGTTACTCGCCGGTCTTCAAGTTCTTTTTGTTCAATTTGGCGCTCAAGTCGGTGTTACGACCAAAAATTAAGCGCCATCTTCCGGGACCGCTTCCACCAGCTTCGTACTAGAAATTGTCTTTTCGAGTACGAATTTCGGCAAAAACTGCGTCATCTTCGGCAAATTCCATGCCGATGGCCTGTTTTACCGAGTCCAGATTAGCGCGGAGAAACGGGTTTGTCGCTAGTTCATCACTAAGCAGTGAGGGAACTGTGGGCCGCCCTTTCGCGCGCATGTCGGTGATCCGTTGAGAACGAGAGATAAGGTCAGAGTTCTCAGGGTCAATGGTCAGTGCAAATTTGGCGTTGCTCGCGGTGTATTCGTGACCCGAGCAAATCAGCGTGTCGGCCGGTAGGGCGGCTAGTTTCTGAAGGCTGGTCCACATCATCGGGGCGGTTCCTTCGAAGAGCCGTCCGCATCCAAGCGCCATTAGGCTGTCGCCGGTAAAAGCGGCCTGCGCTGCGGCAAGGTAGAAAGCAATGTGGCCGGTTGTGTGACCGGGGACATCGAAGACCTCTACCGGGTGACCAGCAAAGTTGAAGGTGTCACCTTCGGCCACGCTGCGATCCAGCGGCGGTAGGCGGTGGACATCGGCGGCTCCGCCTGTGACCTTCGCTCCGGTTGCTGCCACCAATTCCTCGACCCCCTGGACATGGTCCCAGTGGTGGTGAGTCAGCCAAATCTCGGTCAGGGTCCAGCCGCGCTCTTTCAGTGTAGAAAGAATCGGCGTTGCTTCCGGGACATCGACAACCACCGTGGCTCCACTATCAGAGTCGTGGACGAGGAACGTATAGTTGTCTTCGAGGCAGGGCAGGGTGACGAGTTCAAGGGGCATGGTGTTTCAGCGTCGCTTGTCTATGGTAGGTCCCAACTGTTGCCGATCCCGGGGCGCGCTGCAATGCATGTCGATGTGCTGGACCTGAGAAATTTCTACTACCGGACCCGATTGGGCCGCGTGGCGCAGCAGGCAGTGCGCAATCAGGTCAAGGAAATCTGGCCAGAGGCCAAGGGTCAGAACGTTGCGGGATTCGGGTTCTCCGTCCCCTTGCTGCGTCCTTATTTGGAGTCGGCGCGCCGCGTGATGGCGATCATGCCCGGCCCTCAGGGGGTGATGCCCTGGCCTGCGGGAAAGGCAAATGTCTCGGTTTTGTGCAACGAGGTTCATTGGCCGGTTCAGACAGGCATGCTCGACAAGCTGGTCCTGATGCACGGATTGGAAACCAGCGAAAACCCCTCCGCGCTCCTTGAGGAATGCTTGCGGGTGTTGGGCCCCGGTGGCAGGGCGCTTTTCATCGTCCCGAACCGATCCGGCCTGTGGGCGCGGAATGACCGGACACCGTTTGGCTTTGGCCGCCCATACTCGCGGCGTCAGTTAGAGTCGCAGCTCAAGCAACATGGTTTTCAGCCCGAGGCGCATCGGGCGGCGCTGTTTGCTCCACCGTCGGATAAACGATTCTGGCTGCGGACGTCATCGATGTGGGAAAAGCTCGGACTAAAGGCCAGTGCCTATCGTGCGGGGGGAGTTCTAATGGTCGAGGCGACTAAACAGGTATACCGACCAGCCGGATCTGCGGTCTCCGACGTGGTCAAAGATCCGCTTCGGATACTGGATGGCTTGCCGGTACCGGGGCCAAAACCGGTGTGATTCACGCCGGAATCAGCCCATTTCGGAATACAATTGCATACAATGGGGCTGCTTCATCTGGTCGCACCTCTTAAATATCTGCCGGAAGTCTTTATTTTATTGATCTCTGACAAATGTACCTAACCCACCTGTTCACTGTTGCGAGGTGGGGTTTGCTCTGCTACACCCACGCCGAATTTCCAGCGTACCCGTCCGGGTGCGTGACCAAGGCTGCCACCTGCCGCGTCCTGCGGATCAGGGGCTACAGACATCGAAAGGGTGGACGTGTCCGAACCAGCTTCGATCTCAAACGGCATCGCCGCACGCTATGCCACGGCCATTTTTGAACTGGCCAAAGAGTCCAACGCTATTGCTGCTATTGAAGCCGACCTCGACGTGATCGAGGGCGCGCTTGCTGACAGCGCCGAATTCCGTGACCTGATTACTTCGCCGGTTTACTCCCGCGAAGAACAGGGCGCTTCGATCGGCGCGATTGCCCAGAAGATGGGCTTGTCGGCGACACTGGCGAATACGCTCGGCCTGATGGCCACCAAGCGTCGCCTGTTCGTCCTGCCGCAGCTGGCCGCAACACTGCGTGAACTGATCGCTAAAGAAAAAGGCGAAGTTACAGCAGATGTGGTTGCCGCCAAGGCCCTGTCGGCAGAGCAGCTTGAAAAGCTGTCTGCTACGCTGAAGGCCACCGTTGGAAAAGACGTCAAAATAAATTCGACCGTCGATGAAAGCCTCATTGGCGGTCTTATCGTAAAAGTGGGCTCGAAGATGATCGACACCTCGATCCGCTCCAAGCTCAGTGCACTCCAGAACACCATGAAAGAGGTCGGATAATGGGTATCCAAGCTGCCGAAATCTCTGCGATCCTGAAGGAGCAGATTAAGAACTTTGGCCAAGAAGCCGAAGTTGCCGAAGTTGGCCGCGTGCTGAGCGTTGGTGACGGTATCGCCCGTGTACACGGTCTGGACAATGTTCAGGCTGGTGAAATGGTCGAATTCCCGGGTGGTATCCGCGGGATGGCTCTGAACCTCGAGATCGACAACGTTGGTGTTGTTATCTTCGGTTCGGACCGCGACATTAAAGAAGGCGACACTGTTAAGCGTACCAACGCGATTGTGGACGTGCCGGCTGGCGACGCTCTGCTGGGTCGTGTTGTTGACGGTCTGGGTAACCCGATCGACGGCAAAGGCCCGATCGAGGCATCCGAGCGCCGCATCGCAGACAGCAAAGCGCCGGGCATCATCCCGCGTAAATCGGTTCACGAACCGATGGCAACCGGCCTGAAGTCGGTTGACGCGATGATCCCGATTGGCCGTGGCCAGCGTGAACTTATCATTGGTGACCGTCAGACCGGTAAAACGGCTGTTGCTCTGGACACCATCCTGAACCAGAAATCGTACAACGACGCCGCCGGCGACGATGCAAGCAAGAAACTGTTCTGCATCTACGTTGCAGTTGGCCAGAAGCGCTCGACCGTTGCGCAGCTGGTGAAGAAGCTGGAAGAGGAATTGCCGCCCGACCGTTTCCTGCGCATTCACAAATCCTATATCATCGCCATCGACCGGGTTCGCTACGTGGGCGAAGCGGTGGCAGGCGTGGGCGACGTGACGCGGGACGGCTTCGACGACGTGGTGCTCGGCGCGCCGTTCGTCGATC
>CAYFXM010000244.1:0-4144 GCA_964346965.1 uncultured Actibacterium sp. | reverse complement strand
AAGAACGCAATCGAAATGCAGACCACGATCAACGTGATGCGCGGAGTTCTGGCGGTGCAGCAGGAAGAGCTAGATGCGCTTCGGGCCCGTGCGGCAGCGGGTGAGGCTGTAGATGCCGAATTGGCCTCGGAAATCGAACAGGCCAATGCCAACCTCGCCGAGATGGAAAAGGCCATCGACGGGGCAGTTGGTCGACAGGCGGAGTTTGGCGACGCCCGTGGCCTGACCTTGGCACGTAACGCCACCGAATCTGAAATCGATCCTGACCTTTCGGCGCTGGCGGCCCAGATCGAGGCGATGAAAGCGATTGCGCAGGATCTGTCGACCTCGTTGGGAGAGGCGTAATGACCCGGACCGCTTTACTTTGCACCGTTGCTCTTGGCCTGTCGGCCTGTGTCTCCAGCGAAGACCCGGCTGAAGGGGGTTTTTTCAATGGCGTCTCGGGGATTACCTCAGGACGATATGACGAGCGTGTTGCCGAGCGCGAGGCCAGCGTGGCCGAGGCCGAGGCGCGGAATGCGGCCCTTGCGCAGGAACAAGCGCAACTGGCGTCGCAGATCAAGTCAGCGGAAAACGAGCTGGCGAAGCTGCGCTTCAGGATCTTGCAACAAAAGACCGCGCTCGGCCCGACTGATCCGCGGACCGAGGCCCGTGTGAACGCTGTTCTGAACAGCAAACCGACGGGCCGCACAGACGCCGAACGCCTTGCCGCGCTGCAAAAGACGATTGCGGACGCCAAGGCGCTAAGTGCTGATCTAGCCAGACTTTCAGGGTGACCCAAAAAAGAGAAATGGCGGTAAGGCTGGACTTACCGCCACTTGTCACCATGGGGAAAACCGGGTGACCACTCTCTCTTTGGTTATACGAACCGCACTTGTTATTTGTTTTGGGTAGGTTCATTTTTCGGCCAACGGGCCTCTCGATCCACTGTAAAACCACCACCCTACCCAAAGAGACAGGTTCTGGGGGAAGAGTTGGATAATGTGGGGGTGTGATTGGGGCATTGTTCGTGTCGGAGAAACAGAAAAATCGGCAAATATTGGCTGACCTTAGGTCAACTTTGGCGAATCAGAACCTTGATTCGACCGGCCGGCGAATGTTCTCTGAAAGTGATTCCAACGGAGTAGCGTTATGAAACTTTTCTATGCCCCGTCCTCGCCATTTGTGCGCAAAGTCATGGTGTTTCTGATTGAGTCGGGTCAGATGCAGGACGTTACTTTGGAGTCCGTTTATGGCTCGCCCATCGACCCCGGCGACATGCCTGTGTCCGAGAACCCATTGGGCAAATTACCGACGCTTGTGCGGGAGGATGGCAAGCCGTTGTACGATAGTCGGGTGATCTTGCGGTATCTCGATCATCGAGCCGTTGCAGGCCTTTATCCACCTGAACCTGCCCTGTGGGACTGTCTGACGCTGGAAGCCACGGCCGAAGGTGTAATCGAGGCCGCGCTCTTGATCGTTTATGAGGGGCGTTTGCGAGAAGAGCGGATGCGCTCCGCCGGGATCATCGAGGGGCAATGGCAAAAGATAAGCCGTGCGCTTGACCTCATAGAGGCGGATTGGGTGGACCATCTGGCAGGGCCGTTGGACGCGGCACAGATCGGCTTGGGATGTGCGCTAGGCTATCTGGACTTTCGCTTAGCCGATCGCGACTGGCGGGCTGGACGTCCAAAAATAACGCGCTGGTACGAAGAGTTCGTCCAGCGCGAATCGATGCAGAAAACGATGCCGAAAGACCCGGCCTGATCAGAACTTCAGGGAAAGGCCGATGTTCAGGGCATTGGTCACCAAGTCTGTTTCCAGTGAACCGCCGGTGTCCAGATCCGCCTCATTCTGCGAATAGGTGCCTTTATACTCACCGAAGATCGCCCAACGTTCGTTCAAGTCATAGCTTGCACCCGCAACCCACTGCACCGCGGGGCCGGTCACTTGGTAGCCAAATGTGCGGGTGCCGCCAGATTGAACGTCCACATGGGGAATTGATGCGCCGATGCCTGCGCCGACATAGGGGGTATAGCGACGGTTTTCCTCTTTCCAGCGATAGAAGACGTTTGCTGTCACGATATTCAGGCCATCAGTGAACTCGAGTCGAGTGAACGGGCTTGCGGCCATCGTTTCATCATCTGCGTAAACCTTGGCATGGTTGAACTCGAGGCCGAAGCCAAGACGATCGGTCTGCCAATATGTCGCGCGGAAACCGTAATAGGGGGGCATTTCGAAGGATTTACCTTCCCACCCGGCGTTGAAATCAAACGCCGTCCCGCCAGTTCCGTCAACAGTGCCGGTCACACCGCTATGCGGTGCCGATTGCGTCCCGGAGTAGACGCTCAGTTCCCATTCAGCGAGTGCGGGGGTGGCAGCCAGAAGGCTGACAACGAGGGGGAGGAGAAATTTTTTCATCTCAAAAAGCTCCGAACGGGCACAAAACGCGGATATTGCACTTGCACAATGCCAAATTTCGCAGGTGCGAACAACACTGACCGCCCTTAAAACCGGTGTTAGCGGGCTTCAACTACCTTTAGTTGGTGCAGTGCAACATAAAATCAACACCTGCGACGTTCTGCATACCAATGACTTCTGGACGTAGCAGGGCCGAGCCGCTAAGAACCCGCGCGTAAGGCTGCGGTGCTCCTGCGGCTCGTAATTCTATGCCGTCCGGATCTATCCGGCCAAGGAAAGGGAGAAATCTCGTGTCCCACGCAGAAGACCACGAAGGTACACGCCGCGATTTTCTGTACTACGCAACCGCTGGCGCGACCGCCGTCACCGGTGCAGCAGCCGTCTGGCCTCTGGTTGACCAGATGAACCCGAGTGCAGACGTTCTGGCGCTGTCCTCGATCGAAGTTGATGTCTCTGGCGTCGACACTGGTACCCAACTGACCGTGATGTTCCAGGGTAAGCCCGTGTTCATCCGTCGCCGCACCGAAGAAGAAATCAACGAAGCCCGCGCCGTAGAGCTGGGCGAGCTGATCGACGGCGCCGCGCGCAACGGCAACCTGGCCGAAACCGCAGACGCTTCGGACGAAAACCGCGCTCTGGACGAAAGCGGTGAATGGCTGGTGATGATGGGCCTCTGTACCCACTTGGGCTGTGTGCCTCTGGGTGATGGCGCAGGCGACTTCCACGGCTGGTTCTGCCCTTGCCACGGTTCGCACTACGACACCTCTGGTCGTATCCGCAAAGGTCCGGCGCCAGAGAACCTGCCGGTTCCGGTCGCCTCCTTCGTCAACGACACAACAATCCAACTCGGGTAAGGGAGCGATAGATGTCCGGTATTCCCCACGACCATTATGAGCCCAAATCGGGCTTTGAAAAATGGCTGCACACCCGCCTGCCCGTCGTAGGCCTGGTGTATGACACCCTGATGATCCCCACTCCGAAGAACCTGAACTGGATGTGGATCTGGGGCATCGTTCTGGCATTCTGCCTGGCCCTGCAAATCGCCACCGGTATCGTTCTGGTGATGCATTACACCCCGCATGTTGATCTGGCCTTCGCCTCGATCGAGCACATCATGCGTGACGTAAACGCGGGTCATATGATCCGTTATGTCCATATGAACGGCGCGTCGCTATTCTTCGTTGCTGTTTATGCGCACATCTTCCGTGGCCTGTTCTACGGTTCTTACAAGGCGCCCCGCGAAGTCACCTGGATCATCGGTATGCTGATCTATCTGGCGATGATGGGCACCGCCTTCATGGGCTATGTTCTGCCCTGGGGTCAGATGTCGTTCCACGGTACCGCCGTTATCACCGGCCTGTTTGGTGCGATCCCGTTCGTGGGTGAAGCCATCCAGACCTGGCTGCTGGGTGCCGGCGCTGTGGGTCAGCCTGCGCTGAACCGCTTCTTCTCGTTGCACTATCTGCTGCCCTTCGTGATCGCAGGTCTGGTGATCGTCCACATCTGGGCCTTCCACCACACCGGCAACAACAACCCGTCGGGTGTTGAAGTTCGCCGCGGTTCGAAAGCAGAAGCCGAGAAAGACACCGTTCCGTTCTGGCCTTACTTCGTGATCAAGGACTTCTTCGCCCTGGCGGTCGTTCTGGTCGTGTTCTTCGCAATCGTAGGCTTCATGCCGAACTACCTTGGCCACCCCGACAACTACG
Organism: uncultured Actibacterium sp.; assembly: GCA_964346965.1. Classification (GTDB taxonomy): domain Bacteria; phylum Pseudomonadota; class Alphaproteobacteria; order Rhodobacterales; family Rhodobacteraceae; genus Actibacterium_B. Next base: position 38 of record CAYFXM010000244.1, on the reverse strand, counting down.
TCGAGGCGACCGCTCTGGCGACACCGGCGCACATCGTT
>CAYFXM010000243.1:0-4164 GCA_964346965.1 uncultured Actibacterium sp. | reverse complement strand
CGGGTGACGCCAATCCGGCGCAATCTCTGCCAGTGGAACAAGCACGAATCCCCGGTCTTGCAAACGCGGATGGGGCACCAAAAGCTCTGTCGGTGCCTCTTTCATCTGTCGCTCCAACGGCAGGTCGATCCAGCGCCGCACCACCGCAGCGTCCGGCAACACGGCATCACCATAAGAAATCAGATCAAGGTCAATGCCCCGCGCACCCCAACGCGTATCGCGCATCCTCCCAAGCTCTGCTTCAATGTCGTGCAGGTGGTCAAGCAACGCGCCTGCCGAAAGAGAGGTTTCGATCTGCGCCGCCGCGTTGACAAAATCCGGTCCGGAACCGGGGGGGAAGCTTGGAGTCTGATAGTACCCGCTGGTCTGGATAATTTTGGTGGTGTCGTTGGCGATTTCTCTCAGCGCATGCTGAAGGGTTTCCAGAGGCGGACCAACGCGCGTTTCAATGTTAGCGCCCAAAGCCAAATGAGCTTTTATGACAGTTTTGTAACAAGACACGCTTTGACTCCAAGGGAATTTCGACTAAATCTAGGTATACGTTCTGTGCAAATCATACCACTCACTCACTACCACTCACCACTCATTGCTACAGAGCGTATTGTTGAAAGGACATTAAATGTTTTATCGAGACGAACGGCTTGCGCTGTTCATCGATGGTTCGAACCTCTACGCAGCAGCGAAGGCTCTTGAGTTCGACATCGACTACAAGCTTCTTCGGCAGGAATTCATGCGACGTGGCAAATTGTTACGCGCCTTCTATTACACTGCCTTGCTTGAAAACGATGACTACTCTCCGATCCGTCCGCTGGTCGATTGGCTGAACTACAATGGCTTCACCATGGTGACCAAACCGGCCAAGGAATATACCGACAGCCAGGGTCGCCGGAAGGTGAAAGGCAACATGGACATAGAACTGTGTGTCGATGCTATGGAACTTGCCCCGCGTGTGGACCACATCGTTCTCTTCTCTGGCGATGGCGATTTCCGTCCGCTGGTTGAGAGCCTGCAACGTCAAGGCGTGCGCGTTTCGGTCGTGTCGACGATCAAAAGCCAGCCGCCGATGATCGCGGACGAGCTGCGCCGCCAAGCTGATAATTTCATCGAACTTTCGGAATTGCGCGATGTAATCGGGCGACCGCCGCGGGAGAACCCAATCCCGGCACCGGCGGAATACGCCAATACCTAAGACATCAACCGGGGCCACGCGCCCCGGTTTTTCGTTGTGCAGGTCTGGACGGGCAAGGTCCAAGAGCGTACCTCTGACCCAAATCAGGAGCGCGCCGATGACCAAACCTCCCCTAACATTGTACCTAGCCGCCCCGCGTGGTTTCTGCGCCGGCGTTGACCGGGCGATCAAGATCGTCGAGATGGCGCTGCAGAAATGGGGAGCACCGGTCTATGTGCGCCACGAGATCGTGCATAACAAATACGTGGTCGATGGGCTGCGCGACAAAGGCGCCGTCTTTGTCGAGGAACTGTCAGATTGCCCTGATGACCGCCCGGTGATCTTCTCGGCTCATGGTGTGGCCAAGGTCGTCCCAGCCGAAGCCGAGCGCCGCGAGATGGTCTATGTCGATGCCACCTGCCCACTGGTCAGCAAGGTGCATATCGAAGCCGAGCGCCACCATGACAACGGATTGCAGATGGTGATGATTGGCCACGCGGGCCATCCAGAGACCATCGGAACCATGGGACAGCTGCCTGATGGAGAGGTGCTTCTCGTCGAAACCGTTGATGATGTGGCCACACTGGATCCGCGAGACCCTGACAAACTGGCTTTCATCACTCAGACCACCCTATCGGTCGATGACACCGCTGGGATCGTCGCCGCATTACAGGCCCGCTTTCCTGCTATCGTCGGGCCGCACAAGGAAGACATCTGCTATGCGACCACCAACCGTCAGGCCGCCGTCAAGGCCATCGCGCCCGAGGCCGACGCGCTTTTGGTGATTGGCGCCCCGAACTCCTCGAACTCCAAGCGGTTGGTCGAAGTTGGCGCTGCGGCGGGCTGCGACTATTCCCAGCTTGTGCAGCGGGCCGGGAACATCGACTGGCGGGCATTGGAGGGGATCAGAAGCGTCGGCATCACCGCCGGGGCCTCTGCCCCGGAAGTGTTGGTGAACGAGGTGATCGACGCTTTCCGAAACCGTTTCGATGTCACCATCGAGCAGGTTGAGACGGCGCAGGAGAACATCGAGTTCAAAGTTCCCCGCGTGCTTCGGGAACCCGCCTGATGCCGGATTTATTCGCCTATACTGACGGGGCCTGCAGCGGCAACCCCGGCCCCGGAGGCTGGGGTGTTCTATTGCAGGCCAAGGACGGCGACACCGTCGTCAAGGAACGCGAATTAAATGGCGGCGAGTCGGAAACCACGAACAACCGGATGGAATTGATGGCTGCGATCAGCGCATTGGAAAGCCTGTCGCGGGCCAGTGCGATCACAGTGGTGACGGACAGCGCCTATGTAAAAGACGGTGTCACCAAGTGGATTCACGGGTGGAAACGAAATGGCTGGAAAACATCTGCCAGGAAGCCCGTCAAAAACGCTGAACTCTGGCAGCAACTGGACGCGGCACAGGCACGCCACCAAGTCACGTGGGAATGGGTCAAAGGCCACGCTGGTCATCCAGAAAATGAGCGCGCAGACGAACTCGCCCGCGCCGGCATGGCCCCGTTTAAGCCTGATGGGAACGGGTCATGAGCCTGACCATGGCGCTCGACCTTGCGGCGGTCTTTGTCTTTGCGCTGACCGGGGCCCTGACGGCGAGCCGGGCGCAGTTAGACATCGTTGGCTTTATCTTCGTCGCGGCGCTGACAGGTGTAGGCGGCGGCACGTTGCGCGACCTGTTTCTGGGGAGAGACCCCGTTTTCTGGATCACCGACCCGATCTATATCGGGGTGATTTCGGTGGCCGCCCTGTTGGTCTTTTTCACCGCCCACTTGCTGGAAAGCCGATACAAGGCCATCCGCTGGTTGGACGCCTGCGCCCTAGCCGTCGCGGTCCCCGCGGGCGTCAATGTGGCCATATCGCTGGACCACGGCCCGGCGGTCGTCATTATGATGGGCGTCGTTACCGGGTGTTTCGGCGGTCTGATGCGGGATGTGGTTTGTAACGAAGTTCCGTTGGTCCTGCGGCAAGGGGAACTCTATGTCACCGCCGCTTTTACCGGGGGATCGGTCGCGACGGGCATGCTGGCTCTAGGCCAACCGAATGAAGTCGGGCTTGTGGCTTGCGCAGCCCTGACCTTCCTTTTCCGCGCCGGAAGCATGCGCTACGGGTGGCAGCTTCCAGTCTACAGGCCGAGACCGCCGAAGGACGGGCCTAGCGCTTAGAGATATACGTCTGCCACAACCAGATCAGCAGCATCGCGCCCAGAACCGCGCCGACAAGGCCCGAGAGCATCCCCATCACCGACAGCAGCGATCGCAGAAGGAAACCGCCGATCAATGCGCCCCCGATGCCAATGGCGATTGTGGTCGGAACGTCGGTCTGCACTTTCATGAAACGGGTCGCCAGAAAACCGGCGGCGGCCCCGAGAATGATCAACCAGACAACTGACATGTGACGTCTCCTATTTCCGCCAGTGGGTGGGCACAATCACCAGCGCCCCGATGGAAGAGATAATGGCATCCAAACCCGGAGACCCGAAGCCGATGCCGAACATGATTTTGACAAAGTAAAAAATGATCGCGCCGCCCACACAGATGATGATCGAGGGAAGCGCACCATTATGGGTGAAGCCAGAGCGTTCGGACGCATATCCGACGATGCCGGCGATCACCATGGTCCCGATCATGGGCAGGATGAAGTACATGTTACTCTCCCAGCTTCGTTCCCTTGGGAACAGGAACCCCACGCAGGAACTCTGTCACGTCTTGCGCCCCACGTCCGGCCCGTTGAGCGCGTAGGATGCACACAGCACCGCTGCCGCAGGCAATGGTCAGACTGTCGTCCAACGTCGTTCCGGGCTCACCCTGCCCTTGGGCCGTGGATGAGGCAAGAAATTTGACCCTCTGACCGTCGATCAACGACCAAGCGCCCGGAAAGGGAGAGAGGCCGCGGATTTGGCGATCGATCTCTTCCGCCGGCCGGGTCCAATCAATCGCCGCCTCGGCCTTGTCCATCTTCTTGGCATAGGTGACACCCTCTTCGGGTTGCAC
>CAYFXM010000242.1:2426-4205 GCA_964346965.1 uncultured Actibacterium sp. | reverse complement strand
TCCGGCTTACCCACAACTTCCTGCGTGTTGCCGCAAAATAATGCTTTACAGGTCCATGTCTTTCCTCGCACCATATCTAGTATGAGACGGCTTTTTGCTCGCCGTTTCTAGAGCAGGCACCTAGGCCTTGCGGCGCTGCCACCCGCTTGGCCCTAATCAGAGAGGCCGGGCATGACTATTACTGAAGACTTCCTTCCAACCGAAGAGTTGCACCCGATCGATATTGTCGAGCATCTCGCCGAATATAACGAATGGGATTTTGACCGGGTCGCCGACGACCAGATCGCCATGGCGGTCGAGGGCCAGTGGCGCACCTATTCCATCACCTTGGCTTGGTCAGGCTATGACGAAACGCTGCGGATGATCTGCACCTTCGAGATGGATCCACCTGCAGAGCGTTTGCCAGAGCTTTACGAGGCGCTGAACCTGACCAACGACAAATGCTGGGCTGGCGCTTTCACCTATTGGGCGTCGCAAAAGCTGATGACTTATCGCTATGGTCTGGTTCTGTCAGGAGGCCAGCTGGCCAGTCCGGAGCAGATTGACCGGCTCATTGGCGCAGCGGTCGGGGCGTCTGAGCGATTCTATCCGGCGTTCCAACTGGTCGCGTGGGCCAACCAATCGCCTGAGGAAGCGCTTAACGTCGCCATCGCCGAGGCTTACGGTCGCGCCTGATCCGGGAGGCCGGATGTTGAAACTATTCCTTCGCCGGGGAGGTGCCTCGGCATGACGCAGATTTCCTTCGATGACTTCCTAAAAGTCGATATTCGCGTCGGTACGATTGTTCGTGCAGAGCCTTACCCGGAGGCGCGCAAACCCGCCATCAAGCTGTGGATCGACTTCGGTCCCGATATTGGCGAGAAAAAGAGCTCTGCGCAGATCAACAAGTATTATGCCCCTGAAGGCTTGGTCGGCAAACAGGTGATGGGCGTTGTCAATTTTCCCCCCCGCCAAATTGGGCGGTTCATGTCAGAGGTGCTTGTGCTTGGGCTCTCCGATGGCGACGACGGGATCGTCCTGCTTTCCCCTGATCAAGACGTGCCAAACGGCGGGCGGATGCACTAACGGTCCCCCACGGCCTCGCGCCAATGTCGGCGGCAGAGCGAGACATAAGTCTCGTTCCCCCCGATTTTCACCTGATCGCCATCTGTCAACGCGCGCCCGTCGGCGTCTTGCCTGACCACCATGGTCGCCTTTTTCCCGCAATGGCAGATCGTGCGGACCTCGCGCATTTCATCGGCCAAGGCCAACAGGGCCGCCGAGCCGGGGAACAACTCCCCGCGAAAGTCGACGCGCAGCCCGTAACACATGATTGGCACTCCCAAATCATCCACTGCTTGGGCCAGTTGCCAGACTTGGTCCTTGGTCAGGAACTGTGCTTCGTCGATAAAGACGCAGGCACACGGGCCATGCTCCTGCCGGTCGCGAATCTTGGCAAACAAATCTGTGGCATTGTCGTATGTGTCGGCTTCAGCATCGATTCCAATGCGCGAAGCAATCCGCCCCATACCCGCCCGGTCGTCAAACCGAGCCGTCAGAAGGTAGGTCTCCATTCCGCGTTCAATATAGTTGTGCGAGGCTTGTAGCAGGACCGTCGACTTACCGGCGTTCATGGTCGAGTAGTGAAAGTAGAGCTTGGCCATCGGTGCGGAGCTTGTACAATTATAGAGGTAATGCCCACGGGAGATGGGTCGTTCCCCACGGGACTAGCCTGTCAATTGCCCCCTAAGCAAGCGTGGAATAACTGACTGCCAGGTCCGGTACTGGCTTGCGCCGGGG
>CAYFXM010000242.1:0-2416 GCA_964346965.1 uncultured Actibacterium sp. | reverse complement strand
GCTATGTCGAAGGTTTCGACCTAGCGCGGTATGACAAGGCATTTCAAGAAGGGAAACACACTGCCAGGTCCGGTACTGGCTTGCGCCGGGGATGGATGACCGGACCTGGCCCACCCAAAGGGTGGTCTGTGAGCCCAGAACGCTGCAGATCGCACGTTGCACGCGAAATTCGTTCGGGCGAACTCATTTCCAGCTGAATTCAGCTGGCTACTCGCTACCGCCCCGCTTTCCCGAGGCCATTTTGTTTGTGACAAATCCGTGTCATCTCTTTAATGGGAAAAGCTCTGGGGATTTCCCCAGTACTTGAGGTTTTACGAGTGGCAGATAAGATCGGGTTATGGCTGGTTTGCATAGTTATCTGAAGAAACATACCGAGGCTCTGGTTAAGGATGTCGGAATCGAAGCCGCCTGTCAGTTGACGGGACGTTCGAAAGCGACCCTTGGGCGCTACTACTCTAGCTCGGACGAGCATGCGGATCGGTTCATGCCGGTTGATGCAGTGGCTGCGTTGGAGGAAGCGGCGCGTTTCCCGCACGTGACAACTGCATTAGCAGAGCTGCAGGGCGTGACCCTTTCCTATGACAGAGAGCGCAAGAATGCGCCCAGCAAGGGCGGGGTGAATTCGGATGTTGTGGCACTTAGTCAGCGTTTCGCAATGTTGATGGCCGAATATAACCAGTCGATCGAGGACGGAATCATCACTGTGAACGAGGCCAAACGATTGCTGCGGGAAACGGTCGCGTTACAGCAAGTTCTTCTAGAGATGAAGCTGCATCTGGAAGAAGAAGGCGGGTCCTGAACGCTCCGTTCTCGAACAACCGCAAAACCGTTGCGAATAATACGAGCGAACAACCACGCGTTTTGTTCGCAACGCATCACCGAATGATAAACCACGCTCTCGGAGCAAATTCAGGCGCGAACCCATCCTCGTCTCCGGCATTGAGGCATCGGTAACGCCGCCGAGAGGGAAGACCTCCCTGACCTTAAGATAACCCCCGCTGACATCGCGCGCCCTTGATCCGTGGCAAGGCCCAGATGGGCGAAAGCGCTCACGTGGCAAGATCAAGCTTACCGTCATGTAATAGTGTTGCGCAGTTGCCATGTCATTGGTTAGGAAACTGCGCGGGCGCTGCTAATAATGAGTGCAATGAGATGCTGGAATTGGCATGCAGAACCGGAAGTTGAGTGTGGAGTAGAACTTTGAGCGGTTGGTATCTCTTACCTTGGTCGCAAACCAACGTGGCGCGGCTGCCGTCGGGCAGGGCCGCTCCGGTAGTAGTGGGCACTGTCTGGAGTTGGCAGGGGCAGGCGACCCGAGTAGATCAACCGCATCTCGTCGAAAAGATCGATTTCAATGAAGACGTCTATGCGCAGACAGTTGCCCTGGTGCAGTCGCTGGTTTTTAGTGCAGTGGGCGATCTTGATGAGCATGCGCCGAAACCTAAGGGCTTCGTGGTCAGCGACGGAGGCGCGGAATATAGAATTGCCGAGGTTGATGCCGGTCCAGACAGAAGCTCCTTGTTGCTGTTCGTCGACCATGTTCCCCCGGTGAACACGGATTTGAAAGTCATCCGCAAGCTGGACAGGGCTGAAAAGGTGCAGCCCAAGATGTCCTCTGATCACTCCCTAGTGACTCTTGGCGCAGATGTCTGGTTACGGGGGCCAAACGGCCTGAAACGCGCGGGAGACCTGCAAGAGGGAAACGAGATCGACGCGGGCGGTGAAAAACATGTGACGGTGCTGGCTGTCCGTAAGGCCGAAGGGCCCGCCGGTCGCCCCGTGGTTTTGCGCAAAGACGCTCTTGGACCGGCGACACCGCGCAATGATATGGTGCTCTCGCCCTCGACTTCCGTTCTGCTGCAAGGACAGGCGGCCGAAATGCTGTTCGGCGAAAGTCAGGCTTTCGTGGCCTGTGAAGACCTTGTGAACAGCCGCACGATTCTTCCGGTTCCAGAGGGAGAGGCCGCCGATCTGGTCGAGTTGGAAATCTCCACACCTTGTGTCATTTACGCGAATGGCATTCAGGTGCGGGCGGATCGCCAGTCTTAACTTGTTTTCCACGCTTTGCCATTGACTCGGGCTGTTCCGGCTGTATAAGCCCGCCATTCCCGGCCCCAAGTGGCCGGTTATTTCATTGGTGTTGGTGGCCCCCGCAAGGGGATGCCTGTCTCCCGCAAGGGAAAGGACAACGCCCTTCATAGTGGCCGCGAGGCCTCGACCTAACGAAGGAGATCAGCCGTGACCAAACGCACGTCTGCCAAGTATAAAATCGACCGCCGGATGGGCGAAAACATCTGGGGTCGTCCGAAATCCCCTCTGAACCGCCGAGAGTACGGCCCCGGCCAGCACGGCCAGCGTCGTAAGGGCAAACTGTCGGACTTCGGTCTGCAGCTGCGCGCCAAGCAGAAGCTGAAAG
>CAYFXM010000241.1:2371-4214 GCA_964346965.1 uncultured Actibacterium sp. | reverse complement strand
GGCGACCGGATGTACGAATTCCTGGATCGTCTGATCACCATCGCAATGCCTCGTATCCGCGACTTCCGCGGCGTATCGGGCAAGTCGTTTGACGGTCGTGGCAACTATGCCATGGGCCTGAAAGAACACATCGTCTTCCCTGAAATCGACTTCGACAAGGTCGTCGACATGCTGGGTATGGACATCGTGATTGCCACCACCGCGAAGACTGACGCGGAAGCAAAGGCGCTGTTGAAAGCATTCAACATGCCTTTCAACAGCTAATCGCGGGAGAGAGAGAACATGGCTAAGAAAGCAATGGTCGAACGCGAACTGAAGCGTCAGAAGCTGGTAGCGAAATACGCCACCAAGCGTGCCGCGCTGAAGGAAATCGCGAATGATGAAAGCAAGCCGATGGAAGAGCGTTTCAAAGCGCGTCTGAAACTGGCCAAACTGCCGCGCAACAGCTCGGCAACCCGTTTGCACAACCGCTGTCAGCTGACCGGTCGTCCCCACGCTTACTATCGTAAGCTGAAGGTAAGCCGGATTATGCTGCGGGAACTGGGCTCGAAGGGCCAGATCCCCGGTATGGTTAAGTCGAGCTGGTAAGGAGGGTTTGATATGTCTGTAAACGATCCTATCGGCGATATGCTGACCCGCATCCGTAACTCGCAACTTCGTGGCAAGTCCACCGTTCGCACCCCGGCCTCCAAGCTGCGCGCTTGGGTTCTGGACGTGCTGCAGGACGAAGGCTACATCCGCGGTTACGATAAAGTTGAAGGCGACCGTGGTCTGCCCGAACTGGAAATCGGCCTCAAGTACTATGAAGGCGAGCCTGTGATCCGCGAACTGAAGCGCGTATCGAAGCCCGGCCGTCGTGTGTACATGAGCGTCAATGACATCCCGACCGTCCGTCAGGGCCTGGGTGTGTCGATTGTCTCCACGTCTCGCGGCGTGATGTCGGACGCAAACGCTCGCAACCAGAATGTTGGTGGCGAAGTGCTTTGCACCGTCTTCTAAGGAGGTCTGAATGTCTCGTATTGGTAAAAAACCGGTCGAGCTGCCCTCGGGTGTCACCGCATCCGTGTCCGGCCAGACCATCGAAGTGAAAGGCCCGAAAGGCGCCCAGAGCTTCACCGCAACCGACGATGTCACCATCGCCGTTGAAGACAACAAAGTGACCGTCACTCCGCGCGGCTCGTCCAAACGTGCCAAGCAGCAGTGGGGCATGTCCCGTACCGTCATCCAGAACATGGTGACTGGTCTGACTGGTGGCTTCAAGAAAGAGCTCGAAATTCAGGGTGTTGGTTATCGCGCCCAGATGCAGGGCAATGTTCTGAAGCTGAACCTGGGTTACTCGCACGAGGTTAACTTCGAAGTGCCGGCTGGCGTGACCGTCACCGCACCGAAGCCGACCGAGATCGTGATCGAGGGTTCCGACGCACAGCAGGTTGGCCAAGTTGCCGCAAACATCCGCGACTGGCGCCGCCCCGAGCCGTACAAAGGCAAGGGCATCCGCTACAAGGATGAGTATATCTTCCGTAAGGAAGGCAAGAAGAAGTAAGGACGCTAAAAATGGCAAACAGCAAACGAGATCTGTTTCTGAAACGCCGCCTGCGCGTTCGGAACAAACTGAAAAAGCGGAACGTCGGCGGCATTCGCCTGTCGGTGCACCGTTCGAACAAGAACATCAGTGTTCAGCTGATCGACGACGTTGCAGGCGTCACCCTGGCATCGGCCTCCTCGCTGGAGAAAGATCTGGGCGTGTTCGGCAAGAACAACGTCGAAGCAGCCACCAAAGTGGGTGCGGCGATCGCAGAACGTGCCAAGAAAGCCGGCGTGGAAGAGTGCTACTTCGACCGTG
>CAYFXM010000241.1:0-2260 GCA_964346965.1 uncultured Actibacterium sp. | reverse complement strand
CCACGGCAAAGTGAAGGCTCTGGCCGACGCTGCGCGTGAAGGTGGTCTGAAGTTCTAATCAATTGAGGGCGGCGTCCGCGCCGCCCCGATGATCCGGGGGCCTGTGAGCTCACTTGGATTGAGTATAGCGGCGCAGAGCGCGCCACCATGAAAGGAATGCCTGATGGCAGAACGTGAACAACGTCGGGGCCGCGGTCGTAACCGCGAAGAAGAAACCCCGGAATTCGCCGATCGTCTTGTTGCGATCAACCGCGTGTCGAAAACCGTGAAAGGTGGTAAGCGCTTTGGCTTCGCCGCTCTTGTGGTTGTTGGCGACCAAAAAGGCCGTGTCGGCTTTGGTAAAGGTAAAGCGAAAGAGGTCCCCGAGGCCATCCGCAAAGCCACCGAACAAGCCAAGCGCCAGATGATCCGTGTGCCGCTGCGCGAAGGCCGCACCCTGCACCACGACATCGAAGGCCATCACGGCGCCGGTAAAGTCATCATGCGCACCGCACCTGTCGGTACAGGAATCATCGCCGGTGGTCCGATGCGTGCCGTGTTCGAGATGCTGGGTGTTCAGGACGTTGTCGCCAAGTCGACCGGTTCGCAGAACCCCTACAACATGATCCGCGCCACCATTGACGGGCTTAAGAAAGAAAGCTCGCCGCGCCAGGTCGCTCAGCGTCGTGGTAAAAAGGTGGCCGATATCCTGAAGAAGCCGGAAGTAGCCGAGGCCCCCGCCGAAGCCGCTGAAGCCGCTGAAGCGTAAGGAGACCTGAGTCATGGCTAAAACCATCGTCGTCAAGCAGATCGGCTCACCGATCCGCCGTCCGCAGGAGCAGCGTGCTACGCTGATCGGTCTGGGTCTGAACAAGATGCATAAAACCCGCGAGCTGGAAGACACCCCTTCGGTTCGTGGCATGATCGCCAAGATCCCGCACATGGTCGAGATCATCGAAGAGCGCGACTAAGCGATCTTACGGTTTGAATTTGGAACGCCCTGGTGGAAACGCCGGGGCGTTTTTCTTTTGGATCATGCCTTAGAGCGCAAATCGATTCTTATGCTGCATTGCAGAAAACGCATAACGGGCAGACCGAATTGAGAATTGTTAGCGCTGACGGCCGGGATTAGATGCAAACCCATGGGAGAGAAACCCAACCGGGCACTATGTCCGGACACTTTGAAAGGAATTGACATGGCACATGCAATCCAAACCGTCGGCCTCGGCCACAACGTCGTAGACTACATCCGCCACCAAGCGGCGTCGCTGATCGCCAAGTACGAGGCGTACAAGGTCTACAGAGCTACTTGGCTTGAGTTGGACGCTCTCGGCGACCGTGAGTTGGCGGACGTAGGAATTAGTCGCCTTCAGGTTGAAGATGTCGCGCGTCAAAGCGCATATGGCGCATAAGACGCCCACTGACCTCCAAGATGTATGACGCCCCGGTGGAAATACCGGGGCGTTTTGTTTTTAGGGAATTTCGCCGTCGTGCGCGGGAGCGCGTGAAAGGTTCGAGGCCCGGAGCAGGTGAAGTATCTTCGAGGCGCACAGGGCATTTCAATTCTGCTTAATTTCTATGCAGAAAATGCAAAGCGGGTTTGTTGGCTTGATGGTGGTAGATCGCAAATGTTGGGCGTATGTGGGCGAACAAAGATCCGCATCTACAGGAGCCATCGAAATGGCCGTCGCACTGCAAAACAAAGACTGGTTTGTAAAAGCCACCCTTACCTTGAAGGGCCTTCTCAAGGCCGAGCCCGTTCCCTGCTGGTTCGACTATCTGCACCAGACCGACAAGTAACACCCGCCGACGGTCCGCCTGAAATTAGGATACGACCTGGCAAACATCTTCATCACTCGAAACCATTGGAAGGACTTCGAAATGGCTACCACTCAGTACAACGCTGCCTCGCAGGGCTTTCACGTCGCTGACCGCGTTCTTGCGGCTTTCGACGGTATCAAGGCCGCCATTTGTCAGTCTCGCGACTACCACCGCACTGTCGCCGCACTGAGCAAATTAAACGACCGCGAGTTGGACGACCTGGGTCTAAACAGCTACGACATCAAAAGCGCCGCTCGTAAGATCGTTTACGGCGCCTGAGCGGGCAAACAGGCTTGATCACTGGGGGTGTTCCGCGTATACGCCCCCGGTGGCCTCGCGTCACAGAATCAAAACCAAGAAAAGCCGTGTTTGGCCCGCTTACGCTTCAGGGGTCAGTTCCGGCAAGGAGAAGCGACATGAAATTGCATGAACTGCGCGACAACGAAGGCGCAACCAAACC
>CAYFXM010000240.1:0-4259 GCA_964346965.1 uncultured Actibacterium sp. | reverse complement strand
GGTTGTTCCGCTTTATCGGCACGCCGGCCAACCGCATCCGCGAGGATTACCTGCGTATCCTGCGGTTTTTCCGGTTCCATGCGTGGTACGGCGATGATGCACGTGGGATCGACGCCGATGGATTGGCCGCCTGTGCCGAACTGGCTGACGGACTGGCATCGCTTTCGAGGGAACGGGTTGGTTCGGAAATCCTAAAACTACTTGCCGCGCCGGATCCTTCGCCCGCCGTAATGGCGATGCAGCAAAGTGGGATATTGGCACGGGTCTTGCCCGGATCAGACGCCACGAACCTGGCGGTTCTGGTGCATTTTGAAGAGATGTTTCACATGGCGCCTGACCCGATCCGCCGATTGGCGTTAATCGGGGGCGAAGATGTGCCCCGCCGCCTTCGGCTGAGCCGTGAAGACCAGCGACGCCTGCAGGGGCTGCGCGACGGGATCGGTGGCCCGAACTGTTCACGGTCGTTGGGGTACCAGCTGAAGGACCTCGCGCCGGATGTCGTCGTCCTGCGCGCGGCAATGACAGAGATGCACCCGCCCGAGGATTGGCACCGATTGACCCTTGATGGCGCCCAGGCCGAGTTCCCGATTAAGCCCGCTGACCTGATGCCGGAGTTCTCCGGCCCCGCGCTGGGCGCGAAGCTGAAAGAGCTGGAAGAGCGCTGGCTGGCCTCTGGCATGACCCTGACCAAGGCTGAGCTTCTGTCTTGACGCCCTTGCGGTTGCCTCCCAGTCTGCAGTGTCTCTACGCGGGGACGACATGACACCCGAAACCTTCATTGCTCTTCTGGTACTGGCTGGCAGCACCGTTTGGACACCCGGTCCGAATAATACCTTACTGGCCTATTCCGGTGCCCGTTTCGGCATGCGCCGAACATGGCCCCATACTCTGGGTGTCGCGTTCGGTTTTCCGGCGATGGTTTTTATCGTGGGCCTGTTTCTGGGCGAGTTGTTTCAACGCAGCGCGCTTCTGCAACAGGTATTGGGCTGGGTTAGTATCGCCGTTCTTCTGTGGATCGCATGGCGCATTGCAACATCAGGCAGCATCAGCGGAACCGGAGATCGCGCCCGACCGTTTACCTTTATCGAAGCTGTCGGGTTCCAGTGGATCAACCCGAAGGCATGGTCCATGGCGATCGCGGTCTCTGCCCAATTCATCGAACCCGAGCAGCCCTTTGTCACAACGTTGATCGTTGCCGGAGCCTATCTGGTGATTGGTTTCACTTCGGCTTGGGGGTGGACACTCGCTGGCACCGCGATGACACGCTGGCTGACAACCGATAACCGGCAGAAGTGGTTCAATCTCGTTATGGGTCTCCTGATCGCGGGCTGCGTGGTGCTTCTGTGGAACTAGCGCTCGACCCGCTTTACCTGTTTGTGTTTGCAGGGCTTTTCACACCGGGTCCGAATGTGATCCTGCTGACCGCCTCGGGTGCGCGCTTTGGGTTTCGCGCGACATTGCCCCATGTGATGGGGGTTGTTGTTGGCGTTGGGATCACCGCAGGTCTTACAGGTCTGGGGATTGGAGCGCTGATTTTGGCTCTACCAGCCCTAACCTTGGTGCTGAAAGTAATTGCCGCCGTATGGATCGGTTCAATGGCATGGCGGCTGCTGCAATCACGCGGCGGGCAGATGCAGGCCGGTGACAAGCCATTCACCTTTTGGCAGGCGGTTCTGTTTCAATGGGTCAATGCCAAGGTCTGGGCGGTGGCTGTCGCGGCGGCGTCTGGCTATTCCATCGGGCTGGAGCCCACGGCCGAGGCCCTGCGACTGGGCAGCGCTTTCTCAGGGCTCAATCTGATCGTTTGCCTGTTCTGGAGCTTCGCCGGGTCGTTGTTGACCTACCTGCTTAAAACACCACGTGCATGGCGAATTTTTACCACCGCGATGGCCGGGGCGCTGGCTTTGTCGGCGGTAATGGTTTTCCTGTAAGCCAGCACGCCTATATGGTCGGGCCATGAAGCTTGAAAACCTGATCGACGCGTTCCGCCCTGCAGAGGGTCCGCCGCCACAATCGTTGTTGGCGTTCATGCGCTGGTGTCTTAGCGGGGCCTGGCCTTGGTTGCTTCTCGCCACCGTGTTGGCAATGGCCGTTGGTACGATGGATGTGCTGACGGCGCTGGTTCTGGGTTGGGTTGTTGATTTGGCAATTGAAACCGGAGCTGAAGGGTTCTGGGCATCGAATGCGCCATGGCTTGCGGGTTTTGTCCTGTTTTTCCTGCTAATCCGACCCATGGTTTTCGCGACATCCGCCACCGCGATCGAGGTCATCGTCAAGCCCAACGTCATGCCGATGATCCTGTCGCGGCTTTATCGCTGGACCCTTGGACAGTCGATCAGTTTCTTCGAAAACGATTTCGCAGGGCGCTTGGCACAAAAGCAAATGCAGACCGCCCGCGCCACGACGCAGGTGACGAACGAGATGATCTCTGTCGTGACGTTTGCATTGTCTTCATTTGTCGGCTCGGTCCTGTTGCTGCTGGCAATCGACGTCTGGGTCGCGCTGGCACTGGCGATTTGGTTAGCGGGCTATCTATACATGATCCGCTGGTTCATGCCACGAATCCGCGCCCGGTCGAAGGCACAGGCGGGTGCGCGGGCGATGGTGACAGGCCAGGTGGTCGACACGATCACAAACTCGAAGACTGTCAAACTTTTCGCGACCTCGGAGTTCGAGGATAAGGAAGCCCTTGTTGCCATGGGCAACTTCCGCAAAGCCGCCGTTGCGCATGGTAAAGTGTCCGCGTCTTTCCGGTTGGCACTGACCTTTGTGGCCGGGCTGGTACCCGTCCTGCTGACCGGAATCTCGTTGCTCATGTGGTCGCGTGGAAGCGCCACACCCGGCGATGTTGTTGCGGCAGGGGCGATCGCCATTCGCATTTCGCAGATGACAGGTTGGCTGAGTTTTGCGCTGATGGGGGTTTACTCGAACATCGGCGAAGTGGAGGACGGGATGCGGACGCTGACCTCTCCGTACGACCTGACCGACGCCGAAGACGCGAGGGATCTGGCTGTGTCGAGGGGCGAGATTCGCTTTGATAACGTCAGTTTTGCCTATGGTCGCCAAGTGGGCGGGGTCAAGGACCTGAGCCTGACCATCCAACCGGGAGAGAAACTGGGGATTGTCGGCGCATCTGGTGCCGGGAAGTCAACATTAGTGGCGCTGCTGTTACGCCTCTACGATACAGAGGTGGGGTCTGTGTCTATCGACGGTGATGATCTGCGCGAGGTCACGCAGGAAAGCCTGCGCCGCCAAATCGCGATGGTCACGCAGGAAACCGCGATGTTTAACCGGTCGGCCCGCGACAATATTATCTACGGCAATCCCGCCGCTACCGATGCCCAGATGATCGACGCCGCCCGTCGCGCCGAGGCGCATGAATTTATTATGGGCCTGAAAGACCACATGGATCGGGAAGGCTACGAGGCTCATCTTGGCGAGCAGGGCGTGAAGTTGTCCGGCGGACAACGCCAGCGGATTGCTCTTGCCCGCGCCTTTCTAAAGGATGCCCCGATCCTCGTGTTGGACGAAGCCACAAGTGCGCTTGATTCCGAGGTCGAGGCCGCCATCCAGCACAGCCTGGCCGGATTGATGGAGGGTAAAACGGTTCTGGCCATCGCGCACCGGCTGTCCACGATCTCTCAGATGGACCGGATTATCGTGATGGAAGAGGGTCGAATCGTCGAAGAAGGCACGCATCACGCGCTTTTGGCAAAACGTGGGCTTTACGCCCGCTTCTGGGCGCGGCAATCAGGGGGCTTCATCGGGACGGAGGCCGCCGAATGACATATACGATCCGCCGTTTGGGCCACCGGGGCGATGGCATTGCCGACGGGCCGATATTTGCGCCGCTCACCCTTCCCGGGGAAGAGGTGGAGGGCACCTTGGACGGAGATACGCTGTGCGATATCCGCATCGCCACGCCATCGGAGAACCGTGTTCGACCCCCCTGCTCTCATTTCAAAAGCTGCGGCGGCTGTTTACTGCAGCACGCCAGTGACGGATTCGTGGCAGACTGGAAACTGGGCGTGGTCGAGACGGCGCTTTCCGCGCAGGGGCTGTCCGCCGAGATGCGCCCGATCCTGACCTCGCCGCCGTCGTCGCGCCGCCGTGCCGTGCTGTCCGGGCGGCGAACCAAGAAGGGCGCGATGGTGGGGTTCCATGCCCGTGCCTCGGACACGATCACCCCGATTCCAAATTGCACCCTGCTGCATCCTGCGCTGATGGATGTGATCCCGCGTTGGAGGAGATGACCATCA
>CAYFXM010000239.1:0-4268 GCA_964346965.1 uncultured Actibacterium sp. | reverse complement strand
CCTTGGCGCGAAGGTCCTGCAAACCCGCTCGGTCGAACTGGCCATGCGTTACAAGGTCCGCCTGCGGGTTCTGTCGAGTTTCGAGGAAAACACCCCGGAATCGGGTACTCTGGTTTGCGACGAAGAGGAAATCATGGAAAGCAATGTTGTCTCAGGCGTCGCCTATTCCCGCGACGAAGCAAAAATGACCCTGGTCTCGGTCGCTGACCGCCCGGGCATCGCCGCCGCCATTTTTGGCCCGCTGTCCGAGGCCGGTGTGAATGTCGACATGATCATTCAGAACATCTCGGAAGAGGGTCGTACCGACATGACCTTCTCGGTACCCGTCAATCAGGTTGAACGTGCCAAACAGGCGATGGAAGAAGCCAAATCGTCTGGTTCGATCAACTTCCACGGTCTTGTCGCGGACGAAGACGTCGCCAAAGTCTCGGTTGTTGGGATCGGCATGCGCAGCCACGCGGGTGTTGCGGCTAAAATGTTCGAGGCCCTGTCCGCAGAAGGTGTGAACATCAAGGTCATTGCAACCTCCGAGATCAAAATTTCCGTGCTGATCGACCGGAAATATATGGAACTTGCGGTGCAAGCACTCCATGATGCCTTTGAATTGGAAAAAGCATCTTGATTTAGGGGGCTTATGCCCGACGCAACGGAAAGTAACAGCCGCAAGCTGCTGCAGCGCTTGCGCGACACCCTTGCCGAGGCCGGTGCAGGGCAGGAGCGGCTTGACCGGATCACCCACCTGATCGCGGATTCGATGGGGACCGAAGTGTGCTCTATCTACCTGTTCCGTGATGACGAAACGCTGGAACTTTGTGCAACCGAAGGCTTGAAGGCCGAGTCGGTACACAAGACTCGGCTTCGTGTGGGCGAAGGTCTTGTGGGCCGCGTTGCCAAGACCTCCACGGCAGTGAACACTGCCGATGCGCCCTCGGAAAAGGGCTTCCGCTATATGCCGGAAACCGGTGAAGAGATTTACTCTTCGTTCCTTGGCGTGCCAATCCAGCGGCTTGGCGAAGGGCTGGGCGTGCTGGTCGTGCAATCGAAAACCGCCCGCCAGTTCTCTGACGACGAGGTCTATGCGCTGGAAGTCGTTGCGATGGTTCTGGCCGAGATGACCGAGTTGGGCGCTTTTGTCGGTGAGGGCGCAGCGCTGGCCAAACTGCACCAGAATCCCGTGATGTTCCACGGAGGCGTCGGGCAAGAGGGCGTCGCCATTGGCCACGTCTGGCTGCACGAACCCCGCGTTGTCGTAACCAATCCGGTCGCCGATGACCCCCACGCTGAATTTACCCGTCTGCACGAGGCCGTCGATCAGCTCCGCGTATCGGTTGACGATATGCTGTCGGATGCGCAATCGGGCGACAAGGAGCAGATGCAGGTCCTTGAAGCCTATCGCATGTTTGCCAATTCCAAGGGCTGGATGCGCCGCATGGAAGAGGACATTGCCCGCGGCCTGTCCGCGGAAGCCGCGGTCGAAAAGGAACAGTCGCAGGCCCGCACCCGAATGGAGCAGGTCCCCGACCCCTATCTGCGCGAACGGCTGCACGATCTGGATGATCTTTCGAACCGTCTCCTGCGCATCCTGACCGGCCAGGGCAGCGAAACCGGTGCCGAGATGCCAACCGATCCGATCCTGATCGCCCGCAATATCGGACCCGGAGAGCTGCTGGCCTACGGACGCGGCCTGCGTGGTATCGTTCTCGAGGAAGGCTCGGTGGGTAGCCATGCGGCCATCGTCGCCCGGGCACTGGCCATTCCGCTGATTATCCACGCCGAGCGCATTACGACAGAGGCCTTGAACGGCGACCCGATCCTTGTTGATGGCGAACAGGGCATAGTCCACCTGCGACCCGAAGATTCTGTCTCGACCGCTTTCCGCGACAAGATGGCGATGCGGACCAAGGCGATGGAACGCTATGCCTCGATCCGAGAAAAACCTGCGCAGACCACCGACGGCACCTGTGTGCACTTGATGATGAATGCCGGTCTGATGGCCGACCTACCCTCGCTCGAGGGATCAGGAGCAGAAGGCGTCGGCCTGTTCCGGACCGAGCTGCAGTTCCTGATCCGCAACCAGATGCCTCGGCGCGGCGAACTTGCCGCGATCTATTCCCGCGTAATGGATGCAGCTGGCGACAAGCGAGTAGTCTTCCGCACTTTGGATATCGGTTCGGACAAGGTCTTGCCCTACATGCGCCCTCAGGAAGAGCCGAACCCCGCGCTTGGCTGGCGAGCGATCCGTGTTGGGCTTGATATGCCCGGTGTGATGCGGATGCAGTTGCAGGCGCTTTTGCGCGCGGCCAAGGGGCGCCCTCTGTCTGTGATGTTCCCCTTTATCGCACAATTCGAGGAATTCATTACTGCCCGTGACTATCTTCTGCGGGAAATTGAACGGGAAGAGAAACTGGGCCACCCGCTGCCATCCGACATCAAAATCGGCACGATGCTAGAGACCCCATCGATCGCCTTTGCGCCCAGACAGTTCTTTGAACTGGCGGATTTCATCTCGATCGGTGGAAACGACCTGAAGCAATTCTTCTTCGCTGCCGACCGCGAAAACGAGCGCGTTCGCCGCCGCTATGACACTCTGAATGTCAGCTTCCTGAAGTTCCTCGAACAGATCGCCGATCGCTGCCGCGACACCGAAACCCCGCTGTCCTTCTGCGGCGAGGATGCGGGGCGGCCAATCGAAGCTTCGTGCTTTGCCGCCATCGGCATCCACACGTTGTCCATGCGCCCCGCCTCGATTGGACCGGTCAAACACCTGCTGCGCCGCGTTGACCTGAAAGAGCTGAAAGCGGTGATCGACAGCTCTGCCGCAGATGGCCGTCAGTCCACTCGTCCGGCGGTGATGGATTACATGGCCTCTGTGGTGAACTCGAACAACGGTTAGAACGTTATTTCCACTTGATGGAACAGCCCATCGAGGGCACCTGATCCGCTGGCCCTCGCCCGGTTTCGGCCACTTGTTTCATCGCCTCGAACAGGTCCCGACGTAAATCCGACGGCCCCGGCTGAGCGCGCGAGGCATCCAGACGCCCGCGATACTGCAAACCACCGTCTGCATTGAACCCGAAGAAATCGGGCGTACACACCGCGTCATAGGAGCGGGCGACCGACTGGTCTTCGTCATGCAGATAGGGGCAAGGGAAGCCCTTCGCCTCGGCCATCTTCACCATATTGTCGAACCCGTCCGCCGGGTAAGTCACCGCGTCGTTGGAACAGATCGCCGCCACACCGACCCCCATCGACTGCAACTCCTTGGCGTCGCGAATAATCCTGTCGATGACCGCCAGCACATAGGGGCAGTGGTTGCAGATGAACACGACCAAAGTGCCTTTCGGCCCCGCGATATCTGCCAGACGATAGGTCTTGCCGTCGGTCGCGGGAAGCTCGAACTCCGGGGCGGGCCAGTCGAAATCACAAACGGGGGGAACAGCGGCCATTCAATCGTCCTTTCGGTTTTCAACGGAATGATAGGCGGAGGAGGCCAGAAGGAAAGCGGTTTTCAGCCTGCAACGCTGGCCTTTTCAACCTCGCCGTCGACGCCTTTCCACGCACCCTCGACCAATTCGTAGCCAAGAACCCGTTCGGGGTTCGTGGGCGGCGGCATCACAAGCCCTGCCAGCTTAGAAAACCCGAACCGGGCATAGTAAGGCGCATCGCCGACAAGGATCACCCGTGTCCAGCCCAACTCTCTCGCGCGCGCTAGACTGTCTTGCATCAGCACCGCACCCAACCCTTCACCCTGATGGGTGGGGTGCACCGCGATCGGCCCCAGCAACAACGCCTGCCTCTTGCCAACCCGCACCGGCCAATAGCGGATCGCTCCGGCGACGACACCCAGCTCATCGCGCGCCACAAGGGAAAGCCCGGCGACCGGTTCGACCCCGTCACGCAAGCGATACGACGACAGGGCCTCACGCCCCGGCGCAAAGCAGAGGTCGTAGAGCGCCTCGACCTCCCACCAATCTTCCGGCTGTTCCTGATGAAGCGTAATCACGCGCTGCTCTTTTTACCTTCCTCTGGAATTGGGCGTAGCATGGGGTTAGGTCTTGGGCAAACCCGAAAGGATGCCGATGTTCTACCGCCCCGAAGATGGCCATGGCCTGCCGCACAATCCGTTCAATGCCATCGTCGCCCCGCGCCCTATCGGCTGGATCTCGACGAGGGGGGCGGATGGTTCGGAAAACCTTGCCCCCTATTCCTTTTTCAACGCGGTGGCCTATACCCCGCCACAGGTCATGTTCGCCTCAACCGGCGCCAAA
>CAYFXM010000238.1:0-4280 GCA_964346965.1 uncultured Actibacterium sp. | reverse complement strand
CGAAGCAACGACAGAATTCGCCTCATCGGACGCATAGACCGTTCACTGCTCAGTGCTCTCTACCAGCACTGCGCGGTCTACGTGAATTGCTCGCGCCATGAGGGATTGTCCAATGCCCTTCTTGAGGCCATTTCCTATGGTCGGCCATTGGTCGCAAGCAGCATCCCCGCCAATCTGGAGATGCCTCTGAAACCATCAAGTTACTTTTCGACAGGAGACGCGGCGGGTTTGAAGGCCAAGCTGCAAGCAGCGATCGCAGACCCACAAGGGCACATAGCGGACGCTACTGCATTTTACACTTGGCAAAGAGTAGCAGATGCGACCCATGGCATTTATCAGACATTGCTGAATGCAACAACGGCTCAAGACAGCAAGGTGTTTGCAGAATGAGCGCTAGATCGCGCCGTTGCAGCAACTGTCAGCTACAGGCTTGACAGACCAGCGTTAACTGATATCTCCACATCCAGGGCTGGAGTGCTGTCATCAACAGCGCCGTACTTTTTCCAGCCTGCGCCCATCCTACTACATGGATTTGATTGGATTCGGATATGTTGTGCCTGCTGCAACGAGGGATGTTTTGAACCAACCCCACTTGTTGCTGCCAATCGGCAACGCCATAACAACTCCAGGTACTCGCTGCATGCGAACCGATTCGAGCTGAGAAACATTAAATGGTGCGGTCGAGAAGACTCGAACTTCCACGGGAGTTACCCCACAGCGACCTCAACGCTGCGCGTCTACCAATTCCGCCACGGCCGCACGCCTTGGTGGTGGGCGGTGTCTTAGCGGCTTCGCTGTGGGATGTGAAGCCGATTCTTGCACCAATGCACCACTGTCTGTGCTTTCGGACCATTGTCTTTGGGCGGCTGAACATGCAATGACCATTTCGTCCATTGGAAAGGAGCGCCGCGATGGTCGAATGGCGGACAACTGAAGGTCTGACAGAATATTCCGAGGCCGTCGCCTTTATGGAAGCGCGGGCCGAAGCGATTGCGCGCGGCGAGGCGGAAGAACTGGTCTGGCTGGTCGAACACCCGCCGCTTTACACGGCTGGCACCTCGGCTAAACCAACCGACCTGACCGATCCTGACCGATTTCCGGTCTATGAATCGAAACGTGGCGGCCAATACACCTATCACGGCCCAGGGCAACGCGTCGCCTATGTCATGCTGGACGTTGGCAAGCGAGGGCGCGACGTGCGCCAATTCGTGCAGCAGTTAGAGAAATGGGTCATCGCTACGCTGGCCGAGTTCAACCTGACGGGTGAAATCCGCGAGGGGCGCGTCGGCGTTTGGATCACTCGGGACGACAAGCCGCTGAACGTTGACGGGTCGAAACGCGAGGACAAGATTGCGGCAATCGGCATTCGACTACGCAGATGGGTCAGCTTCCACGGCATCTCGATCAATGTCGAGCCGGACCTGTCCCACTTCGACGGAATCGTTCCCTGCGGCATTCGCGAACATGGTGTGACCAGCCTCGTCGACCTTGGCCTTCCGGTCACGATGCCCGATCTGGATGTCGCTCTACGACGGAGCTTCGACGAAATCTTCGGCTAGGCGCGGCAATTTGCCGGAGTTTTTTCTCGCCTGCGGCGCCAAGGTGCATTGCTCAGAAGGCCACCCTGCATTAGAACCGCTAGGAATCTGCGCTTCGGACCCTCTCCGCTGCGCTCTTAACGCTACGAAACGGGAGGCAGGACATGGCAGACGCAGCCATTCATGGCCACGAACACGAGGACAACCGGGGGTTCTTTACCCGCTGGTTCATGTCCACCAACCACAAAGACATTGGTCTTCTGTATCTGATCACGTCGTCGCTTGTCGGCCTGGTCTCGGTGATCTTCACCGTTTACATGCGCCTGGAGCTGATGGAGCCGGGCGTACAGTTCATGTGCTTGAACGAAGCCGGCGAAGCCGCCGCGCGCGTTCTGTCGGGCTTCGGTGGTGAAGAATGTACCCCGAACGGCCACCTCTGGAACGTTTTGATCACGGCGCACGGCGTCCTGATGATGTTCTTCGTGGTCATTCCGGCCCTGTTCGGCGGATTTGGTAACTATTTCATGCCGTTGCAGATTGGCGCACCGGATATGGCCTTCCCGCGGATGAACAACCTGTCGTTCTGGCTGTACTTTGCTGGTTCGTCGCTGGCAGTTGCCTCGGTCCTGTCGCCGGGCGGTAACGGTCAGGCCGGTTCTGGTGTTGGCTGGGTTCTGTACCCGCCGCTGTCGACCAGCGAGGCTGGATACTCGATGGACCTCGCGATCTTCGCGGTTCACGTCTCGGGTGCCTCGTCGATCTTGGGTGCGATCAACATGATCACCACCTTCCTGAACATGCGCACCCCGGGCATGACCCTGCACAAGGTTCCGCTGTTCTCTTGGTCGATCTTCGTCACCTCGTGGCTGATTCTGCTGTCGCTGCCGGTTCTGGCGGGCGCCATCACCATGCTGCTGACAGACCGTAACTTCGGCACCACCTTCTTCGATCCGTCGGGTGGCGGTGACCCGGTTCTGTACCAGCACATCCTGTGGTTCTTTGGCCACCCGGAAGTGTACATCGTTATCGTGCCTGGCTTCGGCATCATCAGCCACGTCATCGCAACCTTCTCGCGCAAGCCGATCTTCGGCTACCTGCCGATGGTTTACGCAATGGTTGCGATTGGTGCTCTGGGCTTCGTCGTTTGGGCGCACCACATGTACACCGTTGGCATGTCGCTGACCCAACAGTCCTACTTCATGCTGGCCACCATGGTCATCGCGGTTCCGACTGGTGTTAAGATCTTCTCGTGGATCGCAACCATGTGGGGCGGCTCGATCGAGTTCAAAGCTCCGATGGTCTGGGCGTTTGGCTTCCTGTTCCTGTTCACCGTTGGTGGTGTAACCGGTATCGTCCTGTCGCAAGCAGGCGTCGACCGCGCGTATCACGACACTTACTATGTGGTTGCGCACTTCCACTACGTAATGTCGCTTGGTGCCGTGTTCGCGATCTTCTCGGGTATCTACTTCTACTTCTCGAAGATGACCGGCCGTCACTATTCCGAGTTCTGGGCGAAAGTTCACTTCTGGCTGATGTTCATCGGCGCGAACCTGACCTTCTTCCCGCAGCACTTCCTGGGCCGTCAGGGTATGCCGCGCCGCTACATCGACTATCCGGAAGCCTTCGCTTACTGGAACAAGATCTCGTCGATCGGGGCGTTCCTGTCGTTTGCCTCGTTCCTGCTGTTCATCGGCATCGTTATCTACGCTCTGCTGAAGGGTAAGAAAGCGACCGAGAATAACCCGTGGAACGAATACGCGGACACTCTGGAGTGGACCATCTCGTCCCCGCCGCCGGAGCACACTTTTGAGACCCTGCCCAAGCAGGAAGACTGGGATAAAGGCCACGCGCACTAAGCGCCCAAGCCAATACAAACAAAGGGCGCCCCATCGGGCGCCCTTTTTCTTTCACCGGATGAAGAACCATGCCCTACGAATGGATTACTCCGACGACACCCGGTGCCCCGAAAGAGTTGCACCTGTGGCCCTACCGATCATTGCCCAAGAAGGGGTTCGTGATTTTCATTGGTGCAACGGCAGCCGTTGTTCTCTTGCCCTTGATCGCCGTTCTCGGAACCCCGATCCTTTGGGGGCTTCTGCCGTTCATTGGCGGCGCACTTTGGGCGATGTGGTACTTCCTGCAACGCTCCTATAAAGACGGCGAGATTCTTGAGGAGTTACGCATCTGGGAAGATCGCATGACCCTGACCCGCTACAATCCGCGCACACCAAAGCAAGAGTGGGAAGCAAACCCCTATTGGGTGAAGGTAGAACTTCACGCCAAGGGTGGCCCAGTGGAACAATACCTAATCTTGAAGGGTGGTAACCGCACTGTAGAGCTTGGTTCATTTTTGACACCCGAAGAGCGTGAGACGTTGGCTGAAGAGCTTCTTACCGTCCTGAGATCGGGGCATATATCTTAAGAACACACAAAACTTCGGATCCACCTCGGCTGAACAGGATCCGTGCGGCATGTCCCAGTATCTTGGTATATGTTTGGTTTATTTCGGCCAAATAAACCAAAGTAATATTGCTGACTTCCTCATTTTCGGCACAGTTTCGTGATCAGCATCTCGTTTAGTTTCTCAATTGATGGAGCAGCCAATGTCTGAAGAAAACAAAAAAGAACTCTCCCGCCGCGCCGCTATTGGCCGCATCAGCGCGCTTGCGTTGGGTGCCTATGCAGCACCCAGCTTCACTACGCTCAGCGTAGCACGCGCAAGTGGCGGCTCCAATGCTTCGG
>CAYFXM010000237.1:0-4326 GCA_964346965.1 uncultured Actibacterium sp. | reverse complement strand
AGGGCCGTTTTGGCCTTTGGGAAATGGCGTTCGATAGCGTGGTCGGTAAGGGTTTGAAGCGCCTCTTTATCGCGACGCGCGGCAAAAAACTGGAACGTGCCCACGCGGATATGACTGGCCGCAACGCGGGTTACAATGGCGCCGGGAAAGCCTTTTTCGCGCTGAACGCGCTCGCCCGTGGTTACCGCGGCCAAAGCCCGCGTAGTCGGGATGCCAAGCGCGTGCATGGCCTCTGACACAAGGTATTCGCGCAAAACCGGCCCTAACCATGCCCGCCCATCGCCGTTGCGCGAATAAGGTGTGCGGCCAGAGCCTTTGAGTTGGATGTCCCGACGCCGGCCATGGCTGTCGACAATTTCACCAAGCAGGATTGCCCGCCCATCGCCCAATTGTGGAACCCATCCTCCGAACTGGTGCCCGGCATAGACCTGTGCCAGCGGTTCGGCTTCGACCGGAACATGGTTGCCTGCCAACATCTCTAAGCCGTCGCCAGAGCGAAGCCAGTCGGGGTCAAATCCCAGTTCGACCGCCAACTCTTCATTAAGGCGCACCAATTTGGGTTCGGTCACTGGGGTCGGGGCAAGGGCTGTGAAAAACCGCTGCGGCAGGCGAGAATAGCTATTGTCGAAAGCTGGGGTCATGTAACGCGTCCTTTCCCCTTATCTGGCGCGGAACGGTCCCCTTGCCAAGGGTTCAGAGACGCGCGAGCCGTTCGGTAAGCAGGTCAAAGAGCCCGCCCGCGTCGAGTTCCATCATGAAAGTCACATTCGGTGGGCGGTCGGTGACGCCCCACCAATCAGCGACGGTCATACCGCGAGTCAGTTCTGATTGCGTTTCAATCTCGACATTCACATGGCGCCCGGAAAACAGCTCTGGCCGGATCAGAAATGCGGTGACGCAGGGGTCGTGCAATGGCGCCCCTTCCGATCCGTATTTCTCTTTGTCGTAGCGTTCGAAGAAGTCGGTCATCTGTGCGACTGCTACGCCCACGTCTGTTCCAAGGGCCCGGAACGCCTCGTTTCTTGGGGGCGTGACAAGGGCTTTGTGCGTAATGTCCAGAGGCATCATGGTAATTTGAGTTCCGGATTTAAACACGATTTCAGCGGCTTCCGGGTCGACATAAATGTTAAATTCGGCCGCAGGTGTAACGTTGCCGACCTCGAAATAAGCGCCCCCCATCAGTACAATTTCCTCAACACGAGAGGCAATCTCCGGAGCCCGTTGCAGGGCCGTGGCGATGTTGGTCAGGGGGCCAATCGGGCAAAGAGTAATCGACCCGGATGGTTCCCGGCGCAAGGTCTTGACGATGAAGTCGACGGCGTGCTGGTCCTGCAGCGGCATCGTGGGATCGGGCAGATCCGGGCCGTCCAGCCCGGTCTTTCCGTGCACGTGCTCGGCGGTGACCAGTGGGTGGTTCAAGGGGCGATCACAGCCCGCAAAGACCGGAATGTCCGACCGCCGGGCAAGCTCGCAAATCATTCGGGCATTTTTCTGGGTCAGCTCTAAAGGAACGTTCCCGGCCACAGCGGTTATGCCGAGCAGGTCGATCTCGTCAGGCGACGCGAGCGCTAATAGTATAGCAACGGCATCGTCTTGCCCGGGATCGGTGTCGATGATGATCTTGCGTGGTTGAGACATTCAAACCCTCACTTGGCGCGGCCAGTTCCTTGAGTGCAGGTAGCACAGGGCAATTCAGCCTCGGGTCATCTATGAGACACGAACGGAATCACGAGGACCGGAGCCCACGTTTTAAACGATCAAGGCCCGCGGTGGGGCGGGCCTCGAAAAGGTTATGACGGCGGGGCGTCAGCCGTCGAAGTCCACGGTTTCCACCAGTTTCAGCGCGGCGGCGCGGTGGCTGGCGATGTCCATCAGGTTCAGGCTGTCGGCCTCGAACACACCCCAACTCGCTACCAATTCGGTCGGGGCTGTGCCCGGTGCGATTGGGTATTCAAAGTTGGCTTCTGCATAGATTTCCTGTGCCGTGGGCGACGCAAGGAATTCCATCAGTTTCAAAGCGTTCTCTTTATTCGGCGATGATTTGGTCATGGCAACGCCTGAGACGTTTACATGGGTACCGTCACCTTCGAAAACCGGGAACAGAACGTCGACAGAGTTGGCCCAGGCCTGCTGTTCTTCCTCTTGTAGCATCTTGCCCATGTAATAGGTGTTGCCCAGACTGATGTCGCATTCACCCGACCAGATGGCCTTGACCTGTGCACGGTCGTTGCCCTGAGGTTTGCGGGCGAGGTTGGATTTCACACCTTCCAGCCAGGTCTTGGTCTCTTCCTCGCCGTGGTGGGCAATCATCGCAGAAACCAGCGCCAGAGTGTACGCGTGCGTGCCAGAGCGGGTACAGATGCGGCCCTCCCATTTCGGATCGGCGAGATCCTCGTATGTGGTGACTTCACCCGGTGCAACGCGGTCCTTGCTGGCGTAAACGATGCGCGCGCGTGTGGTCACGCCGTACCAGTGGTTTTCCGGATCACGGAATTCAGCCGGCACGTTGGCGGTTAGAGTTTCGCTTTCGACGGGCTGGGTTACACCTGCAGCAACCGCATCCGACAGGCGCGAGATATCGACGGTCAGGATCACGTCGGCGGGGGAGCGTTTCCCCTCTGCCTGCAAGCGCTCGACCATACCTTTTGCAAGAAAGGCGACATTGGTTTGAATGCCGGTTTCCTCGGTGAAAGCGTCCAGCAGGGGCTGGATCAGCTCGGGCTGGCGATAGGAATAGAGGTTCACTTCTTCCGCAGCGACGGCGGGGGTGGCAAGCGTGGCGGCAATCAGCGCGGTGCGCAGAATGGACATGGGTGTCTCCTGAGTCTTAATTCAGGAGCGTATAAACCCGAGTAATTTTATCGGGTCAATACCTGATTTCTTTAATCGGGTTTATTTGGCTGCTTTTTCTTCAGCCTTTACCGCGTCCCAAAGAGTGTCCATTTCCTCCAGATTCGACTGGTCGGGAGTTTTACCCAAAGCGGCGAGCTTTGCCTCGATCCCTTCGAAGCGTCGGGTGAATTTTGCATTGGTGGCGCGCAGGGCCTCTTCGGGCTCGATTTTCAAGTGGCGCGCGAGGTTCGCGACGACGAAGAGCAGATCGCCAAACTCTTCCTTGATCTCGTCCTCAGACAGCGAGTCGCGGGCCTCTTCCAACTCGTGGGCCTCTTCGACAATCTTGTCGATCACATGGCGGCTGTCAGGCCAGTCGAACCCGACGCGGGCAGCGCGTTTTTGCAGTTTCACCGCGCGGGTGAGGGCAGGCAGGTTGACCGCGACACCGTCCAAGGTGCCCTGTTGCGCCTTACCCACGCGCTCGGCCGCCTTGATCTTTTCCCAATCCAGCGTTTGCTGCTCGGCGGATTTATCCCTGCTTTCGTCACCAAAGACATGCGGGTGCCGTGCCACCATCTTGTCGGACATGGTGTTGGCGACATCGTCAAAGCTGAACAACCCGGCCTCATCGGCCATCTGCGCGTGAAAGACTGACTGGAACAGCAGATCGCCCAACTCTCCCTTCAACTCGTCCCAAGCTTCGCGCTCGATCGCGTCGGCGACCTCATAGGCCTCTTCGATGGTGTATGGGGCGATGGTAGAGAAGTCCTGTTCGATGTCCCACGGGCAGCCTGATTGCGGATCGCGCAGGCGACGCATGATTTCCAAAAGGCGGGGCATGCCGCCCTTGGGGTCGTGGATCAGGTCTTGAGGCATTGGGGCGTCCTTTTTGTTGGACCGGACACTGGCCAATGCGAATGCCAAAGTCCAGCTAAGTTGATCGCTCACCCTCTCGACAAACCGGCACATTGCAGTCTAGCTTCCGCGCAGGAAACAAAGCGACGAGATTTTCATGCGGCTGAAGCATTGGGCCCTTAGGCTATTGGCAATGACGATGGTGGTCGTGGTGGCGGGTTGTAAGAGCATCCCGCCGGAAGGCCCCCCGGCGGCCAGCAAGGCGCAGATAGACGCCTTGGCCACCGCTATCGTTCAGATGGACGCCGGCGTTGATCCGTCCGAGGCCGTATTAGCAGCGCGGCTGGCCTATGACTATCCGCTTCAGCTGGCGAAAGAGTACGAGCTGGAAGACCCGCCGCTGATCCACAACATGAAGGTTAACCGGGGCGTCAAGCCGCGTGGCTTGTGCTACCAGTGGGCCGACGACATGCAGGCGCGACTTGCAGTTGAGGAATTTGAAACGCTCTCTTTGCACCGGGCGATCGCCAATGCCGATAATCCGATTCTGATCGACCATTCGACCGTGATTATCGCCAGCAAGAACGAAGGCCTCTTTGACGGCATCATCCTGGATCCATGGCGCAACAGTGGTGT
>CAYFXM010000236.1:1335-4347 GCA_964346965.1 uncultured Actibacterium sp. | reverse complement strand
CGCTTCGTAGCATTCCACACCTTTTTCGGTGTTATAGCCGGTCTCGCATTCGATAACCTTGGCCATCACGCCGCCGATGCCACCGTCACGCTCGTTCAGAAGTGTGAAGTAATCGGCATAGCCGTCGGCATAGGGAATACCGCCTGCGGCGTAGGGGCCGGTGCGATAAGACAGCGATGGGAACACGAGGTCCGCCATTGCCGGCGCTGCGGCCATAACGGTGCCCAGTGCCAGAGTTGCCAGTTTCAATTTCATCGGTGTAATCCTCCCGTGGTTTGTCCGATGTGCCCGGGTTACCCCCGGATCGTTGGTTACAGTTCTGCGACCTTCCCTAGTGCGGGAAGGGCCACAATCTCAGTTTCTCTTTCCCGATCCGCCACAGTTGGGCGAGCCCGTGTGGTTCAACGATCAGGAAGAAGACGATCAAGCCGCCGACAATCATCAGTTCCAGATGCGCGGCGATGTCGATGGGCCAGTTCAGGCCGCCCACCAGAATGTTCTTCAGCAGCACCGGCAGCAGCACCAGGAAGGCCGCGCCTGCCAGCGATACGAAGATCGAGCCCAAGCCGCCGATGATGATCATGAAGAGCACAAGGAACGACTTGTTGATGCCAAAGGCCTCGCCCACCTCGACCGCGCCGAGGTAGACGCCGAAGAACAGCGCACCCGCGATGCCGACGAAGAACGAACTTACAGCAAAGGCGGTCAGCTTGGCTTTCAGCGGGTTCACCCCAATGATCTCTGCCGCGATGTCCATGTCGCGGATAGCCATCCAACTGCGGCCCACATTGCCGCGGGTCAGGTTCCGTGCGAGCCATGCCAGCACGGTCAGGAAGACCAGACAGATCAGGTACTGCGCCCAGGCCTCGGTATTAGGACCGGTCAGCGGTACCCCGAAAAGGGTGCGTTCCGGCGCGTTGATCTGGCCAGAGGCCGAGTAGTTGTAGAACCACGGCACCTTGTTAAACAGCCAGACAAGGAAGAACTGTGCCGCCAAGGTCGCCACCGCAAGGTAGAACCCCTTGATCCGCAGGCTCGGCAATCCGAACAGAACCCCGACCCCCGCAGTGACGAAACCGGCACCGATCAGGTGGAAAACGATGTTGATTTCGGGAAAGGCCGTCATCAGCTTGTAGCAGGCATAGGCCCCCACAGCCATAAAGCCCCCGGTGCCCAGACTCACCTGTCCGCAATAGCCAGTCAGGATGTTCAGACCAATTGCCGCGATGGCATAAATCAGGAAGGGTACAAAGACCGCGTTTGCCCAGTAGTCATTGATCAGAAAGGGAATAACCCCAAAGGCCACCGCCAGAACGATGTAATACCGGATCCGGTCAAATTTGATCGGGAAGGTCTGGTTGTCATCCCGGTAGGTCGTGTGAAAGTCACCTGCTTCACGGTAAAACATCAGATCGGTCTCCGCATAAAATTGTCCGTTTTCGCCATATTCGAGCCGAATTCCACCGGCATAACCATCGCGGGGATAGGAGTGTGACGAGTTATGTTTGACAGCAACCAACCGCCGAAAGGCGATGACGATACATTGATTGCAGAGCCGACAGCCTTGCAAAGATTCCTCGCGGGCCGGCGACTCGCCGCAGAGGTTTCAATGCCTGTTTTGCTGGCCTCGTTGATTGGCATTCTCACCATCAGCTTGGTGTCTTTCTGGTACGACGTCAGCAATGTGATGGCCGCAGCGGTGTTTCTTCTGACAACCGCCATGATGGTTATCCTGCTGGTCCCGAAGAAGGACTGACGCTTACACACGTTCAATGATCTTCTCCCCAAAGAGACCCTGCGGGCGGAAGACAAGGAACAGAAGCGCCAGCACATAGGCGAACCAGTTCTCGGTCGCGCCGCCGACCATTGGGCCAATGGCGAATTCGAAAAGCTTCTCGCCCACGCCGATGATCAACCCGCCGACGATAGCGCCGGGGATCGAGGTGAAGCCGCCCAGCATCAGAACCGGCAGGGCTTTCAGCGCGATCAGCGACAGCGAGAACTGTACGCCTGACTTGGCGCCCCACATGATACCTGCGACCAGCGCCACGAAACCGGCAACCGACCAGACCAGAACCCAGATAAAGTTCAGCGAGATACCAACCGACAGCGCCGCCTGGTGATCATCTGCCACGGCGCGCATGGCACGGCCCTGCTTGGTGTACTGGCTGAAGACCACCAGCGCTGCCACCAGAACCGCCGCCACGATGGTCGCGGTAATGTCGAGGTTGTCGATGAAGAACCCGTAGCCGAACCAGTTATAGGTCACCTCGTCGATCGCCGTGTTGATACCCTGCGGGATACAGGTCGATCCGGTGATGCAGACGTCGAGATTCTTGATCTCGGACCCCCACATCAGGTCCGCCACGCCTTCCAGCAGATAGGCCAGACCGATGGTCGCCATGAACAGGATAATCGGTTCTTGCCCGACCAGATGTCGGAAGATGAACTGTTGCACCGCCCAAGCGAGCCCAATCATCACCACCACCGTCATGGCGATGGCTACGAAAGAGTGGATATGCCAGCCGAAGTGATGGACCTCTGTTCCCAGAAAAGCGTTGATCAAATGCGCAAACGGCACCTGCCCCTTCTGAATGCCCACAAGGGTCATCGCCGCGAACAGCGCCATGACACCTTGGGCAAAGTTGAAGATACCCGAGGCCTTGTAGATCAGCACGAAGCCCAGCGCGACGAGCGCGTAAAGAACGCCGGCCATCAGGCCGTTCAGCGTGACTTCCATTGCGAAGATGAAATTCTCAGACATGGGTGTCCTCCCCGCATTTCGTGCGTACGGTCGCTGCACGCGCGGTGCATGGTTTCTGCATGGTGAAATCAGTCATGTTCGACCCCCAGATAGGCGTCGATGACCTCTTGGTTGTTGCGCACCTCATCTGGGGTGCCGTCACCGACCTTCTTGCCGTAGTCGACGGAGAGATACGCGCTTTCGGAGAAGATCCGCATTTTTCTCTCGGTCTTGATGGCGAGTCTGCTGGCGGTAACGTTGGCCACGCA
>CAYFXM010000236.1:0-1325 GCA_964346965.1 uncultured Actibacterium sp. | reverse complement strand
TCCTCTTTCTCTTCGACGTTCATGCCGGCCATCGGCTCGTCCAGCAGCAGCAGTTTCGGCTCCGCCGCCAGCGCCCGCCCCAGTTCCACACGTTTCTGCAGGCCATAGGGCAGGCGACCGACGGGAGTCTTGCGGATCGCCTGAATCTCTAGGAAGTCGATGATCTTCTCGACCGCTTCGCGATGTTCGCCCTCTTCCTTCTGCGCCTTGCCCCACCACAGGGCCTGATCCAGAATGTTGGACTTCATCCGGGTCATCCGACCGGTCATGATATTGTCCAGCGTCGACATGCCCTTGAACAGCGCGATATTCTGGAATGTCCGTGCCAGACCTTGCTGGGCCACCTGATAGGGGCGCATCGGCGGGCGTTTGGCGCCTTTGAACCAAACCTCACCCTCGCTCGGGACATAAAAACCCGAGATCACGTTCAGCATCGAGGACTTTCCGGCACCGTTCGGACCGATAATCGCGCGGATTTCGCCTTCACGAATGTTGAAAGAGATGTCCTTGATCGCCACCACACCGCCAAACCGCAGGGTGATGTTCTTCATCTCCATCATCACTTCGCCAATCTGGCGACCGTCAGCGGTGACATAGGGTTCGTCGGGCACGCTTTGTGTCTGTGTCATCTCTACTACGCTCATTCCGCCGCCACCTTGCTTGCGACCGGCACTACAGCCGCGTCGCGCAGCTCTAGCGTGGCCTTGATGCT
This sequence comes from uncultured Actibacterium sp., assembly GCA_964346965.1. Taxonomy (GTDB): domain Bacteria; phylum Pseudomonadota; class Alphaproteobacteria; order Rhodobacterales; family Rhodobacteraceae; genus Actibacterium_B. Next base: position 613 of record CAYFXM010000236.1, on the reverse strand, counting down.
GCCCTTGCGCCCGTCCTCATAGGTCACTTCGGTCTCGGTCGAGACCTGTGTGGACCCGTCGTACAGCGCAGCGACCAGATCATGGTATTTCTCTTCGATGATGCCGCGACGCACCTTGCGGGTACGGGTCAGTTCACCGTCATCCGCATCCAGTTCCTTATGCAGGACAAGGAACCTGTGGATCTGGCAACCTGACAGCATGCTGTCTTCAGCGACCGACTTGTTCACCTCTTCCACATGCGCCTGAATCGTGTCCAGCACCTGCGGGTGACCTGCCAATTCCTGGTATGAGGCATAGGCGATGTTATTGCGTTCAGCCCAATTGCCCACCGCTGTCAGGTCGATGTTGATAAAGGCAGTACACATGTCGCGGCCGTTGCCGAAGACGACAACTTCCAGAATGTCGGGGAAGAACTTGAGCTTGTTCTCGACAAACTTCGGCGCGAACATGTCGCCGTTAGCCATGTTGCCCACGTCCTTGGCGCGGTCGATGATGCGCAGCTGGCCGTTGGTTTCAATGAAGCCCGCGTCACCGGTGGCGACCCAGCCCTCGGCATCCTTGGTCGAGGCCGTCGAATCCGGGTTGTTGTAGTATTCTACGAAGACACCCGGC
>CAYFXM010000235.1:0-4351 GCA_964346965.1 uncultured Actibacterium sp. | reverse complement strand
GTTTTGCCAAGTTTTCGGACGCCCCGACGCCAACATCGCGCGCGCTTCGGCCGCCGCTTCATGTTCTAATGCACCGCCGCCAATGGTGCCGTCTTGGCCGTCTTTCCAAACCACCATCGCGGCGCCAACCTCGCGTGGCGCCGATCCGGCGACCTGAGCCACGACAACCCGGACGACCGGACCGTGCACGTCGATTAGTTTCGCCAAGGCCACGCGATCAAAGCTCATCCCCGTGCCCTCCCAATGGCCGCCAGCACTTCTTCGGCGGTCGCCGGGGCGTGAAGGTTGGGGTAATGCGGGCCGCAGGCCGCGACGGCATCGCTTAACGCTAAAAAGGCCGAAATTCCCAGCATGAACGGCGGCTCGCCAACGGCCTTAGACCGATAGATTGTCTCTTCACGGTTTTGCCCATCCCAAAGCGCCACGTTGAAGACATCGGGACGATCCGAACAGGCCGGAATCTTGTAGGTCGAAGGGGCATGGGTTGAGAGGCGGCCTTTGTTGTCCCAAACGACCTCCTCGGTCGTCAGCCAGCCAGCGCCCTGCACGAAGCCGCCTTCGATCTGGCCGATATCCAGCGCCGGGTTCAGAGAATTGCCAGCGTCGTGCAGGATGTCGGTCCGCAAAATGCGGTTTTCCCCGGTCAGCGTATCAACCACGACCTCGGTCACTGCAGCGCCATAGGCGAAATAGAAGAACGGCCGGCCCTCACCTTTGACCCGGTCCCAAGCCAGCCGTGGTGTCTTGTAGAACCCGGTGGCGCTCAGGCTGACACGGGCCTCGTAGGCGCTTTTCGCGGCGTCGGCGAAGGTCATCACCTCGTCGCCAACAAACACCTGCCCATCGGTGAAATGTACTTTCCGGGGTGCGGTTTGATGCAACTCTGCCAAATGCGCGGCAATCCGGTCGCGGAGGGTATCACAGGCAATCTTCACCGCCATCCCGTTCAAGTCCGACCCGCTCGAGGCTGCCGTCGCCGAGGTGTTGGGTACCTTTCCGGTGTCGGTCGCAGTGATTTTTACGTCATCCAAACTGACGCCAAATGCGCTCGCTGCCACCTGCGCAACCTTCTGGAACAACCCTTGTCCCATCTCGGTGCCGCCGTGGTTCAGGTGGACCGAGCCGTCCTGGTACACATGCACCAGCGCCCCGGCCTGATTGAGGTGCGTCAGCGTGAAGCTGATCCCGAATTTCACGGGATTGAACGCAAGGCCCTTCTTCAAAACTGGATTGGTCGCGTTCCATTCTGCGACTGACGCCTTTCGGTCGGCATAGTCAGACGAGGCCAAAAGCGCCTCGGTCATCTCGTGTAGCTCAAAGTCTTCGACTGTCTGACCATATGGAGTGACATCCTGACCCGCGCGCCCATAGTAATTGGCCCGTCGTACCTCGACAGGATCGAGATCCAAATGGTTGGCGATGTGATCCATTACCCGCTCGATCCCGATCATACCCTGCGGGCCGCCAAAGCCCCGGAAGGCGGTGGCGGATTGGGTATGGGTTTTGAGCCGATGCGACTCAATCCGTACAGCGGGCAGGTTATAGGCATTGTCCGCGTGTAGCATGGCGCGATCGGCCACCGGCAGTGACAGGTCCTGAGCCCAGCCACATCGCGCCCAGTGCGTGAAGTCTAAGCCCTGCACCCGGCCATTTCCGTCGAAACCCACGCGATATCCAATTCGGAAGTCGTGCCGCTTGCCCGTGATCATCATGTCGTCATCGCGGTCGTAGCGCATCTTGCAGGCACGACCAGTTGCCCGCGCAACCAAGGCGCAGGAGATCGCCAAGGCGTTGCCCTGGCTCTCTTTGCCGCCGAACCCGCCGCCCATGCGACGCGTTTCGACCCGAACGGCGTTCATGGGCAGCCCCAACGCGTCGGCCACCTTGTGCTGTACCTCGGTTGGATGCTGGCTGGAGGCATGAACGACCATGTCGCCGCCCTCTTGCGGCAAGGCGAGGGCTGCCTGACCTTCGAGATAGAAATGTTCCTGCGCACCTGTTTCCAGCTGGCCGGTCAACACGTGCTCTGCCTCTGCAACCGCAGCTTCGGCATCCCCTTTTTGCCAGACACGCGGCCCCTCTTCGAAACGGCTGTTTGCCGATAGTGCTTCGTCGATGGTCAGGATCGCCTCTGCCTTTTCGTAACCTACCTTCGCCAGTCGCACGGCCTTGCGCGCGGCCAGATGGCTTGTTGCGGCAACAAGGAAGATCGGCTGCCCCAGATAGCTGACCTCCGGCCCACCCAAAAGCGGCTCGTCGTGGGTCGAAGGTGAGCAGTCTGGCATTGAGGTCAGGTCAGCGGCGCCCCAAACGGAAACCACACCCGGTGCGGTTTCCACAGCGCTCAGATCCAGCTTGGTCAATGTCCCATGGGCAATTTCTGAAAGGCCAAAGGCCAAGTGCAGACAGTTGGCAGGCACCGGGATGTCGTCGACATAGCGTGCCGCGCCGGTCACATGCATCCGGGCAGAATCGTGGGGCAAGGGGCTGGCGACAGTCATGGCGCTACCTCCAGAACATCCGTGGCCGCGCCCTGATCTTCGAGCCAGTACCGTCGCAGCATGTTTTGTGCGGTCTGCAAGCGATACGTGGCCGAGGCTCGCATGTCCGAAAGCGGGGTGAAATCCCGAGCGAAGGCGGGCAGGGCAGCCTCTACCGAGGCTTCCGTCCACGGCTGGCCGGTCAAGGATGCTTCGACCGCGCTTGCCCGTTTTGGTGTCCCCGACATGCCGCCAAAGGCGATGCGCGCCTCGGCGACAACGCCGTCCGCAACCACGATGTTAAAGCAACCGCAGACCGCGGAAATATCCTGATCGAACCGCTTCGATAACTTGTAACATTTCAACCTGTCGGGCCGACGCGGGATAGAGACCGCCTCGACGAACTCTCCCGGTGCGCGGTCCTGTTCGCCGTAGTCGATGAAAAAATCTTCCAACGCAATTTCGCGTCGTGTGTCGCCCTTTCGAAGGTGCAGTCGCGCTCCAAGCGCGATCAAGGCTGGCGGTGCGTCCCCGATGGGAGAGCCATTCGCGATGTTGCCGCCGACCGTCGCAGTCGACCGCACCTGCTGGCTGGCAAACCGGCCGAGCATTTCTGCGAAAGACGGGTAGGTACCAGCCATATGGCTGCGCAGTTCTTCGATCGTGACCATCGCGCCAAACCGCATTTCTGCATCGTTGAACGCAAACCTCTGCAAATCCCAGCATCGGTTGAGAAAACAGGGTTTGGGCAAGTCGCGCAACGCCTTCGTCACCCATAATCCAACGTCCGTTGCCCCCGCAATCAGCGTGGCATCTGGGTTGGCTACGTACCATTCGGCCAATTCGTCAGAACTTTCCGGTGCGACCGCCAAGGGGCCGCCCAGATCGTTTTCGGGAAACTCATGCAGCCAGTCGGGGATGTCGTGTTCCGGATCGTCTCCCACACATTCTGCGGCCCGGATGATAGGCGCGTACCCGGTGCAGCGGCAAAGGTTCCCAGACAATACCCGGTCGAACCCGCGGTCCCCGCGGATCTGCGCAGCGACCAGAGAATTCACGATGCCCGGCGTACAGAACCCGCATTGCGAGCCATGTTCGTCGATCATCGCCTGCTGGATCGGGTGCAGCTCACCCTCGGGCCCGCTCATCCCTTCGATCGTTCGCAGGGCAAGCCCGTGAATCTGCGGCAGGAACGTAATACAGGCATTGATCGCCTGCGCCCCTTTCTCGGTGCCCGGTGCATGCGTGACCATTACCGTGCAGGCCCCGCAGTCACCCTCGTTGCAGCCTTCTTTAGTGCCTTTCAGCCCGCGTACTTCACGCAGCCAGTCCAGCAGGGTCGTCGTCGGAGACATATCCGCGACGCGCACCCTTTCGCCGTTCAGAAGAAACTCGATCTCCATGTATGAGACCTGCCGCTTTCTTTGCACCCAGCCCCGGCGACCCCACCCGATGCGGCGTAAAGCGGGGATCGCAGCCGTTGCCCGTCAGGAAAGCCGTCAATGCGCAATATTGCAAACAGAACTGCCGGACTTTGGCAATTTTCTACCATTTGGTCAAAAAATAATCGAGTCTTTTGTCGGCCCGCCCAATTCGCGGGCATGGCAAAAGGGCATTCCAAGCGCCAAAGCGCTGAGATAGTGTCGGCCCATGCCAAGCGAACCCCGATTCATTCACCTCCGCGTCCATACCGAATATTCGCTGCTGGAAGGCGCGATGCGCGTGAAGAAACTGCCGGGGATGGTGGCGGATGCCGGCATGCCCGCCGTGGCGATCACCGACACCAATAACATGTTCGCGGCGCTTGAGTTTTCCGTGGGCGCCTCGGGTGCCGGTGTCCAGCCCATTATCGGCTGCCAAGTGGACTTGAG
>CAYFXM010000234.1:1675-4356 GCA_964346965.1 uncultured Actibacterium sp. | reverse complement strand
TCAGCTGGATCGAGGGCTTCGCGCGGCATGTTCCCGGACACGAGCAAACGCGTGCCCCGCGTATGTTGGCGCCGCTGGCAGCATTGTTGCGCTCCCGTGGTGCGGACCACCACATCAGCAGCTCTTCGGCGCGCTCGATTCTTGAGTCGGTTGCGACAAGGATCGAGGAAGCGCGGGATATCACGCGCTATATCACCAGCCTGCTAATCTTCCTTGGCCTGTTGGGAACCTTCTATGGTCTCGCGACGACGGTTCCGGCTGTTGTGGAAACCATCCGCTCGCTCGCGCCCGCCGACGGGGAATCCGGGGTCGAGGTCTTTTCTCGCCTAATGACCGGGCTCGAGGCGCAGCTCGGTGGAATGGGCACGGCCTTCGCTTCGTCGTTGTTGGGGCTTGCGGGCTCGTTGGTCGTGGGGCTGCTGGAGCTATTCGCCGGCCACGGCCAGAACCGGTTTTACCGTGAGCTGGAAGAATGGCTGTCGACCATTACACGTCTTGGATTCGCCGCGGATGAAGGGGAAGGCGGCACCACAGACAGCAACGCGATGTTCGTGCTGGCCGAGCAAATCAGCAAGCAGAGCGACGTCTTGCAGGGCGTCATGACCCAGATGGGTGAGGCAAACGAGATTACCGATGCGCGGTTGGAGCAGCTTGCCGGTTCGATCGAGGATCTTGTGGGGCGCCTTTCGGAAACCGCTCAGGACAATGCGGCACTAACCCGTATCGCCGAAGGGCAAGAGCGCTTGGCCGCAATCCTGGAATCGCAAGGCAGCGAGAATGTCCATGTTGATCCGGAGAGCCGGATGCGTCTTCGGTCGATCGACGTGCAGCTGCTGCGCGTGCTGGAAGAAATCTCGGCTGGTCGCCAAGAGAGTATCGCCGACCTGCGACGTGATCTCGCGGCCCTAACCCATGCGGTGCAACACAGCGGCGGGCAGGGGGGCTGATCCATGGCCCTGACGCGGCGCAGCGGTCAAAGGTTTCAGGCGTCGATTTGGCCCGGCTTCGTCGATGCTATGACGGCGCTGCTTCTGGTGCTGATGTTTGTGCTGTCGATCTTTATGATCGTGCAGTTCATGTTGCGGGAAACCATCACCGGTCAGGAAAGCGAGTTAAGCGAGCTCAATGCAGAGGTCGCTGCCCTTGCGCGAGCCTTGGGGTTGGAGCAGCAGGACAACGCGCGGCTTGAGGACCGGGTGACAAACCTTAGCGCGACCCTGACCCAAGTGCAGGACAAGAATACAGAGCAGCTGGCCCTGATCACCAGTCTGAACTTACGGATCTCGCAACAGGAAACACTGCTGAACACGGCGGCCGACCGGATCACGGCCTTTGAAGCACAGGTCGCTGCGCTTTTACAGCAGAATGCCGAGATTGACGCTGCGAGGGTAACGGCAGAGGAAGCTGCCACAGACCTGCAGAACCAACTGACTGATGCCCGGGGCGAGATCACCGCGTTCGAGGCACAGGTCGCTGCGCTGATCCTGCAAAACACGGAAACGCAAGCCGCCCGCGAAGCAGCAGAAGCAACTGCCGCGGACCTGCGCGATCGGTTACTGAATGCGGAAGACGAAATCACGGCTATGACTCTGGCGCTGGAGGCGCAGCGTCAGCAAGCAGAGGACACCTTGACGCTGCTCGCTGCGGCAGAGGCGGCGCAGAAGGAGTTGGACGCGAAATTGGCGGCAGCCCTGCTGTCTGAAGAAGAGATGGGCCGTCTGTTGGAGGTCGCGACCTCCGATCGTGCCGCTCTGGAAGAGGCATTGGCCCTGTCCGAGCAAGAGAAAGAGGCGCTGGATGCGGCGCTGACCGCGAGCGAGGCGGAGCAGCGGGATGCTCGGCAGCAACTCGCGGCGGCATTGGCTGCAAAGCTCGCGGCAGAGCAGGCGGTTGAAGATCAGATGAGTGATGCGGAAAGAAATGCTGCTCTTCTGGCCAGTGCAAATCGCGCCTTGTCCGAAGAGGAGGCGAAGTCCGCCGAAAGTGCTCGTAAAGTTGCGCTATTGAATCAACAGCTTGCCGCCTTGCGTACGCAGCTTTCCAATTTGCAGGCTTTGCTGGACGAGGCGGCGGCCAAGGATGCGGCCGCCAATGTCCAGATCGAAGCGCTTGGCTCACAGCTTAACGCTGCGCTGGCACAGGCCGCGTCGGAACAGCGCCGTCGCGCCGAACTGGAAGAAGCGGAGCGAATCCGGTTGGAAGAAGAAGCCAAGCGACTGGCGGAGGAAGCGCTGAAGCTGGAAGAAGAGGCTAAGGATCTGGCAAATTACCGGTCGGAGTTCTTTGGGCGTATGCGCGAAGTGCTTGCGGGCCGAGAGGGTGTACGGGTTGTCGGCGACCGCTTTGTCTTCTCCTCCGAGGTGCTGTTCGAACCGGCATCTGCGGAGCTTGCCGTTGCAGGGCAATCCCAAATTGCACGGGTCGCGGGTATCCTGCGGGAGGTTTCCGGGGAGATACCTGCCGAGATCGATTGGATCATCCGCGTCGATGGCCACACGGACAACGTCCCCTTGTCAGGCTCTGGACAGTACCGCGATAACTGGGAACTCAGCCAGGCACGGGCCTTGTCCGTCGTGCGTTTCATGACCGAGGTCTTGGGTTTCCCTCCTGCAAGGCTTGCCGCGACAGGGTTTGGCGAATTCCAGCCTGTTAACAACGAAGACAGCGACGAAGCGCGCGCG
>CAYFXM010000234.1:0-1665 GCA_964346965.1 uncultured Actibacterium sp. | reverse complement strand
AAGTTCTCTTCCGTGAAGGCGATCGTATGCGGGTGCGCGCGCGCAAAACCGCCGGATCGAATTGAAGCTGACAGAGAGATAACGAAAAGGCCGCGCTGTGTGGCGCGGCCTTTATCGATTTCTGCTGGCGCCGATTAGTCTGCCGTCAAGAGCGGTGGCTTTTTCGAAGGCAACTGCTTGGCTTTCGGTTCTTCGATACGAAGCTCCAGCTCGCCCGCCTTTATGCCGACCTTGACCAGACCACCTTTGGCCAGTTTTCCAAACAGCAATTCTTCGGCGAGTGGCTTCTTGATGTGCTCCTGGATCACGCGCCCCAATGGACGTGCGCCCATTTTGTCATCGTACCCCTTGTCCGCCAGCCATTCGGCGGCGGCCCGGGTTAGCTCGATATGAACGTTACGATCCATTAACTGAGCTTCAAGCTGCAGAACGAATTTCTCGACCACCTGCAGGATGACCTCTTTGTCGAGAGGCGCAAAGCTGATCACCGCGTCCAGACGGTTGCGGAATTCCGGTGTAAAGGTGCGTTCGATCGCGGCGGTGTCTTCGCCCTCGCGGCGGTCGCGGCCAAAGCCGATGGCGGCCTTCGCCTGTTCCGCAGCGCCTGCGTTCGAGGTCATGATCAGCACCACATTGCGGAAGTCAGTCGTCCGGCCGTTGTGGTCGGTCAGCTTCCCGTGGTCCATGACCTGCAGCAGGATGTTAAAGACATCTGGATGGGCCTTTTCGATCTCGTCCAACAGCAGCACGCAATGCGGGTTCTGGTCGATCCCGTCGGTTAGCATACCGCCCTGGTCGAACCCCACGTACCCCGGAGGCGCACCAATCAGGCGACTGACAGAATGTTTCTCCATGTATTCCGACATGTCGAAGCGCATTAGTTCGACGCCAAGCGTATCAGCCAGTTGCTTCGCAACTTCGGTTTTGCCGACACCGGTGGGACCAGCGAACAGATAGTTGCCGATGGGTTTCTCGGGTTCGCGCAGACCGGCGCGGGCCAGCTTGATGGCTGACGACAATGCCTCGATGGCTTTGTCCTGCCCGAAGACCACACGTTTCAGCGCTGGCTCGAGATCTTTGAGTACTTCGGCATCGTCCTTCGTCACGTTCTTCGGTGGGATGCGGGCAATCTTGGCCACAACATCTTCGATCTCCTTCGTGCCGATGGTCTTGCGGCGCTTGGATTCGGCGACCAAATGCTGCGCGGCGCCAGCCTCGTCGATCACGTCGATGGCTTTGTCAGGCAGTTTGCGATCATTGATGTAGCGTGCGGACAGTTCAACTGCGGACTTGATCGCATCCGAAGTGTATTTGATTTCGTGGTGTTTCTCGAAATAGGGTTTGAGCCCTTTCAGGATTTTCACCGTGTCATCTACAGACGGTTCGTTCACGTCGATCTTCTGGAAGCGTCGGCTGAGGGCGCGGTCCTTCTCGAAGTGCTGGCGGAACTCCTTATAAGTAGTAGAACCCATGCAGCGCAGCTTGCCACCCTGAAGCGCAGGCTTCAGTAGATTGGAGGCATCCATCGCCCCGCCGCTGGTGGCGCCAGCGCCGATGACGGTGTGAATCTCGTCAATGAACAGAACAGCGTTCGGGTGGTCTTCAAGTTCTTGCATGACCGCTTTTAGACGTTCCTCGAAATCGCCGCGATAGCGGGTCCCGGCC
>CAYFXM010000233.1:281-4387 GCA_964346965.1 uncultured Actibacterium sp. | reverse complement strand
CAACTCTCGGCTGGCGCTGGACGCCGGTCTCGGCAGCTGGCTTGTATGTGCCGGGCGGTCTGGCCTCTTACCCATCTTCGGTGCTGATGAACGCGATCCCGGCAAAGGTGGCGGGTGTGGGTCGTCTGGCCATCACTGTGCCAACGCCGGACGGGGTGGTGAACCCTCTGGTCCTTCTCGCTGCCAAGCTGGCGGGTGTCGATGAGATTTACCGCATCGGTGGGGCACAAGCGGTGGCCGCACTGGCCTACGGCACCGAGACCATCCCTCCGGTCGACAAAATCACAGGGCCGGGCAATGCTTTCGTCGCCGCCGCCAAGCGTCGGGTTTTTGGCAAGGTCGGCATCGACATGATCGCGGGACCCTCGGAGATCTTGGTCATCGCCGACAAGGACAACGACCCGGATTGGATCGCGCTCGATCTGCTGAGTCAGGCCGAACATGACGAAAGCGCTCAGTCGATCCTGATAACCGACAACGCAGCCTTCGGCCAATCCGTGGTCGCCGCTGTGGAAAAACGCCTCGAAACCCTTGACCGGCGCGCAATTGCGGGGGCCAGCTGGCGAGATTTCGGCGCGGTCATCACCGTGGACTCGCTGGATCAAGCCGCAGAATTGTCCAACCGCGTTGCTCCCGAGCACCTTGAACTCTGCGTTGCCAACCCAGAGGGTTTGTCGGAAAAGATCACCCATGCTGGCGCCATCTTCCTGGGACAGTGGACACCAGAAGCCATCGGCGACTACATCGGCGGGCCGAACCACGTCCTGCCGACAGCGCGTTCGGCCCGGTTCTCGTCAGGTTTAAGTGTTATGGATTTCGTAAAACGCACCACCCTCGCCCGAATGACCCCTTCTGCCCTGCGCGCCATCGGCCCTGCGGCGGAATGCCTTGCTGACTCGGAAAGCCTGCAAGCCCATGGTCTGTCGGTCACCGCCCGCCTGCAATCCCTGAACGAGAGAGACGCATGAGCACCTCTGTCCTGACTAAGGTTGCCATCGACGATAGCAACTTGCCCGCCCCTACGCCTGAAGTCGAACAGGAACGCCGCGTCGCGATCTTTGATCTGATCGAGGACAACAGCTTCAACCTGCCCGAACGCGACGGTGTTAAGCTCGACGGCCCGTTTCACCTGCTTCTGGCGGTAAGAGAAAAACGCCTGGTGTTCGAAATCTCGCTGGAAGACGACCAGCTTGTCCGCGAATTCCAACTGGGCCTCGGCCCGTTCCGTCAAGTGGTGAAGGACTATTTCCAAATCTTCCAAAGCTATGTCGAAGCAGTCAAAAAGCTGCCTCCTGCACAGATTGAGGCGATCGACATGGCCCGCCGCGGCATCCACAACGAGGGCGCGCGCCTTTTGCAGGAACGGCTGGAGGGTAAGGCCGAGATCGACATCGACACCGCCCGTCGCCTGTTCACCCTGATCTGCGTGCTGCATTTCGGAGGCTGACGGTGGCTGATCTCCCCTCTTCGGTCCTGTTCTGCTGCGACCACAATGCCATCCGCTCGCCGATGGCCGAGGGCATCATGAAGAAGCTCTATGGCACTCAGTGCTATATCCAGTCCGCAGGGGTAAGCAACGATCTAGAGATCGACGGGTTCGCCATCGCCGTTTGCAACGAAATCGGGGTGGAACTCTCCCGCCACCGCTCGCGTTCATTCGACGAGATGCAGCAATGGGGAGATGATCTGTCCGGATTCGACCTTGTCGTTGCCCTGACACCAGCGAGCCAGCGTGCTGCATTGGAGCTTACCCGCTACTTCCATCTAGAGGTGGAATATTGGCCGATCATGGACCCAACAGGATTCGGCGAAACGCGTGAAGCCAAGCTTCAGGCCTATCGAAACACCCGCGACCAGATCAAAGACAAGCTGATTGCCCGCTTCGGAAACCCTATGTAAGAGCAAATTCCCCGGGATTTAGCCCCATTAGGCCACCATATCGCAGGTTTTTCCCCGATTTAGACCTTGAAAATCCCTGTTTCGACGCGCATTTAAGCGCACGTCCCCGACGGGGCTAAAAACGTATCACAGGAGTGACCATGGCCAAGGAAGAAATGCTCGAATTCCCCGGCGTCGTAAAGGAACTCCTGCCGAATGCGACATTCCGGGTCGAGCTTGAGAACGGCCATGAGATCATCGCACATACGGCAGGCAAGATGCGCAAGAACCGCATCCGCGTTCTGGCTGGCGACAAGGTACAGGTCGAGATGACCCCCTATGATCTGACCAAGGGTCGGATCAACTATCGCTTTAAATAAGCGTTGCTGACATGAAACTGATCCTCGGGTCAGGCAGCCCGCGCCGCAAGGAATTGCTGGCGCAAATCGGCGTTGTGGCCGATGAAATCCGTCCGCCCGAGATCGACGAAACCCCTCATAAGGGTGAGCTTCCTCGCCCTTATTGTGCCCGGATGGCCATAGAGAAGGTGCGCGCGGTTCCCGCAACACCCGATGAATTGGTGCTGTGCGCCGATACCACAGTAGCGCTAGGCCGCCGCATCCTCGGCAAACCCGAGGACGAGAAAGAGGCTGCCGCCTATCTGCTGGCCCTTTCGGGTCGCCGCCACAAGGTGATCACCGCTGTTGCCCTGAAACTGGGCAACAAGCTGTGGGAGCGGGATATTGTTACGACGGTCCAAATGAAGCGACTGTCAGATGACGAACTGAACAGCTACCTTCAATCTGGCGAATGGCAGGGCAAGGCTGGCGCATATGGCATTCAAGGTGCCGCCGGTGCGTTGATACCCAGGATCAATGGCTCCTTCACCGGGGTCGTCGGCTTACCTCTGACAGAGACCGCCAACCTTCTGCGTGCAGCCGGCTATCCCTTAGGACAGGAGGCTGCATGAAAGGCCGTATCGTTATCCTCGACCACTTAAAGGGCCAGCGCGCAGCTGCACTGATGGTTGACGGCGTAGTTCAGGACTTTCTGGCTGATCCAGCCGGCTCCCCTCCCCGCCCCGGTGCCATTCTGAGGGCGACCGTCGCCCGACAGGTCAAAGGGCAAGGCGGCGTTTTCCTAAATTTGCCAGACGGGCGTGCCTTTCTGCGACAGGCCAAGGGGTTAGCGCCTGGCCAATCCTTGCTTGTGCAGGTAACCGGCTACGCCGAACGGGGCAAGGCCGTCCCTGTCACAACCCGGGTGCTGTTCAAAAGCCGCTATGCAATAGTTACACCCGGCGCACCCGGCTTAAACATCTCTCGGTCAATTCGTGACGACGATTTGCGAGACGAACTTATGGTTGTCGCTCACGAACAAATGGATGGGGCCGACGAACAACTTGGTCTGATCCTACGATCGGCCTGTAGCATTGGTGCAATCGAAGAAATCGCCGAAGACGTTGCAGCGATGCGCGGCCTTGCCGAAGACCTGCTCGCCGAAGAGGGCAGAGACCCCGAACTTCTCTTGGATGCCCCGGATGCGCATCTTCTGGCATGGCGCGAATGGACAGACGGTGCCCCCGATCAAGTTATCGACGACAATGACGCGCTCGCCGATCTTGGCGTTCTCGACGCCATGGATGAGCTACAAGGCGCGGTCCCTCTGTCAGGTGGCGGCCATCTTTGGATCGAACCCACTCGCGCCTTCGTCGCGGTGGATGTCAATACGGGGGCAGATACCTCCCCCGCTGCTGGTCTCAAAGCCAATCTCGCCGCCGCGCGAGACTTACCACGCCTTCTGCGCCTTCGTGGTTTGGGAGGGCAGATACTCGTCGATTTCGCACCCATGTCCAAGAAAGACCGTCGTCTATTGGAACAGGTCCTTAAAGCCGCGTTTAGGGCTGACTCGATCGATACAACTTTGGCTGGCTGGACCAACCTTGGGAATTTCGAACTGCAACGCAAACGCGAACGCCTGCCCCTCGATCAAGGGTTGTTCGAATGAGCTGTCCAATCTGCAAAAGTAAATCCAATACGGACTATCGCCCGTTTTGTTCAAAGCGCTGCGCTGACATCGATCTCGGACGCTGGATGAAGGGCGACTATGCGATCCCAGCAACGGCACCAGAGGACCTCGAAGAGGCCGCGGTCGAGCTGTCGAAAACCCCTCCTCTCAGGCACTGAATTTTTCTCAAAATGTCTCTGGACACTGCCCTGCGCTAAGTC
>CAYFXM010000233.1:0-239 GCA_964346965.1 uncultured Actibacterium sp. | reverse complement strand
AGAGGGATAGAATGGTTAGAATCTTTTTATCATCAAAATGCCCAAGCAGGGTTCCATTTTCCTTCTTCATATCATGTATCAACAGGGACCAAGTTTTTTTTCGGAGCAATCAAACCAACTTTGTTTGCCTCCAAACAATCCAATTTTCCGATCACCAAGAAACGCGTGAAAGGATAATTCATGGCCCAGCAACATCAACTCCTGACAGTCAAAGACCTGTGCGATCGACTGAAACGGTC
>CAYFXM010000232.1:0-4432 GCA_964346965.1 uncultured Actibacterium sp. | reverse complement strand
ATGTCGTCCTCGCCGTTGCCAGCCACCCCGCCGCGCGCAGCGGACCGTGCCTGGCTTTCAAGCGACTTCGACGAGCCCGCCCAGAACAACTTACCGTAATAGGCCGAATTAATGACGGTCTGACTGTTGCGCCAGTGCGTCGTGCCCGGATAGCCAAAGCTGATCTTATCTTGCACAGCCCAGCCCGCCTCGGGGCGGTGGCAGGCCGAGCACGGCATGCCGTAGTTTCCGGACAGGATCGGATCGAAGTAAAGTAATTTGCCCAACTCGATCTTCTCAGGCGTCATGGGGTTGTCGGCCGGGATCGGCGGCGGCCCCAAGGCTGCCAGACCTTCGGGACGAGGATTTTCCTGCGCTAGCGCAGCTGTCCCGAGCGCGATGCTCGCGAGGGCGGTGAAGAGAATGCGTTTTGCCATGATGACCTCCCTCAGTTCTCGGTATTCAGCCAGTCTTCGATCAGCGCGTAGTCGAAGTCGTCTTCGCGCCAGACGTAGGCATCGGTGTCAAAGCTGTCGCCGCTCAGGCTTTCGAGGAAGGCGATCAGATCGGCTTTTTCCGACGGGACGAGGCCAAGCGGTTGCAACCGCGGGTCCTTGTTCGGATCGCTGCCGCCTCCGGCATCGTAGAAGTCGACGACTTCGGCGAGCGTTTCGAAGACACCGTTGTGCATGTATGGAGCAGTCCAGGTCAGCTCGCGCAGCGTTGGCGTGAGGAAGCTCCGCTTGGTGTTCTCGCGGCGTGTCCGGATATAGGCGCCGAGATCCTCGCGGATGTTCATGTAATTCTCGACACCCATGAACTTGGCATAGGTGACAAAGGCCGAATGCCGCTCGGGATCAGCCCAGATGTCGGGGTTTCCGGGGACGCCCGTATTGTAGGGCGTGTCGTTTGTGAAACGCGCGCCGGAGTGACAGGCGCTGCAGTTCCCCTTGCCCTCGAAGATACCCTGACCGCGTACCGCTGCTGCAGACATTGAGCCGGTGTCGAAGGGCGCGTTGCGCGACTGGACGGTTTTCATGAAGTCCATGAGCGCATTCCGCGCGCCGCCGTTGGACGGCTCGGACATGCCGGCAGCGGCAAACATCTCCACGTAAACCGGATCCTGCTTGAGCCGCTCCTGCATGATCCGCATGTCCATGTTCATGAGATACGTCTCAGTGATCATTTCGCGTGCGACATCATTCAGATTCGTGCCGAGCCGTCCGTCGTGAAGCCAGGCATCTCGAAAACCGACATTGGCGAGTGTCGGCGAGTTCCTGAAATGAGCCGCGCCGGTATAGGCCGCCGAAAGCGCCTCACCGTCAGTGAACGCCTTGTCTGGCTGATGGCAACTAGCACAAGCAAGTGTAGTATCACCCGACAGCCGAGTATCGTAGAACAGCCGCTTCCCCAACTCCGCACGCGCCGCATTGACGTCTATTGGTGGCTCGGGCGTCACGTCCTGGGCGAACGCTGGAACGCTTAGGGTTCCGGCGACGACCGCTATGATTTTCAGACATTTCATTGGCTGTCCTTTCTACGGCGTCAATTTGTGGCGGCAGTTCCGTCAGCGGCGAAACCGGCGAGATAAGCAATGACGTTTGCGATGTCCTCGTCTTTCTTGAGGCCCGCAAAAGTCATCTTGTTTCCGGGGAGGAACCCCTTGGGGTCCGCAAGGTAGCCAGCGAGGTTCTCCTCAGTCCATTCCAGACCGCTTTCGCTCAGCACATCCGAGTACTTGAAGCCTTCAACCGCAGCAGCCGGCGCGCCAACTATCCCATTAAGGGGTGGACCAACACGGACGCGCGCCTTTTCACCAACCTGGTGACATGAGCTGCATTTTCGGAAGACCTTTTTGCCAGCGTCGGCGTCTTGGGCCATGGTCTCGAATGGAAGGGCCAGTACACCCACACAGACCAAAGACCTGAGGAGAATGGTTTTCAAATGTCCCTCCCGTCGAAACGATTTTTTTCCAACGGTAGGCGAAGACGCTCGGCCATTTGTTGCGGCGCGCGTTAAGATTTGTGAATTTTTGTTAAGAGGAGGTCAGAGCGTTAGGATCATCTATGAGTTGGCGTACGGCAATTGCCAAGGCCAACGGCTCAACCGGTTTGGCTAGAACGGTTGGCGAAGGCCCTGAGATATTAAGGTTTTCCGGTTTGTAAGCGCTGCAAAAAAGTACAGGTATCTGGGGACGCATTTTTCGGAATTCATTGGCCAGCTCTTCGCCGTTCAGGTCCGGCATAACCATGTCTGAGACAACAATGTCGAAATCGCCTGGTGACTTTCTGAAGCGATCAAGGGCTGCTTTCGGTCCGGTAAAGGCCTGAACCTGATAACCGAGACGCGCCAGGATTCGTCTCAGAGTGCCAGCGACTTCCGCCTCATCGTCGATCAAAATGATACGTTCATTGCCGCGCGGCAAAGCCTGTGCCCCAGCAGATATTTCTTCGGAGGAATACTGTGCCTCGGGAAGATAGATCCTAAAAGTCGCCCCCTCGCCAGGTTCGCTGTCGACGATAATGGTGCCGTTCATTTCCTCGACCAGACCGAAGACAACGGCGAGCCCCAGACCCGACCCCTTTCCCAGCGGCTTCGTCGTGAAGAACGGCTCGAAGAGATGCTGTCGGATGTCGTCAGTCATCCCGGGGCCGTCATCGACAACCTCGAGAATGACGCGGCCACCGCCTGACGCCTTCGCCGCCACCCGGATTGTTCCTTCCTCCCCTGCCATGGCTTCAGCTGCGTTGCGACAAAGGTTCATTATGATCTGGTGCAGATGCGTTGGATCGCCAACAACGGAAATACCTTTTGGGCAATCAACCTCTATCGTCACAGTCGGCGGCAACGACGCTTTGAGCAGGCCAGCGACCTCGTTGACAACAGCGACAAGATCAACTGGCCTGCTTTCGCCCGGCTCGCGCCGCGCAAAGGTCAGAAGCTCGTTGACAATGCTTTTCGCCCGCCGCGCGGCAATTGCAATCTGTTCGATCTCGCCGGCCAGTTCGCTCCCCTCGGGCGCATCCATCGCGGCCAGATGACTTGCACCGACGATGGTTGTCAGAATGTTGTTGAAGTCGTGCGCAACGCCGCCTGCCAGCTGACCGACAGCCTCTAACTTCTGCGCGCGGACGACTTGTTCACGAGCCTGCCGCTTTTCGGTAATGTCTTCCCCAATCCCAATGAAGTTTTGCACGACACCGTCCGAATCCAGAAGCGGCAGGATCATTGTGTCAGCCCAATAACTCGAACCATCCTTGCGCTTATTGCGAAATGTCCCTTGCCAAGGTTCGCCAGCCTGCAGGCTCGTGCGTATCTCTTGGTACGTTTCCGGATCCGTATTGCCAGATTGCAGGAACGACGGTGTCTTTCCCAAGATTTCTTTCAATGTCCAACCAGACAATTCCTCAAACTTTGAATTGGCATACTGAATGCGGGCATTCGTATCCGTGATAAGGATAGTGGCCGGGCTTTGTTGAACCGCGGTGGCCAACCGGTTTTCCGAACGCTCCAATCGTTTGCGTTCATCAAGCTCCGTCGCAAGCTCGCCCACCGCGCTTCTCAAGTCGCGGACAAGCAACAAGACAAGTAGACCGATGACAGACGCTGCAACAACAAGGGCGAAGATCGACAAAAACCCGATCCAAATCAGAGTCCGCCCGCTTTCGACGGCCGTGGCGATACGCGCCCCAGAGATTTGCTGAACTTTGAGCCAGTTGTCCTCAAGTCGCTCAAGCGCCACGAGCGCGTCGCGATCATCGATCCTTACGAGTTCGTCCGTGTCTTCCGGTCTCTCGGCACGCTGCGCAGCCTGAATCGCGACCGGCAGCATGCTTTCATATTGTCCGATCGTTTCAACCAACGAATTCAGGGCAGCGGCTTCCCCCGCATCCACAGGAAGTGCCCGGTATTCCGCGACCAGCCGATGAAACGCCGCCAGTTCCCGCTCAGTCGCTTCCCGGTAAACATCTTCCTGACGGAGAACATAGTTCTTGAAGTTGTGAATGATCCCTCCATACCCCAGATGGCCGCGGATTTCGCTGATGAGAACACCCTTCCGTTCCGCTGCGCCTGCGTAGTCAACCCAACTCTCCTCCACCTCCGCAAACTGCGCGCGGGTGAGAAACCCGAGCGTTAGACCCAGGACTACCGTCACCAAAAGCAGAGCCGCCGCGCCAACGACAATTCCTAACCATCTCCGTGTTCGTACAGTTGGAGTTTCCAATGCCATGGCCCTACAGTTCGCTGTCTTGATGAATCGCGCAAGCATCATTATCAAAACAGCAGGGAGGGGCGGATGCGTGCAAGAACAATTACTTATCGTTGATGATGACAGCCAGCTGACGGCTTTTCTGACTCGCTTCTTTACGAGACACGGCTACAAAGTTGTCACTGCAGGCACGTCTCACGGTATGTTTGAAGCCCTCGCCGAGAGGGTTTTTGATCTCATCGT
>CAYFXM010000231.1:0-4467 GCA_964346965.1 uncultured Actibacterium sp. | reverse complement strand
GGCTAAGCTTTCGGGCTTGAGAAACGCGCAGGCCTGTCGCAGAGATGCGGCAGGCCATTTTTGTTGGGAGAGTTGCAATGCGCACCTACGTCGTCGGAGATATCCATGGGCATCTGGATAAACTTCAGGTGGTGCATGCGTTCATCGCCAAAGACCGCGCGCGCGTGGGAGATAGCGAGGCCCCGATTGTGCATGTCGGCGACTTCGTAGATCGCGGGCCGGATACCAGAGGCGTACTGGACTTTTTGATCAACGGCTTGGCTCAGGGTCGGCCGTGGGTTTGCCTGAAGGGTAACCACGACCGGATGATGGCCGCCTATTTGCAACCCGATACACAACGCGATCCACTGCGCGAAGACCTCCACTGGCTGAGTGGCAACATTGGCGGGCGCGAGAGTCTGATCTCTTATGGCGTTGACGCGTCCTTCCGGCGGCCACTGGCCGATGTTCACGAAGAGGCCTGTGCGAAAGTCCCCCTTTCACACCGGCAGTTTCTAGAAGACCTTCCCAAGAGCCTGCAACGGGGTGAGGTCTTTTTCTGTCATGCCGGGATTCGGCCTGGAGTCGCATTGGATGCCCAGACAGAGGACGATCTGCTTTGGATCCGGCAAGAGTTTCACGCCTCGACCGCCGACCACGGCGCGTTGATCGTTCATGGTCATACGCCGATCAAACAGGTGACACACTATGGCAACCGGTTGAATGTCGACACTGGCGCTGCTTGGGGCCACGATCTCTCTGCGGTCGTGATGGAAGGGACAGAGGTTTTCAGGGTCACTGCAAGTGGTCGGGCACCGGTCCTGCCACAGCGTTTCTAGGCTACCCGTTTTCCCTCAAAACGTTGCCAGCAAGGTACAGCGATCCGCAGATCAGAATGCGTGCGTGTGGCGTTTCTTTGGTGATATTGGAAATCGCCTCATCAAGGCTTTCAGAGGTAGAGGCCGTCAGGCCAACACGCTCTGCCGCTTCAGCTGTCGCACTAGCAGTTAAGGTGTTCACCTCACCGGGGATCGACACCGCCGTCAGGCTTTCAGCAACCTCCGCCAGGGGGCATAGGTACCCGCTTGTATCCTTGGTTTTCAGCATTCCACAGATCAGGTGTAGGGGGCGCTTCGGCAGGCGGCCAAGCGCTTCGGCCAAGGCTAGTCCGGCGGCGGGGTTGTGGCCTCCGTCGAGCCAGAGTTCGGCCTTACCAGCTACGTCCACCAGTGGACCGTGTTTCAGGCGTTGCATCCGGGCGGGCCATTCGGCGCGGGTGGCGGCGGCCTCGCAGGCCTCTTCCCCGAAACCCAAAGCACGCAGGCCCGCGATGGCGATCCCGGCGTTTTGCACTTGGTGCGCGCCGATCAGGTTTGGCAGGGGCAGATCCAGTAGGCCGGTCTCGTCCTGATAGACCAGACGGCCTCGTTCTTCGGTCACGTGCCAATTTTGACCATGCACCAACAGGGGGGCGCCAAGGCGCTCGGCGCGGGTCTCGATCACCTCAAGTGCGGCGTCTTCTTGAGGGCCTACGATGCAGGGCACGGTACGTTTGATGATCCCGGCTTTCTCGGCCGCGATTTCGGGCAAGGTATCACCTAGAAACTGCTGGTGGTCGATCGAGACAGGAGTGATCACCGTCAGCGCAGGTTTGTCGACGACATTGGTCGCATCCAGCCGCCCGCCAAGGCCAACCTCTAGCAGGGTGTAATCCGCAGGGGCTCGCGCGAAGGCCAGCAGGCCTGCAACCGTCGTGATCTCGAAATAGGTGATATTCGAGCCGTTATTGGCGGCATAGCAATCGTCCAAAACCTTGGTTAGGGCCTCTTCCGGGATCAGCTCTCCCGCCAGACGGATGCGCTCGTGGAACCGCGCCAGATGCGGCGAGGTATAGGCGTGGACGGACTTGCCAGCGCCTTCCAGCCCCGCGCGTAGCATGGCCTGGGTGGAGCCTTTGCCATTGGTCCCAGCGATATGGATCACCGGAGGCAGGTCGTTTTGCGGATTGCCCAATGCGTCGAGCAACCGCCAGACACGGTCCAGCGTCAGGTCGATGATCTTTGGGTGCAGGGACATCATCCGTTCAAGGATGACGTCCGACTGGGCGCGGGTCATTCCGAGGTCGCGGCCTCGGCTTCCGGCGAGGGCAGATCGCCTTGGATCGGCGGAGTCTGTTTGGTCAACATTCGGATGATGGTGACCAGCTCTTCCTTCATGTCCTTGCGGTGCGTTACGCGGTCCAGCATGCCGTGTTCCAGCAAGTATTCGGCGCGCTGGAAGCCCTCGGGCAGTTTCTCGCGGATGGTCTGTTCGATGACGCGGGGGCCGGCAAAGCAGATCAGTGCATTTGGCTCGGCGATGTGGACGTCGCCCAGCATCGCATAGGAGGCTGTCACGCCACCGGTGGTCGGGTGGGTCAGCACGACGATATAGGGCAGACCGGCCTCTTTCAGCATTTCCACGGCTACAGTGGTGCGGGGCATCTGCATCAGCGACAGGATACCTTCCTGCATCCGCGCGCCACCGGCGGCCGAGAACAGAACCAGAGGACGCCCAAGCGCCACGGCGCGTTCGGCGGCCGCGATGATCGCGTTTCCGACATACATGCCCATTGACCCGCCCATGAAACTGAAATCCTGCGCGGCGGCGACGATCGGGGTGCGCATGACCTCGCCCTCGGCCACCAGCATGGCTTCCCGTTCGCCGGTGCCCTTTTGGGCGGATTTCATCCGGTCGGGGTATTTCTTCTGATCGCGGAACTGCAGCGGGTCAGTAACCGGCTCGGGAACCTCGATCTCGGTGTAGATCGCACCATCAAACAGCGCATGGAATCGATCCCGTGGGGTGATCGGCATATGATGGTCGCAGTTCGAGCAGACATTTAGACTCTCGGTCAGCTCCCGGTGAAACAGCATGGTCCCGCATTCCCCGCATTTATGCCAAAGGTTCTCTGGCACTTCGCGGCGGGAAAACAGCGAGTTGATCTTGGGGCGGACGTAGTTGGTGATCCAGTTCATGTGGTACAGCCTGTCGCAGGTTGAGTGTTGCTGAAATAAGCGGGCCAGAGGCGAATTGCAATCAATCGCGTAAAACACCTTTGAGCAGTTTCCAGACGAGGAACAGCAGCGCTACGTCCAGAAGCGCCGAACGTCCCAATTGGCTGGCGTTTTCGATGCTGTATGGCGTGATAAACAGCGACAGGCCGGTGATCGTGCCTTTGACCGACACAAACAGCAACGCAAAACAGTTGTTCACCAGATGCAGGGCAATTGCTGCTCCGAGGTTTCCGCGTCGCGCCGACAGATCCATTGCAATCATCGCAAACAGAAGAATGGTGGCGACCATTGAATAGGCGGCCAGACCCGCACGCGGGTCGAAATGCAAGATCGCGAACAACAATGACGGAAGTACCATCCAGACCCATTTGGCTTTGAACCGGGCGGCCAGTTGTTGTGGCAGGTAACCTCTGAATATCAGCTCTTCGGCGGTGACCTGAAGGAAAACCAGCGGCAAGGCGATGGGCAGCAGCATTAGCCAGCTTCGCAAGAGGTGGTTCGTCTCCAGCTCCATCGCCGAGACGCTGTAGATTCCGAGAATCACGTAAAGCGGCCCAACAAAGATCAGGGTCCGCACGAAATCGGGAATGAAGCGGCGGGCAGGACCGAAAAGTGTTGATGGCCCACGATAATGACACGCGGCGGCGGCAACCATGGCTCCAATGGCCATGCCCGCGAAACTAAGCAACACAAAGAATACATGCCCGGGCGTATCCGCAGTCATGAGGCCCGACATCCAGCTAAAATAGTTGATTGGGCCGACAATCGGATAGATCGCGACTGCCATGATCGCGACGCAACCGAGATAGATGAACAAGGCCAGGAAGATGCCCAATACCAACCGCCAAATCTGCGGATAGGCACGGGCGGGCCCGACGAATTGTTCGAATGCAACGTTATTCATGTTCATCCCACGGTTGACGCTAGCGATGTGAATTGACCTCGGCAATGCCGCTTGTGGATTTCTTTGCAGACCGTTATTCAATCCGCCAGCCTATTCCCTTGGAGGATCGTCATGAAAAACACCCGTTTCGACAAATCCCGCCTGCCGTCTCGCCACGTTACCGAAGGCCCGGCGCGCGCCCCGCATCGCTCATACTACTATGCGATGGGGATGACCGAGGAAGAAATTCATCAGCCGCTGGTCGGCGTGGCCACCTGCTGGAACGAAGCCGCACCCTGTAACATCGCACTGAACCGTCAGGCACAATCGGTGAAAATGGGCGTGAAATCCGAACAGGGCACCCCGCGCGAATTCACCACCATCACAGTGACCGACGGGATCGCCATGGGTCACGAAGGCATGCGCTCGTCGCTGGCCTCGCGCGAAGCGATCGCGGACACGGTGGAACTGACCATGCGCGGCCACTGCTATGACGCGATCGTAGGCCTTGCAGGTTGTGACAAGTCGCTGCGCGGCATGATGATGGCG
>CAYFXM010000230.1:0-4478 GCA_964346965.1 uncultured Actibacterium sp. | reverse complement strand
CGGTCACCCTGATGTCGCCGAATGCGCCGTGATCGGTGTTGCAGACAAGCTGAAAGGCCAGATGCCGCTTGGTTTCATCTGCCTGAACGCCGGTGTCGATCGTGACCATGACGAGATCATCAAAGAAGTCGTCAAAATGGTCCGCGAGAAGATCGGGCCGGTTGCCGCCTTCAAACTGTGCTGTGTCGTTGATCGCCTGCCCAAGACCCGCTCTGGCAAAATCCTGCGTGGCACCATGGTGAACATCGCCGATGGCACCGCATGGAAGATGCCGGCCACAATCGACGATCCGGCCATTCTGGATGAGATCACCGAAGCCCTGCAGGGTCTGGGTTACGCCAAGGGCTAAATCTTTAGCCTGACCAATAAGACATGTTGGTGAAAAAGGAGAAGTCGCTGTAAACAGGAGAAAACGCAACTTATGCGGGCGCCCGAGACAGTGACCTCTCCAACTTATAAAGCACCAGTCTGCCATGGCTGATGATGGTGCAGTTCCTACCGGCCCGGTCTCTCGGCAGACGCTAGAACGCGCTGCGCTTCTGGACCACGATATTCGCAACGCAATTGCCGACGTCCTAGGAGGTTTCGACCTTGCGGATATGAAACCCTTAGACGCCCGATCGCGTGGTCTTCTGCAACAGGCGCAACGTGCAGCCGAGCAACTGACCCGCCTGTCTCAAGAGGCTCTTGTCTTGGCGACGGGAGATGAAGGCCACCTTGACGCTCCCGGTGCGATTTTGGAACTTCAGAGCTTCGTCGAGGCGGTCCAGGCACGTTGGGGTGCGCAGCGAGGTGACGCAGGGGGTCAGTTCAGAATCGAGATGGAACCCGACCTGCCGCAGCTCATCGGAGTTGAACGTCATGCGCTGGAACGCATTCTGAACAACCTCCTCAGCAACGCGTTCAAATACGGCAACGGCGGGCCGGTTACCCTTGGAATCCGCATGTGCGCGAAGGAAACGCTCTGCTTTCAAGTGTCTGACACCGGGGCAGGTTTCAGTGACGAAGCCAAATCCCGGCTGTTTGATTTCGCGGCTCGTGACAATGGCAACTCCCACCCCGGAAGCGGCCACGGATTGCATATTGCAAATTCCCTTGCCCGCAAGCTCGGCGCGCAGCTTTCAGTCGAAGACCGCCTTAGTGGCGGCACAACCGTCTCGGCGCATTTGCCCCGCGTGTCCTGGGCACCCGGTGTGGCCGACCCGTCCAGTGCGGTCGAGATGCCCGATTTAACCGGACAGAACGTTCTGATCGCAGAAGACAACGCCACAATCCAACTTGTTCTACAGCATATGCTGGATACACTCGGCGCAACGAGTACGACCGCCAGCGACGGTTTGCAGGCGCTGGAGATGTTGTCGGAAAACGATTTCGACTTTGCGCTAATTGATATCGAGATGCCCAGACTCTCGGGTCTGGACCTGATCCGCCAAATCCGTCAGGCCGAAGTTGGTCCGGGCAGCCTTCCGATACTTGCGGTGACGGCCTTTGTGCTTAGCGCGAACCGGCAAGAGATCTATGATGCCGGTGCCGACGGTATCCTTGCCAAGCCGATCCTCAGCATTGAAGCGCTAGCAGAGGGGATCAAACGCGTGCAAACCCGATCCGAACCGGCACCCGGAATTGTGCATGTCCCCGCAGCCGACGGGCTGTGCCAGACGCATATCGACCGCCTACTCGCGTTTTGCGATGGCCCCAAAGGGAACGAGCTTCTGAACCGTCTGCGCAGTGATCTTGAAGCTGTAGTCCAGTCCCTTCTGAAAGCCAAAGAGGATTTTGACCTGAAGGAACTGCGCAGCGGATCGCATGTACTTGTGGCACTTTCTGGCGCCGTGGGGGATGTATCGCTGCAGGCCATTGCCGAAAAACTCAACGCGGCTTCGATCTCTAAAGACGTCGCGCAGGCCGAAGTCTACTGCCAACCCGCCGTCAACGGGACTCGCCAATTGATCGATCAGATTGGCGAAGAGATCGGAACCCGTTTCGGAGACGCTGAATGACGCGGCCACTATTAATGATCGAGGACACGCTGTCTCTGCAAATGCTCTATCAGAACATTCTGCAGCATGCGGGCTACGACGTCGTCGCGGCAGGCACCGCCCGTGAAGGGCGCGCCATGTTTCGCGAATACAAGCCTGACATCGTACTTCTCGACCTGATGTTGCCGGATGAAAACGGCTTTGATCTTCTAACCCAGTTTCTTGAAGCCCGCCCCGAGACCATCGTTATCGTCGTAACGTCGAACGGTTCGGTGAAGCAGGCAGTTGAAGCCATGCGCGGCGGTGCGTTCGACTTCCTGATGAAACCGTTCAGCGACGAACGGCTGGTCAACGCGGTGAACAACGCGATCGCGGCGCGTCATTTGCCGAAACCAGAAGTGCAAAAACCTGAAGCTCTGTCGCTTGGGCGGTTTCAGGGGTCTTCGCCGCAAATGCTGGACGTGGTCACTCAAATACAATCTGTGGCTCCGTCGACCGCAACGGTTTTCATCACCGGTGAGAGCGGGACTGGGAAAGAGCTCTGCGCAGAAGCGATCCATCAATCGTCAGCCCGTGCGGACGGCCCGTTCGTCCCTCTGAACTGCGGTGCTATTCCACGGGATTTGTTGGAATCAGAAGTGTTCGGGCACCTGAAAGGCTCTTTCACCGGAGCGATCGCTGACAAACCCGGAGCGGCGGAAGCGGCGGACGGAGGAACGCTGTTTCTGGATGAAATCTGCGAGATGGACCTCGACCTTCAGACAAAACTACTTCGTTTCCTTGAAAGCTCGACCATACGGCCTGTTGGAGCTTCCCAGCCACGCAAAGTTGACGTGAGGATCATCTGCGCCACCAATCGGAACCCGATGGAAGAGGTCCGCGCAGGCCGTTTCCGAGAGGATCTATTCTATCGACTACACGTGGTTCCAATCCACATGCCCCCCCTTAGGGAACGTGGCAACGACATGCTGGAGATCGCGGAATCGGCCATCGTGAAATTCGCGCAGGAAGAAGGGCGTCGGTTCGAGGGTTTTGACGACGATGCCCGGAAAATTGTTCGGAACTATTCCTGGCCGGGGAATATCCGCCAGCTTCGCAACGTGCTGCGCCAATGTGTTGTCCTGAATGACAACCAATGGATCACCGCCTCCATGCTACCGGACGAGATCGCGCAAGGCACCGACCTCTTGCCTAAACAAGCTCTACCTACCGTTGCCGATGGCCCAACGGTAGACGGGCTTGTCGGTAAAACTCTTGCAGAAATCGAGCAAATCGTCATCGAAGCGACGATCCAAAAATGCGGCGGATCGGTCCCGAAAGCATCGCGGCTTTTGGACGTTTCCCCATCGACGCTCTATCGCAAACGCGAAAGCTGGGCGAAGGCACAGGAATCCTAAACGAACTGTTCCCGGATCAGACGTTCTTCCAAACCATGACCGGGATCAAAAAGGATACGATGAGCGATATCTTTTGCTGTCTCAATCTCGACCGAAATGACCTTACCTGCCGTGCGGCTGTCGGCGTCGGCCATGACCGGGCGCTTTTTTGGGTTCATCACGTCGATTCGTAACTTAGCGTCGCTCGGCAGAAGCGCACCACGCCAACGTCTGGGACGAAACGGTGCCATTGCCGTCAGCGCGAGTACGTCTGAGCCAATTGGCAGGATCGGGCCATGCGCTGAATAGTTATAGGCAGTCGATCCAGCAGGCGTGGACACCAAAGCTCCATCACAGACCAATTCCTCCAGCCGTACTTTGCCATCAATCGAAATCTTCAACTTCGCCGCCTGAGGACCGGCGCGGAGCATGGAAACCTCGTTGATCGCCAGCGCTTCGAACACGGTGCCATCCTCGTGGATCGCGCGCATGCGAAGGGGGTGGATCACTTCTTCCTCGGCAACGGCCAAACGCTCCAGCAGTCCGGGCTCGTGATATTCGTTCATCAGGAAGCCGACGGTACCGCAATTCATCCCATAAACCGGCGTGTCCAGATGCTGGGTGCCATGCAGGGTGTGCAGCATGAAGCCATCCCCTCCAAGAGCTACAATCACGTCAGCCTCTTCGGGAGGCACATCACCATGCTCTACCGACAGATGTCGTCGCGCCTGCTCCGCGATAGATGTGTCGCTGGCTAGAAAAGCGATTTTCTGCGTTTCAGACATATTCCCGACCCGTCAATTCCGTCAGGACCACTTTGCGCGGGTGAGACGGAAACTCAACCCCCCGTCTCCCTTCAAATGACTCCGCGCTTTTTTTCAAAACACCTGATCAGACATGTGTTTTCCGGGTGTTTCTTTGCGCGAAGTTTTTGTAAACACCCGGCATACGGCCCCGCGCCGCCCTTTCAGGAGTTGTCAGATGAACGCAGATTCCCGCGAAAGCGGCTTTTTCACCGAAAGCCTTGCCTCCCGTGACCCCGAAGTGGCTGAAGCCATTGGTCTGGAGCTGGGTCGTCAGCGCGACGAGATCGAGCTGATTGCATCCGAGAACATCGTCTCTG
>CAYFXM010000229.1:0-4480 GCA_964346965.1 uncultured Actibacterium sp. | reverse complement strand
CTCGTGATCGGTGACATGGATTCCATCTCCGAAGAGGCGAAACAGGCGATCTCTGCGGATCGTCTGCGGTGTGTTTCCGAACAGGATAGCACGGATTTCGACAAATGCCTTCGGTCGCTCGATGCGCCGCTGATTGTTGCCGTCGGCTTTACCGGTTCTCGGATTGACCATCAGTTGGCGGTGCTAAGCTGCCTGGTCAAATATTCTGATAAACGCTGCATCGTCTTGGGACATGAAGACCTGCTGTTCCATTGCCCTCCTGAACTGGTACTGGACCTGCCGGTTGGTGCGCGACTGTCGTTGTTTCCACTGTTGGCGCAACGCGGCAGGAGCGAGGGTCTGCATTGGCCGATCGACGGGTTGGAGCTTGCACCCGGTGGGCGTCTGGGAACATCCAACAAAGTGTCCGAGCCCATGGTCCGGATTTGGCCCGAAGGCGCGGGTCTGTTGGTTGTCCTTCCCAAGGTCTTCCTGCCGCAGGCGATTGCGGCTCTGGGCGCAAACACCTGACGGCAGTTCACGGTCAGCAGTTCGGAATGTTGACCGCAAGTCCGCCGAGCGAGGTCTCCTTGTATTTCTCTGACATATCCACCCCGGTTTGGCGCATGGTTTCAATAGCGGAGTCCAATGGCACAAAATGGCTGCCATCACCGCGCATCGCCAGCGAGGCGGCCGAGACCGCTTTGATCGCTCCAAGACCGTTGCGTTCGATGCAGGGGACCTGAACCAGTCCCTTCACCGGGTCGCAGGTCATGCCCAGATGATGTTCCAACGCAATTTCGGCGGCGTTTTCAATCTGGGCTGGCGTGCCACCCAGAACGGCCGCCAGACCGGCGGCCGCCATGGCGCTGGCCGAGCCGACCTCTGCCTGACAGCCCGCCTCGGCACCGGAAATCGATGCATTGTTTTTGATCAGCCCGCCGATCGCGGCGGAGGTCAAGAGGAATTCGGGCACTTTGGAGCGGGTCGCGCCCGGCACGTGGTCGAGCCAATAACGGATCGTGGCAGGCAGAACGCCTGCGGCGCCGTTGGTTGGGGCGGTCACAACTTGCCCCCCGGCGGCGTTCTCTTCGTTCACCGCCATGGCATAGGTGCCGATCCAGTCGTTGATCACATGGGGGGCAGTCAGATTGCGTCCGTGCTCGGCCTTCAGCGCTTCGTGGATCGCCTTGGCCCGGCGCTTTACGTGCAGGCCGCCGGGCAATTCTCCCTCGTGGTCTAAGCCCCGGTTGATGCAATCGGTCATGACTTGCCAGATTTGTTCTATCCCGGCGTCGATCTCGGCGACCGGGCGATAGGCGCGTTCGTTGGCATATTTCATCTGGGCGATGGTCTTGCCGCTGTTGGCGGCCATGTTCAGCATTTCGACGGCCGATTTGAACGGATAGGGGACTTGTTTGGAGCCGCTTCCCGACGGAGGGGTGCCTTCCATTAACTCCTTTTCAGTCACGACAAACCCTCCGCCGATGGAATAATAAGTTTCCTTCAGCAAAACATCGCCCTGCCTGTCAGTTGCCATCAGGATCATTCCATTGGCGTGACCGGGTAACGCGCGTTCAAAATCAAAGATCAGGTCAGTCTTTGGTCTAAATTTCAGTGCATTGAATCCCGGAGGAGAGACCTGACCTCGCGCATGAATCTCGGCTAGTGCAGCCTCCGCCTCATCCTGATCGTAAGTCTCAACCCGAAACCCGGCCAAGCCCAACACGGTCGCGCGGTCGGTTGCGTGGCCAACGCCGGTAAATGCCAGCGACCCGTGCAGCGACGCAC
Organism: uncultured Actibacterium sp.; assembly: GCA_964346965.1. GTDB lineage: Bacteria > Pseudomonadota > Alphaproteobacteria > Rhodobacterales > Rhodobacteraceae > Actibacterium_B. Next base: position 2,710 of record CAYFXM010000229.1, on the reverse strand, counting down.
GCAGCCCCGCGGGCCTGAAGGGTGAGGCCCTTAATTGGTCCAGAAATCGGCTAGCCGCCACCATCGGCCCCATCGTATGGGAGGACGATGGTCCGATGCCGACCTTGAACATTTCGAAAACCGACAGGAACATTCTTCAAGCTTCGCCGCCCCCAGGGACAAAAGCAAATCAAACTGTGTGGTCGGGGTCATCATTCAAGGTGAAAACCCGGTATTTCCTCCTCGCAGCCCCGGAAGAACTTTCCTATAAGGTTCGGGACTATTCTGGAGGCCAGCAGATGACGACCGAACTTTCCCCGATCGACAAGGCGAAATACGCCTGTGCCGTGAAATCCGTAGACTTCGTGCAGGATGGGATGCGTGTAGGTCTTGGGACCGGCTCGACCGCTGCGTGGATGGTGAAACGCCTAGGCGAACGCGTGCGTGACGAGGGGCTGAATATTACTGCCGTTGCTACTTCATCCCGAACTGCCGATCTGGCCGAGGAAGTAGGGATCAAGGTTTCGACCCTGAACGACGTACCGTGGTTAGACTTGACCATCGACGGTGCGGATGAATTTGATGCTGACCTGAACCTGATCAAGGGTGGCGGCGCCGCACACCTGCGGGAAAAAATCGTTGCGACCGCCAGCGACCGGATGATCGTTATTGCGGATGCTGCAAAATCTGTCTCGCAACTCGGGGCCTTCCCGCTGCCTGTGGAAGTTCTGAATTTCGGCTGGAAAACCACCAAGGGACTGATCGAAGAAACGCTTGAGGGATTCGATGTCCTGGGTCGGGAAGTGACAATGCGGATGTCGGGCGATGAGCCCTGTCTCACCGATGAGGGCAACCTTGTTTTGGACCTGCACCTGAAGCGCATCGGCAACCCGCGTCAGCTGGCGTTGGTCTTGAACCAAGTTCCGGGCGTGGTCGAGAATGGGTTGTTCATAGATATTTGTGACATGGTTGTGATCGGACATGGGGATGGAAAGGTCGAGGTGCGCGGCATAGATGGTCAGACAATCGAAGAGGGCTCGGTCGACGTTGAGACGTCGAACCTCTTTGCAGATATCTGATTGAAAGGCGCAGCCCCATGAGTTTCGACTTTGACCTCTTTGTAATCGGTGGCGGCTCGGGCGGTGTCCGCGCCGCGCGTCTGGCGGCCAGCGAGGCCGGGGCCAAGGTCGGACTGGCAGAGGAATACCGCATGGGCGGGACCTGCGTGATCCGGGGCTGTGTTCCAAAGAAACTCATGGTGTTTGCGTCTGGCTATCCGCGCCAAGTCGAGGATGCCAATGCATATGGCTGGGACGCATCGGTTGGTACGTTTGACTGGCCGCGTTTCAAATCTCAGCTACATGCGGAGCTGGATCGGCTAGAGGGCCTCTATCGTGCCAACCTAGAGAAGGCCGGTGTGGAAATCTTTGACACCCGTGCGACAATCGCCGACCCGCATACGGTGGCGCTTGCCAATGGAAAGACCTTTACGGCGAAACACATTCTGGTCGCTACCGGGGGTGCGCCGTTTGTACCGGAAATACCCGGTTCAGAACTGGCAGTGACCTCGAACGACATGTTCCTGCAGGATGAACTGCCGAAACGACTGCTGATCGTCGGTGGCGGGTTTATTGCCTGCGAATTCGCCTGCATCATGAACGGATTGGGTGTCGAGGTGACTCAATATTACCGCGGTGCGCAAATCCTGCGCGGCTTTGATGGCGAGGCACGGGGCCATGTCGCAGATCAGATGATCCGCGATGGAGTGAACCTGCATCTTGGAACCGATGTGATCTCGATGGAACAGGTCGGGGATGGCATCAAGGTGAAATCCACCGATGGGCGTGACATGGTCTTTGACAAGGTTATGTACGCGACGGGCCGCACTCCGAATACTGCGGGATTGGGCCTTGAAGAGATCGGCCTCGAGCTGGGCCGAAAAGGTGAGATCATCGTCGATGATTATTCCCAGTCCGGAGTACCGTCGGTCTTCGCCGTGGGTGATGTCACGGACAGGATCAACCTTACGCCCGTGGCGATCCGCGAGGGCGCGGCCTTTGTCGAGACCGTGTTTAAAGGCAACCCGACCAAGCCAGATCATGAACTGGTGGCCAGCGCGGTCTTCACACAGCCAGAGTTCGGAACAGTGGGCCTAACCGAAGAGGCCGCCGCCGAACAAGAGCCGATCGAGGTCTATTGCGCGGCCTTCCGCCCGATGCAGTCGCTCTTTGCAGGGCGCGAGGATCGGGTGTTGATGAAGCTGATTGTCAGCAAGGCGACCCGCAAGGTTCTGGGATGTCATATCGTGGCTCCGGATGCCGGCGAAATGATCCAGCTGGCAGCAGTTGCCATCAAGATGGGCGCCACGAAAGAAGATTTTGACAGGACCGTTGCGGTTCATCCGGTGATGGCCGAAGAATTGGTAACTTTGAAGAACCCGGTCCGAACTGCTTGATTTCGAGCAGTATATGACCAACTAACAAGAAACGAACACGCGACACGAAGGGGGATCAAACCTAGATGTCTGGAAATAAAGGCGGACCTTGGGGGGGCAATGGCTCTGACAACGGCGGCGGCGGAAATCGTGGCGGTCGGGGCCCGGGCAATGACGGCCCGCAGATTCCCGAAATCGATGACCTGATGAAAAAAGGTCAGGAACAACTACGCGTCCTGATGGGCGGCCGCGGTGGTGGCGACAGAACGCGCCCGCCATCTGGCGGCGGCGGGTTTT
>CAYFXM010000228.1:0-4483 GCA_964346965.1 uncultured Actibacterium sp. | reverse complement strand
AGATCGAATACGTCGAGAACGGAGGCGTCCTGCACTACGTTCTTCGCAATCTGGCCAAATCTTAAAGCAATACGACCAAAGTCTATAAAGCCCCCTCGGGGGCCTTTTTCCTTGCTTTACTTGACGTTAGGTCAAGAACCTCTCCGTACGAATGCCCGAAAAGCTATATCCGAAAGTATAGTTCTTGTTGACGTAAGGTCACCCCCACAACCGGAAGGATAAGTGATTCGTACAATCCTTTGGGATATTGCAGATTGTTTTTTTCGGAGGTGTTTTTCCAGAATTGCTAACCTACCCAAAAGGACAAGTGTGCAATCCAAACCTATCCTTTTGGACAGGTGTCCAAAACAAAGTTGTTACATTGAATTTCGATATGTGGGATTTTGATCGGGTAGTAAGGAAAGTTGATCATGTACAAAGTTACCCGTTTTATCCCCCGTTCGATGCCCTTCGCGGAAGCCCTGTTTTTCACGGCTTTCATTATGATGCTGGCACAGGCAAGCTGATTTCAAATTAATCCAAAAGCGGACGAATTCTCTCCTCGAGAACCGAGCGGGTGACGGGACCTGCGAACCGCAATAGGACTATCCCGTCTGCATCAATTACAAAAGTTTCCGGGACACCATAGAGTCCCCAGTTGAGCGCCGTACGACCCTTTGGGTCTGCGGCGGTTTTCGTATAGGGGTCGCCAAGTTCGGCCAGAAAGTCTTTGGCGTTGCGCGGGTCGTCCTTGTAATTAATCCCGTAGACTTTGACGCCCTCTTCGGCGAGCTGCATGAGTTGCGCGTGCTCAGCCCGGCAGGGCGCACACCAGCTGGCCCAGTAATTGACCAGCTTGACACCGGGCGCGGTCAAGTCCTCTGCGGTGAACAACTCGCCCTCGAACTCCGTCAGTGTCAGGTCGGGGAACATACGACCCTCCATTGTCGACGGCAGCGCATCAGGGTCTTCGCGTTGCATTCCCAACAGAAACACCGCGACCAGCCCAGCGAAAATCACCGGGGGCAGAAGAACAAAGATAGGGATCTTCTTCTTAGCCATTGGATTTGCGCCTTTCCTCAATCTGCTTAAGCTGCTTGCGGACCTTCGCGCCCTGCCAGAGGCTCAACGCCACAAGGCCAATCAGAAGCGTCAACGAGATGGCGTAGGACGACAGAACGGTCGCTGCATATTTTCCAAGCTCGGGCATCATGCTTCCATCCTTTCACGGGCCAGCAGCGCCTTGATGCGACGTGCACGGATTTCAGTCCGGGTGCGATGCAGGACAAGCGCAACGAACAACAGCACGAACCCGCCTATCGACAGCAGCAGGGGCTGGTAGAACACGTTGTCGACGTTGGTCTCTTTGTCCAACGACAGAGAGGCGCCCTGATGCAGCCCCTGGTTCCAGAAGTTCACTGCATATCGGCTAAGAACTGCAAAGACCGACCCGACAATGCAAAGGACCGCCGTCAGGTCCGCGGCGGCGTCCGTATCTTCGATCGCGGCCCAAAGCGCCATGTAGCCAAGGTAAAACAGGAACAGGATCAAGAAACTCGTAAGACGCGGGTCCCACGCCCACCAAGTGCCCCACATGGGCTGCCCCCATAGGGCTCCTGTAAACAGAGCAATCAGGGTCATGGTGATCCCAATCGGCGCCGCAGCCTTGGCGGCCAGCACACTGACATGATGGCGGCGGATCAGCCAGATGAGGCTCGCCACCAACATCATGAACCATGCATTGATCGCCATCAGCGCCGAGGGCACATGTATATAGATGATCTTGACGGTCGACCCTTGCCGGAAGTCGTCCGGGGTCAGGAAAAACCCCCAGAACAGCCCACCAACCAGTGCAACGACTGCGGCGACACTGATCGCGGGAAGCACCTTTTCGGTGGTCCGGATGAATTTGACAGGGTTAGCGTATTCCCAGATCGACATAGCTCAATTCCAGTTTTGCGCCTGACTACCACATCCGACGTCAGCGCAAATTGATACGGATTGCCGCAGCGGCTGCAAAGGGAAGAAGCGCGGCACACGACAGTGTGATGCCTGCCAGCATCATCATTGGCAAGGAAGCATCCGCGTCCCCTGCCCCGCGCTTGACGGCCTCTGCCCCAAAAATCAACGTCGGCACATAGAGCGGCAGCACCAAAAGCGACAACAGCAGCCCGCCACGTTTCAGACCAACGGTCAGCGCGGCCCCGAAGGCGCCGACCAACGAGAGCGCGGGCGCACCAATCACCAGACTTGCAACCAACCAGATATAGGCGCCGCCGTCGAGGTTCAACAGCACCCCCAATATGGGCGACGCCAAAACCAACGGCAGGCCAGTGGTCACCCAATGCGCAGCCGCCTTCATGATCACAACGCCTTCAAGCGGCACTGGCGCGGTGGCCAGCAGGTCCAGAGATCCGTCCTCGTAATCCAATGCGAAGATCCGGTCTAGCGACAGAAGGCAGGCCAACAATGCCCCAACCCACAGGATGCCCGGCGCAATAGTCTTGAGGATTTCACTATTGGGACCGACCCCGAACGGCACGAGCACCGTGACAATCAGAAAGAAGGCCAATCCTAACCCAAAGCCGCCACCGGCGCGGACCGCCAGTTGCAAATCCCGGATCAGAATACCAATCACAAGAACGCCTCGTCGAAATCGCCGTCAGTCTCCGGCAAAGCTGCCTTGAATTGGCTCAAGTTCAATTCTTCGGCCTCGATCCCAAGGTCGATATGCGTCGCCATCAGGGCCATTCCGCCTGCCGCAAGGTGATCGCGGACAACATCGCCAAAAATCGCGACCGAGGCTGTGTCCAGCGATACCGTTGGTTCGTCCAGAACCCAGATCGGGCGGCCGGTAACCATCAAGCGTGCCAGGCCTAAACGGCGCTTCTGACCCGCCGAAAGGTTCTGCGCGGCCCGATCCTGTAGGTCGATCAGGTTAAACTTCTCCAAGGCGGTTTCAACATCTTTGGTGCCGTAGGTATGCGCCCAGAACACCAAGTTCTCGCGCACTGTCAAAGTGGCTTTCAAGCCATCTGCATGGGCACCATAGGCCATGCTCTCGGTCGGAACCGAAATTTCGCCCTCCAGCGGCAGCTGAAGCCCGCAAAGCGTTCGCAGCAGCGTGGTTTTCCCGATCCCGTTGGGCCCGCGCAGCAATAGCGCCCGACCTGGCTCCAGCGTGAAACTGACGCCTTCCAACACGGGAACGCCTCCGCGGGCGCAGGCTAATTTAGTCACGCTAAGAATCATTGGCCCACCACAAGCAGGGCAGCGGCGACGCGGCGCCCTTCGGACAGCAGCACGTTATAGGTTCGGGCGGCGGCGGGGCTGGACATGACCTCGACCCCAAGGCCAGCCTCTTCCAGCTGTTTTCGCATAGCGACAGGAACGTGGGCGATCTCTGCCCCCATCCCGACGAAGATTACATCAACATGTTCGGCCAGTGCTAACAGCGCGGCATCATCGTCAAGGCCACCCCAAGAACCGATGCCCACAGGCGAGGCCAACACGTGCCCCTGAATGACCTCACCGCCGATGCGGAAGAAGTCTGCGCCATAGCCCTCGAAGGGTTTGGTGTCGGAAAATTCGATCTCGTTCAGTCGCATGGAGCGCACCCTAGTCCCAAACCGGAAGGCCCGCAATCGCAGATGAAGCGACGATCAGATAGGCAATGTTGCGGTATATTTTCTCGGATCCGAACCGAAACATCCACGACCCCAGAACATTCCCAGCCATCGTCGGGATGGCCAGCAGAAATCCAAGTGTGACAGGCAGCATCTCCAACCGACCCTGCACACCCATCATGGCAAAGGCGGCAATGTCAAAGATGTAGAGATATAGAAAAATGTTCGCGCGGATCACAACGGCGGGCAGGTCCCGCGCCATGTAGAACAAGATAACCGGCGGACCCGGTAGCCCGGCAACTCCCCCAAGGAAACCTCCAACCCCTCCTGTGGCTAAGACATGGCGACGTCGCACACCTCCTCGATACTGGAAACCAAGGGCGAGAGCTGCAACGACAACCAAAGCTACAATGGACACACCAAGACGAAAGATTTCGGGGTTCAGCGAATAAAGCAGCAACAGCCCAAAAGGCATGACAACCAGTGCACTACCCAACAGGCGAGCCAGATCCATTCGGTGAGCATTGCGCCAAGCCTGAGGTACAACCGGCGCGGGCCCGACGATGTCCATTGCAAAGAGCAGGATCAGCGCCCAGACGGGCGGCACGAACAGACCGGCAATTGGCAGAAAGATCATCGCGGTTCCGAAACCGGAAAAGCCGCGAACAACGCCCGCTACGAAAGCCGCCAGCGCAATCCAGACCGCGCCGGGATAATCCAGCGCGGCCTGAAGAAACTCAGGCATCAATGTCCGCGAATTGGGTACCGGCTGCGTTCGGGTCAGGCTTGGACCAGTCTCGTTTCACACCCAGCATCAGAAGCACGTTCGATGCCACGAAGACCGACGAATACGTACCAACAATCACGCCCCAGATCAT
>CAYFXM010000227.1:0-4512 GCA_964346965.1 uncultured Actibacterium sp. | reverse complement strand
ACTGCAACGACAAGGAGTTCTAAGGGCAGCCCCATGCGCCAGTAGTCGCTGAACTTGTAGCTACCCGGACCGAGGATGAGGGTGTTGTTCTTGTGGCCAATCGGAGTGAGGAAGGCGCAGGAGGCGGCGACAGCAACGGCCATCAGGAAGGGATCAGGGTTTACCCCCAGTGTTTGGGCCATCTGGATACCCACCGGAGCGGCGACGATGGTGGTGGCCGTGTTGTTGAGAACATCGCTGAGTGTCATGGTCACGACCATTAACACTGTCAGCACTGCCCAAGCTGGCAACCCGTCGGTCAATCCAACCAGCGTTCCGGCGATCAGCTCGGTTCCTCCGGAGGTTTCCAGCGCTGCGCCAAGCGGGATCATGGACCCAAGCAGGACGACTACCGGCCATTCGATATGGGTGTAGAGCTCGGATAGCGGAATGATCTTGGCGAGTATGTACGCGACGACCACGATACCTAGCGCGACGGGCAAATAGATTAGCCCGAAGCTCGCCGCGACGATCGCCCCTGCGAACAGGCCTATTGCAAGCCAGGTCTTGCTGTCCTCGGTCATCGCCAGCCCGCGCCCGGCAAGCGGCAGGCAGCCGAGCCATTCTACCACATCCTGAGCCATGTCCTGCGGCGTCAGAAGCAGCAGGATATCGCCGGGTCGGATAACCGTCTTGCGGATCTGATTGGTGATAGAACGCCCCTCGCGCGAGATGCCCAGAAGCACTGTCCGGTGCCGCCAGTTCAGCCCGATCGATTGCGCGGTTTTCCCGACGATACGAGAGGTTTCGGGCACAACAACCTCGGTTACAGTGACACCTTCGCCCTCGGCCCGCAGGTTTTCCTCGCGAACCTCGTCGGCAATGCGCAGCCCGCTTGTCGCGCGAAATTCGTCCAATGCTTCGTGGGTGGCCTCGAACAGAATCTCGTCGCCGGCTCGCAGCATTGTCGTGTGCTGCATCCCGAACCGCCGCTTTCCATCCCGCAGAAGGCCGATGATCGCGACGTCGGCCTTGTCAGCCATATCGGTCAGGTCCAGCAGCCGTTTGCCGATATGTTTGCTGTTCTCTGGTACGGTTAATTCTAGGACATATTGGGCAAAATCTTCGCTGGTTGAGGTCTTGTGCTGCGGCTCGGGGATCAACCGCCAGCCGATCAGGGCGACAAACGCAAGACCCGCGATGGCGACCACACCGCCCACGGGGGCAAAGTCGAACATGGAGAAACTCTCGCCAAGGCTATCTGCACGGATCGAGGCAATGATGATGTTCGGCGGCGTTCCGATTAGGGTGGCCATGCCGCCTAGGATCGTGGCGAAGGACAGCGGCATCAGGCTGAGCCCCGGCGCGCGCCCGGCCTTGCGGGCGGTTTGGATGTCCACCGGCATCAGCAAGGCCAGCGCTGCCACATTGTTCATGAAGGCAGAGAGCACGCCGCCGATCGTGCCCATCAGAGCGATATGGGCGCCGAGGCTGCGAGACTTGTCCGCTACGGCCTGAGTAATCAAGAGAACGGCACCAGATCGCACCAACCCGGCGGAAACAACGAGGACCAGGGCAACCACCAACGTAGCCGGATGGCCGAAGCCCGAAAACGCGTCCTTGGATGGGACGACGCCCAGAACAACCCCGGCAAGCAGCGCTGTAAAGGCCACCAGGTCATATCGAAACCGCCCCCAGATCAGCAGGACAAACACGATACCAAAAAGCGAAAACAGGATAATCTGGTCTTGGGTCATGGGCCGAGACTAGACCTAACTGTATCTAAAGGCACGGGGAAGAATGGCTGGATGCTTGCCCCTGCGCGGACCACCCCGTATAGAACGACAAACCCGAAAAGGAATACGTCGGAGGCATCAATGGCTGGCCACTCTAAATGGGCTAACATCCAGCACCGCAAGGGGCGGCAGGACGCCGCGCGCTCGAAGCTGTTCTCGAAACTCTCGAAAGAGATCACCGTGGCCGCCAAGATGGGCGACCCCGATCCCGAGAAGAACCCGCGTCTGCGTCTGGCCGTGAAAGAGGCCAAGTCGCAGTCCATGCCCAAGGACAATATTGATCGCGCGATCAAGAAGGCAATCGGCGGCGAGGGCGAAGCTTATGAGGAAATCCGCTATGAGGGCTACGGTCCGAACGGTGTGGCTGTCATCGTCGAGGCGATGACCGACAACCGCAACCGGACCGCTTCGACCGTGCGGTCGACCTTCACCAAGAACGGCGGTAATCTGGGAGAGACAGGTTCGGTCGGCTTCATGTTCGAACGCAAGGGCGAGGTCGTCTACAACGCCGAGGCCGGTGATGCCGATACCGTCATGATGGCGGCGATCGAAGCGGGTGCCGAGGATGTCGAAAGCTCGGAAGAGGGCCATATCATCATCTGCGCCGATACCGACCTGAACGAGGTCTCAAACGCGCTGGAAGCCGATTTGGGTGAATCCGAAACCGCCAAGCTTATTTGGCAGCCAACCACCACTACCGAGTTGGGACTGGAAGACCTGCAGAAGTTGATGAAGCTGGTCGATGCGTTGGAAGACGATGACGACGTGCAGCGCGTTACAACCAACTTCGAAGCTTCGGACGAGGTTATGGCGCAGCTCTGAGCCGCCCCGAAATGATAGGTTTAACGGCGTCCTTTGGGCGCCGTTTTCATTTTGAGGGGACGAGTTATCGTCCTATTGACCGACCTGTAGGGGCGAATTCATTCCGTTTGACGCCGCGCGCCGGATGGCTCGGGTCAGGGGGGTCAGCGGTTGGCTCACGTGTCGCGCAACTTGCCAATATAGCGGGACCGAGGTTGTAGCGTCGGGCAACACGGCTACCAGTTTGCCCGATTTCATGTGGGGCTCAACCAGCGCCTTCGGATTCAGACCCCATCCGAGACCGGCGAGAGAGGCATCAACGAAGCCCTGCGTCGATGGCAGAAGGTGCGTGGGTAACCGCAATCTCTGGCCAAAATGTCTTTCCACCCAGGACAGCTGCAGCCGGTCCTTGTTATTGAAGGTGAGCATCGGTGCCTGTTTCAGGGCGGCAAGAGTGACACCATCGGGAAACCGGCGGGTCATGAAGGACGGGCTGGCCGTCGCGACATAATCCATTGCACCGAGAGATATGCAGTCGCAGCCCTGAACCGGTTGCGATCTGGCAGTGACAGCCGCAGAGACGGCCCCCTCGCGCAGCCAGTCTGACGAGTGATCCTGATCGTCAACCTCGATTTCGTAGATCAGGTCCTGCGACGCCAGCGCGGGTATGATCCAGGTGGCCAGACTGTCTGCATTCACGGCAATGCGCACCCGCGCGGTCTCGCTGGACAGGCCAAGGTCCTGTGATACCCGTGCCTCGAGCAAGGACAGTTCCTGCGCGTGGCGTTGCAAACGGCGTCCAGCTGGCGTCGCTTCGCATGGTGCGCCGCGCAGAACCAGTGGCGTTCCCGCGCGCTCTTCCAGCGCCTTCAGGCGTTGGGAGATCGCCGACTGAGTTACATGTAACTCCTGCGCGGCGGCCTCGAAACTGCCGTGACGTAAAATGGCGGCGAGTGCCGATAACTGGGGTCGAGTATCGCTGAGTGAGAAATGACACCCTAAGCGATTTCGGCGGCCATTTTGTGCCAGATGTATTGTCCTATGAGTAGAATGTGTTCCCATCCAAGCGGTGAGATGTGTCGGAGGAGATATTCGGGAGTTTCCAACCCTGCCTCTTTGCGATGCATGACAGCTTGCCCCAATTGATCTGTGTTCCAATAAATGATGATAGCGGTGAGCAGGTTCAGCCCTGCAAGACGGAAATGCTGGCTTTCGGTTGTGCGGTCGCGAATTTCACCCTGCCGCCCGATCCTTAGAGCATTCTTCAATGCGTGATGTGCTTCGCCCTTGTTCAATCCGACACTTGCTCGGCGCTGCATGTCGATATCGAGGGCCCACTCAATCATGAACAATGTCCGTTCGATCTGTCCAATTTCTCGCAATGCGATGGCAAGATCATGTTTGCGGGGCCGAGCGGACAATTGCTTGAGCATCTGGCTTGGCGGAACCTGCCCGGAAAGCATCGTAGCGGTGCATCTCAGTACGTCAGGCCAATTGTCGATGATTGTTTGCTCACGAACCCTTCCCCCAATCAACCCCTTGAGTTCTTTCGGAACGCGGTGGCGATCAAAGACGTAGAGGCGTTTGGTTTTCAGATCGCGGATGCGGGGCACGAAACGATAGCCCAGCAATGAGAATGCTGCGAACACAAGGTCCGTGAAGCCGCCCGTATCGGCATAATGCTCTTTGATATTCTGACCGGTCTCGGACAGGCACAAGCCGTCCAGGGCGTATGGTGCTTCGTTGACGGTGGCCGGAATTGACCTGATCCAGAATGGTCCAAATCGATCGGAGACATGAGTGTATGCTTTCAGCCCCGGACCATGGGTGTCGTATTTGGCATTGATGAGGTTCATCGCTTCCCCCTGACGCGTGGTCGGGAAAAACTGTCCGTCGCTGGACGCTACCCTTTTACACGGCATCATCAATTTGCAAT
>CAYFXM010000226.1:0-4542 GCA_964346965.1 uncultured Actibacterium sp. | reverse complement strand
AAGCTGGACGAAACCGGCGCTGACGGGCTGGTACCAATGCGTGAGCTTGGCCGCGAGTATTTTCACCACGACCGCGACAGCAACACGCTGCAAGGTGCTGACACCGGAACGATCATCGCTCTTGGTCAACGTGTAACTGTACGTCTGGCCGAAGCCGTGCCTGTCACCGGGGGCCTGCTGCTGGAGCTTCTGTCGCTTGAGGATAAGGTTATCGCCAAAGGCCCCCGCAGCGGCGGCAAACGCCGCCCGGCGCGTCGGGCCGCAGGCAAGGCCAAGGCGAAGGCCGCGAAGACCAAGCGCAAGGTCACACGCAAGCGGCGCTAGGCCGAAAGCGGCGGGGCGGAAGGCTCTGTCTTGCCGTAACATCGCAATGCGCTACACTTGGCCCAATAATAAACGGGCAGATTAGTTATGAAGCGATTTTCGATTCTCGGACTTTGTGCGGGCGTCCTATTGGCACCGGGGGGTCTCTTGGCCGAACCGGCGTCACGTCCAGTTGCGCGGCCATTAATTCTGGCGTCGGTCGCGGTTCCACGGCCAGTCAGCCGACCCGAGGCCATGAAGGCCACCCCTCACCTGAACCTGATCGCCGTGCGAAACCCGGCCTTTCAGTCTTGGATACGGGGATTTCGCGGACGCGCCATGGCAAAGGGCATTTCTGGCGCAGTCTTCGATCGCGCTTTTCGCGGGGTTCGGTACAATGACTACGTGATCGAGAAAGACCGCAACCAATCGGAATTCACTAAGCAGATTTGGGATTACCTCGACAGCGCGGCCTCTCTCACCCGGGTTGAAAACGGCCAGAAGGCCCTGCGTGACCACGGACGCACCCTGCGTGCAATCGAGGCACGGTACGGGGTTGATGCCCATGTCGTGGCCGCCGTCTGGGGATTGGAAAGCGCCTATGGCACCCATCGCGGCGACATTCCGACGATCGAGGCGCTGGCGACGCTGGCTTATGACGGGCGGCGCGGCAAGTTCTTCGAGGCGCAGTTGATCGATGCCCTGAAAATCATTCAGTCGGGCGACATCCCACCGCGCAGGATGACCGGATCTTGGGCGGGTGCGATGGGACACACGCAATTCATCCCGACAAGCTATCAGGCCTTCGCAGTGGATTTCACCGGCGACGGCAGGCGCGATATCTGGTCGGATAACCCCGCCGATGCGCTGGCGTCGACCGCAGCCTATTTGGCACGGCATGGCTGGGTAAAGGGACAGCCCTGGGGCGTCGAGGTAACGTTACCCGCCGGGTTTAACTATCAACTGGCAAATCGCAAGATCCTGAAGTCCCCTGCCGAATGGGGCCGTATCGGCATCCGGGACATCAACGGGCGCGTGGTGCCGAACCACGGTCAGGCCTCGATCCTTTTGCCCGCCGGGTCCAAGGGCGCGGCCTTTATGATCTTCAAGAACTTCAGCGTGATCGAACGCTATAACAAGGCCGACGCCTATGTCATCGGCGTGGGGCATCTTTCGGATCGGATTATAGGCGGGCCGGAAATTCAGGCCAGTTGGCCACGTGGCTATGCGCCTTTGTCGTTCAAAGAGAAGAAAGACATGCAGCGTCGACTGAAGCGTAAAGGGTTTCTGGACGACAAGATCGACGGGATTATCGGCCCGAACACGATCAACGCCATCCGCGCCTTTCAGGTCAGCCGGGGGGTCACGCCCGACGGTTACGCCTCGCAAGACCTGCTGAGACTTTTGAAGTCGCGCTAGGATTTGGCGCGCGAGGCAAACACGGTCACCACCGTCAGCCCTGCAAGAACCAGAACCGCACCCAACAGCTTTTGTGCCGAAAGCGGCTCGCCGACAACAACCGTCGCCAAGATCCATGCCGTCACAGGTTCGGTCAGGGCCAGTGTCACGGCGGTCGAGGCTGCCACATGCCGCAGCCCCCATGTATAGAGCGCATAGGACAAGCCGGTTGCCGCAATCCCCAGAAACAGGATCGCGATCAGGGCCTGTGCCGACCACAACCAGTCAAGCGGCAGCCAGAATAACACCGGCAGGCTTAGCAGCGCCGCGACAGTAAAGGTCGCTCCGGCCACCGTGGCAGAAGGCGCGCGTGCGCCAATCCCACCGGTGATCAGCGAATAGCTGGCATAGCTGATACCAGCCGTCAGCGCCAATCCCAGACCGGAAAGGGTTGTTCCGCCGCCGACCTCCGCAAGGACCAGGATCACCACGCCAGAGATGGCCAGCGTTTGACCCAGAAGGCGCAGCTTGGTCGGAAAGATTCGCGCGAAGGCGATTTCCAGCAGGGTGGCCCAGATCGGTGCACTGCCCACAGCGATAGCAGTGCCGATACCCACGCCTACCTCCGAGACCGCGCCGAAGAAGGAAAGGTTGTACAGAGCAATCGCCGCACCCGCGGCCAGAACGCGACCCCATGGCAGATCGGTGAAGGCACGACGGCTCTGTCGCCCGGAAAACGCAAGCGCCATCAGCGCTGCGGCTCCGATCAGGTTTCTCAGGGCGCCAACTGCCAGAGGATCTCTTTCTTCAGGCAACAGGGTTTGTATCGTTCCGGTGGAACCCCACAGAAACGCGGCTAAAACAACGGCCCCTATCCCGATCATACGATGCGACGCAGACATCACGTCTCCTATGCGATCTTTCACCGTTTCTGTGACACCAATTGGGGGATAGCGAAAGGCTACAATCTTTCAGGAACGAAAAACCCGCCCTGCTTTCGCAGCGCGGGTTTCGAATTGAGAACCGAGAGGCGTTTAGCTGCGCACTAACTTCTCGTAACTTTCGGCGATGTCGCGGGTCAGGGCGCCGACCTAGAAGCTATAGTCGCCGATCTGGCCGACAGGTGTTACCTCGGCGGCCGAACCGGTCAGCCAACACTGTTCGAAATCGGCCAGTTCCTCGGGCTGAATATAGCGCTCGTGGACGGTGACGCCTTTCTCTTTCAGCATCTGGATCACGGTTTGACGGGTTAGGCCGTTCAGGATCGCATCAGGGTTCGGAGTGTGCACCTCGCCGTCCTTGACGAAGAAAATGTTCGCGCCGGTCGCCTCGGCGACATAGCCGCGATAGTCGAGGAACATGGCATCCGAGCAGCCTTTCGCCTCGGCCGCATGTTTCGACATGGTGCAGATCATGTACAGGCCCGCCGCCTTGGCCGCCGTCGGGATGGTTTCCGGCGATGGGCGCTTCCACTTGGCGATATCCAGCTTGGCACCCTTATATTTCGCGTCGCCGTAATAGCTGCCCCATTCCCACGCAGCGACTGCCATACGCACCGGGTTGCGGGCCGAAGCGACACCCATATCCTCACCCGCGCCACGCCATGCCAGCACACGGATATAGGCATTGGTTAGATTGTTGGCCTCCAGCACCGCCTGCTTGGCTGCCTCGATCTCGTCCACCGAATAGGGGATCGGCATGTCCATCATCTCGCCCGAGCGATGCAGTCGTTCCGAATGCTTGCGCGACAGGAAGACCTTGCCATCATAGCAGCGCTCGCCTTCGAACACCGAGCTGGCGTAATGCAGCGCGTGGCTCAGGATATGCGTATTGGCCTCGCGCCATTCGACAAGATTTCCGTCCACCCAGATCTTGCCATCGCGATCATCATACCCGGCCATCAGCCTTCCTCCCGTTTGCCCTTGGCATTGGTTTTTCACAAGTTGCGCAGGTTAGGTCCGATCCGGACATAATCTTGCGCAAAAACTGCAGTTCGCTAGCAATTGATTCTTGGAAAGTCAACAACGCTGACATAAAATCCACCCCTAGGTGTAAAAAGTGATCAGGGGGCGAAAATGTCGGATGGAACTCATGGCGGCGAGAGCCTGCTGTTCCTGACGGACGAGCAGCTGCGCAAAGGGATTGAAGCCATGTACTTCGCCTATCGCGGCTTTACGGCGGACCCCGACCGGATCCTCGAGAATTATGCCTATGGGCGGGCGCACCATCGGGCTGTTCACTTCATCAATCGTAATCCGGGTACGACGGTGAACAACTTGCTGTCGATCCTTGGCGTAACCAAGCAGTCACTCAATCGTGTGTTGCGGGCATTGATCGCAGATGGTCTTGTCGAAAGTCGCGTCGGCACGCGGGACAAGCGGGAACGTCACCTTTACCTGACCGAGGCTGGTGCGGCGCTGGAACAGGATCTGTCCAATGCCCAACGCGACCGGATGCGCGATGCTTACCGCCGCGCCGGCCCACAGGCCGTCGCGGGTTTTCGCCAGGTCTTGGAGGCGATGATGGACCCCGACATGCGTCGGCACTACAACATGAACAAGGACGGGCAGTCATGAACGCCGAGGCCGAGGCCCATATCCTGATCGTCGATGACGACGAACGCATCCGATCCCTGCTTCAGAAATTCCTAATCCGCAACGGTTTCTGGGTAAGTACCGCCCGCGACGCGGATCATGCCCGCCGCCTGCTGGAAGGGTTGGAATTCGACCTGATCGTCATGGACGTGATGATGCCGGGCGAGGACGGTATGACCCTGACACGGTCTTTGCGCGAAACCATGCAGACGCCGATCTTGCTGCTGACAGCCAAGGGCGATACCGC
>CAYFXM010000225.1:0-4578 GCA_964346965.1 uncultured Actibacterium sp. | reverse complement strand
CGCCAAGCCATGTTGGCTTGAGAATAATGCTCTTCCTGATGGCGCTTTTCCGTCTTGCCCGCGCTTTTCGCGGCCTCGATCCGCTCATCGAGCTGCTCTAGCCGCTCTTTATCTGCCGGATCGATCACGTTTCAGCCCCCGAAGGAATTTGGGCGCAAATTAGTCGTCAGAAGGGAAAGGAGTCAAGTACGGATATCGCACCGCAGAAACCACCTAAATACTTGTTTTTTCGGGATTTTATTTCGCGCGCAGGTTTGTCGCACCTCGCCCGGAGGCGGATTCAGCCCAAATGCCATATTCAACCATTTGGTTGACGGTTTCGGAACATTGACGGCAATCGCCCGTCGATAAAGAGCAATCCAATGAAGATGATCCCGATTCCGACTATGTGAATCCGGGTCAGCGTCTCGCCCAGAACAACCACTCCCAGCAACACGGCAGAGATCGGCGCAATGAAGGTAATCGTCGAGACCGTGGTCGGCCCTACCCTTGGCGCGATCCAATACAGCAGGATGAAAGCGCCTGAGGTTAGCACGAAACCGATAATCGCGAGGGAGGCCCAGGTCTCCACCCGCGTGATCTGCGGAACGCCCTCGATGCTAAGGGAGATGGGCGCGACCAAGACGGTCGCGACAGTAAGGGACCATGCTGTCATCAGAACCCGGTCGACCTTCGTCAGATGCCGCAGCATGTTCAATGCAATGCCGTAGCAGAAGGGCGCGATCATCGTTGCTATCAAAGCCAAGGGAGCGGAGCTTCCGTTGCCACCGAAATCAGGTGAGGCCAAAATAAGGATCCCGGCAAAACCGAAAACAACTCCGACCGATTTCAAGAACGTGGCGCGTTCGCCGTCGGGCCAGAAATGGCTGACGATAACGACCATGATCGGCGTCATAGCGTTGATAATCCCTGCCGCACTCGAGGTGATATATTGCTGGGTTATGGGATAAACGGTGAGCGGTATTGCGTATTGAAACAACCCAAACACCACCAAAAGCCACCAAGCTCCGCGCGGAATGCGCAACGACGCACCCGAGGCCAGCAACCAGATCCAGCAGCCCAACGCGCCGATCGCGACCCGCCCGATAGCAATGCCGAGTGGTCCAAGTTCACGCAGAAGGATCTCGTTGAAAAAGAACGACGATCCCCAGCCGATGCCCAGGAGAAAAATAAGCGCCCAATTCAGCATGGTATTTTTCTTTCAAGTAATCAGGCCCGCAGCCTAGGCGGCGTCAGCGCCAGCGGCAAATTCAATCTTGTCTGTCGACCCATGACAAACGGTGATTGGTCAGTGCTTTCGCTTTGCGCAGTACCGGGCTAATCTTTCCGCCATGACGACCGCGCTCGACGCCATCTTTGCCGCACTTGCCGACCCGACCCGCCGGGCAATCCTGAACATGTTGTTGGAAGACGACATGGCCGTCACAGACGTAGCAGAGCCATTTGACATGTCGCTTGCTGCCATTTCCAAACATCTAACCATCCTGACCAAGGCGGGTTTGATCAGTCAGGAAAAACGCGGTCGTGTGAAATGGTGCAAGCTGGAACCCGATGCACTGCGCGATGCCTCTGTGTGGATGCAAGGGTTTGGCCAATTCGAACCTGTAAACCTCGATGCATTCGAGAGGTTCCTCGATACCGAACTTGGTTCGGCACCCAAGTCTAAGTAGCGGTCAGCAATCGGTTGGCCAGTTCTTGGCGGCCTCTTTCAGTTTTGCGGTAAAGCTTTGCACCTTGGCGGTACGGTGCAGATCGACATGGGTAACCAGCCAAATCGGCGTCGCCCACTCTTTACGAGGTGGCTCAACCTGAACCAAATCATCCCGCTGTTCCGCCTGCCACAAGGGAACCATCCCCAACCCTGCCCCGGCCAGTACAGCGGTGTAGGCATCGCGCAGGTCGTTCACTCGAAAACGTAT
The DNA here is from genome assembly GCA_964346965.1 of uncultured Actibacterium sp. GTDB lineage: Bacteria > Pseudomonadota > Alphaproteobacteria > Rhodobacterales > Rhodobacteraceae > Actibacterium_B. Next base: position 2,659 of record CAYFXM010000225.1, on the reverse strand, counting down.
ATTTTCCGCTGGTACATTTGTGCGTTGCCATCGGTAAAAGGCCGCACGGTGGTTCTCATCGGTTGAACCGACGAACGAATGCTTTGTGTACTCGGTCTGGTCTTTCGGAATTCCATATTTGTCGGCGTAGCTTTTATGGGCGTACAGCGCTGTGCAGAGATCCCCCAAACGCTGCACAATGTTATCCGGCTCACTGGGCTGCGCCCCGGCTCGAATAGCGACGTGGGCCTCGCCGTATTCCAGCCGGTACAGGCGGGTGTCGGTCAAATAACGAACCTGCAACTCGGGGTGTTCATGCTGGTAATCTGACAGTACAGGGATCAGAAGCCGCGACAATGTATTGACCGAGGTTACCAGAAGCTCTCCTGTCACCGCCGACCCCTGCCCCCGCAGCCTCCCGGCAAGATGCGAAAATTGGTCGGCTGTTGCCTGCGCAACTTGCAAAAGGTCCAGCCCGGCCTCGGTCGCGGTATAGCCACGGGCGTGGCGTTGGAACAGTTTGACGCCCAGCCGGTCCTCCAGCGAGTCGATATGACGGATCACAGTTGCATGGTGCACGCCCAGTGCCTCGGCCGCGCCACTGACAGTTCCTAGTCGCGCCACCTGATAGGCAGTCCGAACCTCATCCCAATTGTCGAAATCCATATGTGCACCTTTACACAAAATATGTTTCAAATCGCAAGTTGTGTTCAATTCTGCAAATAATCATCTTTGCGTCAATGGAATTCTAAACCGGAGACACCCGATGCCCCTAACCGCTCTGCATATTGACGCTTCGGCCCGCAAGTCCGAGTCGATCACCCGTAAATACTCACAGAAAGTACTGGATCAGTTCGGACCTGACCGCATCCTGAATCGCGATCTGAACACGCCCCTACCCTTCCTCGACGAAGACTGGGTCAACGCCAATTTCACTCCCGCCGATGACCGGACCGATGAGCAGAAGTCCAAACTCGCCCTCTCGGACGAATTGATCGCCGAGCTGCAAGAGGCCGACGTAATTGTCATCGGCGCACCCGTCTATAACTTCGGGTTGCCAGCCAGCCTGAAGGCCTGGATTGACCTGATCGCACGCGCCGGCGTCACGTTCAGCTATACGTCCGAAGGCCCCAAAGGCTTGCTGACCGGCAAGCGCGCCATCATCGTTCTCGCGTCGGGTGGCACGCCAGTGGGATCGGACTTTGACTTTGCCAGCGGTTATCTGCGCCACGTTCTGGGCTTCGTTGGAATCACCGAGATCGAGATCGTCGCCGCCGACCAACTGGCGGTAAATGCCGAGGCGTCGATCGCCAAGATCGAAACCGAAGTTCAGGCGCTTGCAGCCTGAGCCCCTGACATCAGGCCTGAGGGTTTCCCTCAGGCCTTCAGCCGGTACCCGCTGCGCAGCCAATACCAGCACAGCCCGCAGACCACCGAACAAGACGCAAGGCAGACCGCCAGACCTAACCACGGTGAACTGTCCGATGCACCGATCATGCCATAGCGAACCCCGTCGATCAGGTAAAAGATCGGATTGAAATGCGTCGCGACCTGCATCGCCGGTGGCAAGCGTTCGATCGAATAGAAAGTTCCCGACAGGAACGACAAAGGCGTCACGATGAAATTGGTCAGCGCCGCCATCTGGTCGAATTTCTGAGCATAGATGCCGGCCAGCACCCCAAGCCCGCCCAGAAAGACCGACCCGAGAAAGGTGAAGACCAGCGCCCAGATCGGATGCATGAGCGGCAAATCCAGAAACACGATCAGCACGCCTGCAATCGCAATTGCCACGAATAGACCGCGCATGACGGCCCCGGCCAGATAACCGAGCAGCAACTCGAAAGCGGATAAAGGCGGCATCAGCGTGTCCACGATGTTGCCCTGCACCTTGGAAATAACGATCGAACTGGAGGTATTGGCAAAAGCATTCTGAATCACGGTCATCATCAGGATGCCCGGCGCCAGGAAGTGCAGAAACGGCACGCCCATCACCGGCGCCCGATCCACGCCGAATGCCAGGGTAAAGACCGTCAGAAAGAGACCCGCTGTCACCAGCGGCGCGGCAAGTGTCTGCGTCCACACGCCAAGAAACCGCCGCACCTCTCGCCAAGCCAGGGTGTACAACCCAAGCCAGTTAATCTTACCGAAACGGCGCTCGCCGATACCTGCCGAATTATGCACTACGGCCCCCAATTCTAATTGGCACTCAACCTGCTTGTAACCCAAGCGAACAAGGGATTAGAATAGGGCCTTGAATGAATTCTCAAGGGGGCCGCGCCGAATGGCATGTCGGCCCTGCTTAGCCAAGGAAACGGAATGTCCTGGACAGATGAACGCGTCGAGACGCTGAAAAAGATGTGGGGTGAGGGTCAGTCGGCCTCGCAGATTGCCAAGGAACTGGGTGGTGTGACCCGCAACGCGGTGATCGGCAAGGTCCATCGCCTTGGCCTGTCGAACCGCGCGACCTCGTCGACCGCAAAAACGGCCAAGGAAAAACCCGCCGCTAAAGCCGAGGCACCGGCAAAGCCAGCGCCCAAACCCAAGGCGGAACCGGCGGCTCAAAAACCTGCGGCACCTGTGGCCGCCACCCCGTCTCCGCGCAAGCAGATTATCCCGGCAGGCCAACCGCTGCCGCCGCAGCCCTCGGCCAATGAAATCAGCCCCGAGGCGCTGGCGACCG
>CAYFXM010000224.1:0-4622 GCA_964346965.1 uncultured Actibacterium sp. | reverse complement strand
GCCATCCAGCGTCGTGGACCTACGGTCTCGCCAAGAATTGGGCCTGACAGGGCGACGACGATCAGGGGGTAGCTGGCAAAGATGGCGAGACTCTCCACGAGCCCCAGATGGACAAATGCAGTGACCATGACACAGATTTCCGCGGCCAGCAGGACCCCGCGGAAGATTTGCAAAGCGAGGCGCCGGGTCGACGCGGCGGCTCGCAGGCCACCAGACTGCCGGCTGGCAAGGCTGATGGCAAAGGCCGCGAAGAACCAATAGCGGATCATCACGATCATAAAGACGTTGTAGTTGCGGGCTAGGTGTTGGGAAATTGCGTCCTGAATGGCGAAGATCAGCATTGTCATCACCATCAGCAAAATGCCTGTTCGGTTATCCTGAACCGTCATGCATCAAGCCTTGCTTTGGTCATGTGACGCTTGCGCCCAAAGCCCGGGATGCGGGTGACAGTGAAGCCTGCATCCATTAACCCCCGCCGCACGAACCCCGCAGCTGTATAGGTTGCTGCGGTGCCGTTTGGCGTTGTGTGATGGGCGACCTCGGCCATCAGCGCGGCGTCCCAAAGCTCGGGGTTCTTGGCTGGTGAGAAACCATCAAGGAACCACGCATCCGCCCGATCTTCCCATTGTGGCAGGGTGAGGCGGGCATCGCCAAGGATGATTTCGGCTTCCAGCCCCTCGCAGGTGATATGGGTCTTGCCCTCTGCCCATTGGGCGAGGAACGGGCCGGCTACCGCGTGGGCATCGGGGAAAGCCTGCAAGGCGCGATCGATTTCATCAGCGGACATCGGGAAGGCTTCGAAGCTGGTAAAGCGCAGTGGGCCGGGGATGCCTGCGTCACGCCAAGCCAACAGCGCCGCCAACATGTTCAGCCCGGTGCCAAACCCGAGTTCGGCGGTGTGAAACCCCTCGCGGAACCGCGCTGGCAGATCGTTGCCGGCAAGAAACACATGGCGTGTCTCAGCCAGCCCGTTCTCCAGAGAGAAATACGGGTCGTCGAAACGGGTGGAGACCGGAATGGCGTCATCCTTCCACTCCAGCGCCGCCTTTGGCTGGTCTGCGCTCATCACTTGGCCTAATACGGGATGCCTGAGGGATAACAGTTAACAAGGCGGGCACGGATGGCAAGCGTGGATGTCACGGTGATGGGGGCAGGGGCCTTTGGCCTGTCGGTGGCCTATGCCTGTGCCGCGCGTGGCGCGAAAGTGCGGGTGATCGACCGTGTTGGCGTCGGGGCTGGCTCTTCTGGCGGGCTAGTCGGGGCGTTGGCCCCGCACACGCCCGAGAACTGGAACGACAAGAAGGCATTTCAGTTCGACAGCCTGATCATGGCCGAATCCTTCTGGGCGGAAGTGGCCGAACGATCAGGGCGTGATCCCGGATACGCGCGCAGTGGACGTTTGCAGCCGGTGACGGATGAACGGGGACTGTCGCTAGCGTATCAACGGGCGGAGACGGCCAAAGCACTGTGGCAGGGCAAAGCGACTTGGCAGGTCGTGACGCGCGCTGATTTCGGCGACTGGGCCCCGCAAAGCCCGACCGGTTTCCTGATTCACGATACGCTGAGCGCCCGAATGCATCCGCGTCGGGCCTGCGCGGCCTTGGCGGCTGGGGTTGAGGCGCTGGGTGGAGAGGTTGTGGCCGGCGATGGCCCGTTAGAAGGCGCTGTTGTCTGGGCGACCGGATACGAGGGCCTGCTGGACCTGAGCCACGCGCGTGGCAAGTCCGTTGGCAATGGGGTTAAAGGGCAGGCGATGCTCTTGCGGTTCGAGGCACGCGACCGGCCCCAGCTTTTCGCGGACGCACTGCATATCGTGCCGCATTCGGACGGGACAGTGGCGATTGGCTCGACCTCAGAGCGGGAATTCGATGATCCAAAGTCGACGGACGATCAGCTGAACGCTGTTTACGAACGGGCTTTGTCGGCCTTCCCAGTGCTGGAAGGCGCCGAGGTTTTGGAACGCTGGGCCGGCGTCCGTCCCCGCGCCAAGAGCCGCGCGCCGATGTTGGGCCTCTATCCCGACCGGCCCGGACATTTCATTGCGAATGGCGGTTTCAAGATCGGGTTTGGCATGGCCCCGAAAGTGGGGCAGGTCATGGCCGATCTTGTTCTGGACGGCTGCGACAGTATCCCAAAAGGGTTTCGCGTCGAGGCCAACCTTTAGCTCCCTCGGGCGATCTCTTTCTTCAGATCAGCCATCAGTTCTTCCAATGCTGCCGCTTCACGCGTGCCGGTCAGATGCCCGTCCTCGTCGAACGCCTTCGTGCCGCCGCCAATCAGAACCGCAGGTCCCTGGAGCAAGCGCGGGCGAAACGAGTAGAGGCACAGCCGGAGAGCCGCCTGAGTCATCAACCCGCCCGACGCGCCAGAAGTTGCCGACATGATCGCTACTGGCTTGTCGCGGAAAGGGCGACCCTTGGTGCGGCTCACCCAGTCCAGCGCGTTCTTCAGAACGCCGGAGACCGATTTGTTGTATTCCGGCCCTGCGATGATGACCGCATCTGCATTGGTGATCTGGTCGGCCAGACGCTGGACGTTCTCGGGAATACCCTCGCGTTCCAAATCCGCATCAAACAGTGGTAGACGCAGGTCCGCTTCGGTGAATCTGACAGGGTCAAACACCCGCGCTGCCTCGCGGATAAGTCGGCCGTTAAGCGAGGCTTTCCGCAAAGCCCCATTGATACCAAGAAGAGTATAGCTACCCACGTTTTTCTCCAATTCCTCGCGCCAACACTAGGTCGCGCTGAGCCAAGGTCCAGAGTTAAGAGATCATTTACCACGAAGGTCCTAGGGTCGATCCATGCGGACCCTGTTTCTCTTCGCCAGCCTCGCCTTGTTGGTATCCTGCGATGCGCCCAGCCCCGATATGCGTGGGGCGATCACGCGTAAGGTGATCGTTGAGGGCAGTGAGTTCACGGTGCACCGAAAAGGAGACCGGGCAGAGGCGATCCGCACCAACTTTGAATACGGCCGCAAAGCACGGGGGATCATGGCGCGAGGGCATGCGGCCATCGAGACGGCAACCGGATGCCGGATTGTTCAGGGCAGCTATTCGGGTGATCCTGCGATGATGAAGGCACGGCTGAACTGTACGGACGGCGGTTAACTGGCGTCGTTTGAAGTGTTTCCAGAGACAGGAAACCACTCAATTGGACGGGTTTCGCTGGCGCTTGAATGGTATAGACCTGCCTTTGTTCAGCACCTCGCCGTTTATCGCGAATTCGCCAGCTGTGGATATCGCATTTTCAATGGTTTGGAAAAGCTCGGAATCTCAGTGGGATAGCCGAGAGAATTGCCATATCTTGTGGATAACTGGCGTGAATCTGCTATATCGTGGGTCTTTCCTTGACAGAACCGCTATAGATTCCAGAATGAGAGAATTCCGGAATCAGTCCTTGGGACAGTGCATTGCGATTCTCTCGCCTTAAACTTAACGGCTTCAAAAGCTTCGTCGATCCGACCGACCTGATCATCGCCGATGGTCTGACCGGTGTGGTCGGTCCGAATGGCTGCGGCAAGTCGAACCTGCTGGAAGCCCTGCGATGGGTGATGGGCGAGAACCGTCCGACTGCCATGCGCGGCGGCGGGATGGAGGATGTGATCTTTGCCGGGGCCGCCACGCGCCCCGCCCGGAATTTCGCCGAGGTCAGCCTGCAGATCGACAATACCGAGCGGCTCGCACCATCCGGCTTCAATGAACAGGACATTTTAGAGATCGTGCGGCGGATCACCCGCGACGCGGGGTCGGCCTACAAGGTCAATACCAAGGACGTTCGTGCGCGCGACGTACAAATGCTCTTTGCCGATGCCTCAACGGGGGCACACTCGCCGGCGCTGGTTCGGCAAGGCCAGATTTCAGAACTGATCAACGCCAAGCCCAAGGCGCGGCGTCGCATTCTGGAAGAGGCTGCAGGGATCTCTGGTCTCTACCAGCGCCGGCACGAGGCAGAGCTGAAATTGAAGGGGGCCGAGACCAACCTCGCCCGTGTCGATGACGTGATCGAGCAGTTGGCCAGCCAGTTGGCACAGCTTGCCCGGCAAGCACGTCAGGCTGCGCGCTATCGCGAGATCGGGACACAGCTGCGCCGGTCGGAGGGGCTGTTGCTATATCGTCGCTGGAAAGAAGCGGACGAGGCCCGCGCGGCTGCTGACGCCACGCTGAAAGAGCGCACCACCGAGGCCGCGCAGGCCGAGGCCGCTGCGCGTCAGGCAGGCAAGTTGCGGCAAGAGTCCGACGACAAGCTGCCGCCCCTGCGCGAGGAAGAGGCAATTGCGGCCGCAGTGCTGCAAAGGCTGCAGGTTCAACGAGATACGCTCGCCGATCAGGAAGCCCGCGCCCGCCAGACGATCGAAACCCTGACCAACCGGATTGACCAGCTCACACGCGACATGGAGCGCGAGGCAGGGTTGAACCGCGATGCAGGCGAGACCATCGAGAAACTTGAATGGGAATTGGGCCAGCTTTTGAAGGCTGGCGAAGGTCATGAAGAAGCATTGGAAGCCGCAGCGGTCGAAGCGCGCGAGGCAGGGTCCATTCTTCAGGACCGCGAAACAACCCTGTCGGAGCTGACCGAGGATGTTGCCCGCTTGGCGGCACGCCACCAGTCCGCGCATCGCTTATT
>CAYFXM010000223.1:0-4630 GCA_964346965.1 uncultured Actibacterium sp. | reverse complement strand
TATAGAAAACAAAGGCTTCAGGTTCGATGCCCTTCAACAAAACCATGCGAACATTCGGAAACCCATCCGCATCGACTGTCGCCAGCGCCATAGCGTTGTGATCGTTGACTTCTGCCTTCTCGGCCTCTTCCAACCAGTTTTGCGCCAGTGCGAAAGGATCGTCGCCGGCAAAAATCCCGTGTCTTTCAGTCATGCTTCCCCCGGCGCTGTGATTCACTGTTTCTGTCAAAGGCAACGGGGCGGCGCAACCCAAGAGTGCTTGACCCTTGAAGGCAGGTTTCAGATCACCTAAACCCGAATTTGACGGATAAAAAGATGCTCTAGGGACACAATATGTCAAGCAATCTGATGCAGGGAAAACGCGGCCTGATCATGGGTCTCGCCAATGACAAATCAATCGCTTGGGGCATTGCCAAGGCACTGGCTGACGCGGGTGCGGAACTGGCATTCTCCTATCAGGGTGAACAGTTAAAAAAACGTGTCGGACCGCTGGCGGAACAACTCGGATCGAACCTCGTCATTGAATGCGACGTAACCGATACTGCCTCGGTGGACACACTTTTTGCCGAGATCGAAGAGAAATGGGGCAAGCTGGACTTTGTGGTCCACGCCATTGGCTTCTCGGATAAAGGCGAATTGCGCGGTCGATATGTCGACACCAGCCCCGAGAACTTCCGCATGACAATGGACATCTCGGTTTATTCGTTCACATCGGTTGTTCAGCGCGCCGAGAAACTAATGACTGACGGCGGTTCCTGCCTGACTCTCACCTATTACGGTGCAGAACAGGTCATGCCCCATTACAACGTCATGGGCGTCGCAAAAGCTGCTCTGGAAGCATCCGTAAAGTATCTGGCAGAGGATCTTGGTAAGGACGGAATTCGAGTCAACGCCATTTCGGCAGGTCCGATCAAGACGCTTGCGGCTTCGGGCATCGGCGACTTCCGCTATATTATGAAGTGGAATGAGCTTAACTCGCCCTTACGTCGCAATGTGACTCAGGACGAGGTCGGTAAGTCGGCGCTATACCTATTGTCAGATCTGGGTTCGGGCGTGACCGGCGAGAACCTACACGTCGATGCGGGTTATCACGTTGTCGGAATGAAAGCCGTGGACGCGCCGGATATCGACGCGGTCACAGGCCGCAAGTAAGGTCCCCTTCATGACACTGGCCGCTTTTGTAGCGATCTATTTCGTGCACTTGGCGGCGGCAATGTCGCCCGGCCCGGCCGTTTTGCTGGCCGCCCGCACCAGCCTTCGTGAGGGCATGGCTCGCGGTGTCTGGCTATCGGTCGGGATAGGTCTTGGTGCCTGCATCTGGGCGCTGGCCGCGCTGCTTGGTCTTGCTGTCCTGTTCAAGCTGGCCCCTGCCCTGATGACAGCCTTGAAGATCGCCGGCGCGGTTTATCTCCTCTACCTCGCATGGAAAATGTGGTGGCATGCACGCGATCCGCTTGTGTCTGACGTCCCCAATATTGAACAGCGAAAATCAAATCTGGGGCTGGTTTGGCAAGGAATTCTGACCCAACTCGTCAACCCTAAACCGGCGGTTTTCTTTGGCACGATCTTTCTGACATTCGTCCCTCGCGACGCCGACCTTTGGGTCTACGGTGTGGTACTGGGGATTATCTTCTTCAACGATGCGGGTTGGAACGTCGTTGTCAGCAGGATATTCTCTTTGGAACGAACCCGACGTGGGTATCTGAACCTGAAAACTCTGATTGACCGGACCTTCGGAGGCCTTTTGGCCTTGCTGGGGGTAAAGCTGGCACTGACCTGAGGACCAAAGCATGAGCGATCGCCTTCCCCATGAGAAAGGATTTCACGTCAGCTGGGACCAGATTCACCGGGATAGTCGCGCCTTGGCCTGGCGTCTGGATGGCCGGGGGCCAGATGACGGTGCGTGGAAGGCAATCGTCGCAATCACTCGCGGAGGTATGGCGCCTGCCATGATCGTTGCTCGAGAGCTGGATATCCGGGTGATCGATACCGTATCAGTGAAGTCCTACAACAAGCAGGACCAATCCGAGGCGGTTGTCTTGAAATCACCCGATGCCGCAATGATCGGTGACGGCACGGGCGTTCTTGTCATTGACGATCTTGTGGACAGCGGCAAAACGCTGGAACTGGTCCGCGAACTTTATCCAAACGCGCATTTCGCCACGGTCTATGCCAAGCCCAAAGGCGAGCCTCAGGTCGACACGTTTATTACCGGCGTCAGTCAGGACACTTGGATCTTCTTTCCGTGGGACATGGCGCTGCAATATGTCGAGCCCTATCGTGGAACCGACTGAGCTATCCTCCCAAATCAAATGACCTAGCACCATCCAACGCGCCTTGCGCTTGCGGCTGGTAACGCTTGGGCTTACACAACACTGAACACAAATCTGACGAGGTCGGGGCGCATGGCAGAGAAGAAATCGGGCAATGCCAAGAAACTGGGCAGCGGCCTGCTTTTGGGGCTTTTGGCAATTAGCCTTATTGGCTTTGGCGCGGTGAATTTCAGCGGCAACACCCAAAGCATTGGCACCGTGGGTGAGGAAGAGCTCGATATCGGAGCCTATGGCCGAGGTCTGCAAAATGCCATTCGCGCGCAAGAGGCAGAGACAGGGATCAGCCTCACCTTCTTGCAAGCACAAGCCATTGGGATACCCGCTCAGGTTCGCAGCCAGATGATCGCCGACGCCGCGCTGGATGACAAAGTCCGTCAAATGGGTCTGTCGGTCGGAGACGAAGAGGTTCGCAATCAGGTTCTGGAGTACCCGGCATTTCAGGGAGTCGACGGTAAATTTGATCGCGAAGCCTACAGCTTCACTCTCGAAAACGCGGGCTTGAACGAAGCCGAATTCGAAGACCTGATCCGGAAGGAAACTGCGCGCAGTATGTTGCAGTCGGCGGTGATCGCAGGCATCGAGCCTTCCGATCAATTGGTCGACACCATGTTCAACTTCCTTGCCGCGCGCCGCAGCTACAACCTGATCACCCTGACAGCCGATAGCCTTGCAGAGGGTCCGGCGGAACCGACCGAAGCGGAACTTCAAGCCTATTACGAGGCCAACGCACCGGCCTTTACCACGCCCGAAGCGCGGGACATCAGCTTCGCTTGGCTGACACCAGACATGGTCGTGGACACTGTCGAAGTGGACGAGGCCTTGTTGCGAGAGCTTTTTAATCAGCGCATCGATGAATTCCTTCAGCCAGAACGCCGTTTGGTCGAGCGCCTAGTCTTCCCGGATCAAACCGCTGCGGATGAAGCTGCGGCGCGTCTTGACGCAGGTGAAGTGACCTTTGACGAACTCGTCGCAGAACGCGGGCTGGATCTTGGCGATGTCGATCTGGGCGACGTTGAAATCTCAGACCTCGGCGCGGCTGGCTCAGCCGTCTTTGGAATGGCCGAACCGGGCGTTACCGGCCCCCATGCCAGCGACTTTGGGCCTGCTCTCTTCCGCATGAACGCCGTTCTGGCGGCGCAGGAGACCGCCTTCGACGACGTGCGCGACGATCTGAAGCTTGAAGCGTCGCTGGATCAAGCAGGTCGTATCATTGCCGATATGATGCTGGATATCGACGATCGTCTGGCTGCTGGCGCAACGCTGGAAGACCTGGCGGATGAAACCGAGATGCAGCTTGGCCAAATTGCCTATCACGCCGGTGTCTCCGACGGTATCGCCGCTTATGACGCATTTCGCGAGGCGGCAATTGTCTTGCGTGAAAGCGACTTCCCCGAGCTGATTGAACTAGACGACGGTGGTATTTTCGCGGCCCGCCTTGATGGCACAACGTCGCCGCGCCTGCTCCCGATCGAGGAAGTGCGTGACCGCGTGATCGATGGTTGGACGATCGCGGAAACCACTCAACTTCTTGAAACCGAGGCAGAGTCGATCAAGACAAGTCTGGAGAGCGGCGCGGATTCGATCAGTGTCGGGCATCCTGTTGAGTTCTTCGACGGACTGACCCGCAATGGCGTATCGCCGGTGATCCTTTCCGAGGACCTCTTCGAAGCCGAACTTGGTGGTGTCGTCACCGCAAGTATCGAAGGACAGGTCTTCGTAGCGCATGTCAAAGACATTCTTCCCCCGGATGAAAGCGATCCTTCCACCAACCTGCTGCGTCAGATCTGGGAACAACAAAGCGCTCAGGGAGTGTCACAGGATTTGTTCTCGATGTTCTCGCAAGCCATGCTGGACGAAGCCGGGCTTACATTGAACCAAGCCGCGATCGACGCGGTCCACACGCAATTCCTGCAGTAAGACCAAGAAACCATGGCTTCCCTGATCCCATCATTTGCTGATTTCGAGGCTGGCTACGACGCAGGCAAGACGCAGCTTGTTTATGCTCGTCTGGCCGCTGACCTCGACACGCCTGTCAGCCTGATGCTGAAACTGGCCGACGCTCGCAAAGACAGTTTCATGCTGGAATCGGTGACCGGCGGGGAAACCCGCGGTCGATATTCCATCGTCGGATTGAAGCCTGACCTGATCTGGCAGTGTCACGGCGACCAAAGCCGCATCAACAGGCAGGTCCGGGTCGACGCAGACGCCTTCGAACCACTTGAAGGTCACCCGCTGGAGACACTTCGCTCCCTGCTTGCCGAATGCCGTGTGGAAATGCCCGACGATCTTCCGCCCGT
>CAYFXM010000222.1:0-4645 GCA_964346965.1 uncultured Actibacterium sp. | reverse complement strand
GCGAAATCTTCGGCTTCGATGGCCGAAGAGATCGCCCCTCCGGCCTCTTCCAGCGCGTCAAACAGGGCCTCCTCCGTCGGGTCCTCAGCAAATTTCCGGTCCGCGCCGTATTCATAGGCGACGCCGTCCTTCTCTTCGGCTTGCGTCAGGATATTGTTGGCCCGCTTGAACCCCTGAACAAGGTTCTCGCCATCATCTGTTTTCAGGAAGTTCGACAAAGCCGTGGCGCGTTTGACCAGCAGGGTCAAATCATCGTTCCCGGGAAGGGCCAGGCAGGCGTCAATCACATCGTGACGGATACCCTGATCCCGCAGGAAGACTTTCAGGCGATCGTGGAAGAAGCCCATAAGGTCGACACTGGTGTCCGGTAAGCCTTTTTCCAGTTTGGCAACCGCGTCCGGGGCTTCCCCTTCGAACCGATCCATCACCGCCTGGAAGGCCGCTCCGAAGACGCCGTGATCCGCGATCTCGTGCAGAAGGTCGTTCAGCAGTCCTTCGGCCACTTCGTCATGGCCATTGGCCGCAATCTGGTGGCGTAGAATCTGCGCATCAAAATGACGATCCAGATTGGTGCGGATGCCATTGGTCAGGGCCAGACGGATCACGCCAAGTGCCGCGCGGCGCAGGGCGAAGGGGTCCTTTGACCCGGTCGGCTTCTCGTCGATGGCCCAGAAACCCGTCAGCGTATCCAGCTTGTCGGCCAGCGCCACCGCCACCGAGACGGGTGCGGTCGGCACATCGTCAGACGGGCCAAGCGGCGAATAATGCTCTTCGCAGGCGGCGGCGACCTCTGCGGGCAGACCCGCTGCCTCGGCATAGTAGCGCCCCATCAGCCCCTGTAACTCGGGGAATTCATAGACCATCTCGGAGGACAGGTCCGCCTTCGCCACCTTTGCGGCCTGCTCTGCCAATTTGGGATCAGCACCCACCACAGGCGCCAATTCCCGCGCCAACGCGGCGATCCGGTCGATCCGCGCTTTCTGGCTGCCCAGCTTGTTGTGGAAGGTCACGTTCGACAGGCGATCGGTCCAGTCTTCCATGCCAGTCTTCGCCACACGCAGGTCGTTCTCCCAGAAGAATTTGGCGTCCGACAGGCGGGCCGACAGAACCTTCTGGTTCCCGGCCAGAATGGTTGCGCCCTGATCCGCGGTCTCGCGGTTGGCCACGGTGACAAAGCGGACGATCTTGCCCGACTTCGGATCGCGGACCGAGAAGAACTTCTGGTGCTCTTTCATCGAGGTCTGCAGAACCTCTGGCGGCAGTTCAAGGAAATCTGCCCCGATCTCGCCCATCAGCACGACCGGCCATTCGACGAGGCCCGAGACCTCGGCCAGAAGGCCTTTGTCCTCGACCACTTCCAACCCGGCTGCAAAGGCCATGTTGGTGGCGTCGTGCCAGATCGCCTCGGCGCGCTCGGCCGGGTCGAGGATGACATGGGCGCGTTTCAGTTTGGCTGAATAATCTTCGAAACCGGTGACAGCGATCGACCCCGGCGCCATGAACCGGTGGCCCTCGGTGGTGTCCCCAGCAGCAATGCCACCGACTTCCATCGGTACGACCTCGGCACCGTTCTCATCCGACAGGATGCAGAGGATCGAGTGCAAAGGGCGAACCCAACGCAAGGAACCAGAGCCCCAACGCATCGATTTCGGCCAGGGGAAGTTGCGGATCACATCCGACAGAACCTCGCCAACGATTTCAGCCGCCGGACGACCGACCTTTTCGATCACGGCGAAATAGACCTGACCCTTCTTGTCGTCGCGGACCTCCAGCTGGTCCATGGTTAGACCTGTGGAACGAAGAAAACCTTCAACCGCTTTCTCGGGCGCACCGACCTTGGGGCCCTTGCGCTCTTCCCGGGTGTTCGGGCTTTCAGCCAGCAGACCTTCGACATGTAACGCCAGACGGCGCGGGGTCGAGAAGGCCCCGGCATGGGCATAGGTCAGACCCGCCTCGACCAGACCATCGGTCACGCGTTTCTTCAGGTCATCAGCCGCGCGCGCCTGCATGCGGGCGGGGATTTCCTCGGAAAAGAGTTCAATCAGAAGATCGGGCATCAGTCTTACTCCGGCGGGGTCGGACAGTTTACAGGCAAGGGCTTGCCGTCAAAGGCCGCCTTGCCACATGCGTTGATTTGGTTCCAGGCAAAGCCGCGGCCATCGGGATAGATGGCGAGCACGCGGTCGATACCGTATTCGATATTTTCCTGCCCCATGAAGCCGATGGCTTCCTCGGCCTCAAGCGCTTCGCCAATAGCGTCGGCGTCAAAGCAGTCGAACCAGCCGGGGGCAACCAGCGGGACGGCGGTGTCGATGACCTGATAGGTTTCGGTCATCATGGCCTGCGATTGCGGCGTGGTAAAACAGGCGCGGAAGCGGATTGGGGAACTGTCCGCGTCGATCGCCTCGACATTCTGGGCCAACAGCGGTTCGGGCGAGCCGGTGACAACAGAGGTCGCACGGATATCCGCGGTCTCGGCTGAGACCTCGTCGTAATAGTAATAGACCTGCATGTACCACATCACCGCGCCAAAGGCGGCGGCAGAGAGGACGATTGCACCAGCCACGAGTTTGCCCGTCAGGCCTGCCATCCACCGGCCTCCGTCTGCACGAAGGCGTCGGCGCATTTCTTGGCAAGCGTACGGACGCGGCCGATATAAGCCTGACGCTCTGTGACCGAGATCACACCGCGTGCGTCCAGCAGGTTGAACAGGTGAGACGCCTTGATGCACTGGTCATAGGCCGGGTGCGCCATGATGATCTTTTTGCCGGTCTTGGGGTCCTCTGCCGGATGGGCGAGGATCTCTTCGCACTCGGCCTCGGCATCTTCGAAGTGGCGGAACAACATCTCGGTGCTGGCCGCGTCGAAGTTGTGGCGCGAGTATTCGGCCTCTGTCTGGCGGAAAACATCGCCATAGGACAGCGGGATCGGCGCATCGGGGCTGTTGAAGGGCATGTCCATGACATGATCGACGCCAAGGACATACATGGCCAGACGCTCCAGTCCGTAGGTCAGCTCTCCGGAGACCGGTTTGCAGTCATGGCCGCCGACTTGCTGGAAATAGGTGAACTGCGAAACTTCCATGCCGTCGCACCAGACCTCCCAGCCAAGGCCCCATGCGCCAAGGGTCGGGCTTTCCCAGTCATCCTCGACAAAACGGATGTCGTGCAGCTCCATGTCGATGCCGATAGCCTCGAGAGACCCTAGATAGAGGTTCTGCAGGTCCGGCGGGCTGGGCTTCACCAGCACCTGATACTGGTAATAGTGCTGCAGGCGGTTCGGGTTCTCGCCATAGCGCCCGTCGGTCGGGCGGCGCGAGGGTTGAACATAGGCCGCCGCCCATGCGTTCGAGCCCAGCGCGCGCAGCGTCGTGGCCGGGTGAAAGGTGCCTGCGCCGACCTCCATGTCATAGGGTTGCAGCACAGCGCAGCCCTTTTCAGCCCAGTAGTTCTGAAGCCGAAGAATAATCTCTTGGAACGAACGGGGTTTGTCTTGCGGCGCGGCCATGGTTCCACCTGCTGGTTTCGTCTGCGACTGAATAGGCAAGCGCGACGGTAGGGTCAATCAATTGAGGAGTGAAGGTGGGATTGGGGCCACAGTTGTTGAGTGTGCTAAATTCGAACAACAGATTGGCGGACTTGTCTGCAGTTAATAATTAGGCGATCACCGACGTTATGGTAAATCTACATGCAGATACCATAATGCATTGGAGCCAATGATGGCGGAAAACCCAAATACATCGGAGCTCAGGGACACTTGGGAAATGGCTGCACCCGGTTGGGCGAAGTGGGAGCACATTTTCGCCGATGGGTTTTCACAGGCCACCGACACGCTTATCGAAATGTCGTCGATCTCTCGCGGGATGCGCGTTCTCGATGTCGCTTGTGGGGCGGGCAGCCAGAGTGTTGAGGTTGCCAAGCATGTCGGCCCGGAAGGGTATGTGCTTGCTAGCGACATTTCGCGCACGATGCTCGAACAGGTTCGCAAGAACGCGCACCGATCCGGTATCACGAACATAGAGACACTTGCAGCGGCCGCGGAGGAGCTTGACGCATCGGTTGGACCATTCGATGCTGCGATTTGCCGTATGGGTTTGATGCTGTTTCCTGCTCCGCAGCAAGCGCTGGAGAGGATTCGTTCGCTCTTAAGGCCAGGGGCGCGTTTTGGAGCACTGGTCTTTACAACGCCTACCCAAAGCCCCTTTCTGTCACAACCGATGGCCATTCTGCTTCGCCATGCTGGCAGATCGTTACCCGAGCCCGGTAGTCCCGGTATCTTTGCTTTGGGCGGCAACGATGTCCTGAAAAACATCCTGATGGAAAGCGGATTTACTGCAATTGAGACCAAGACTGTGAAAGCCGATATCGTCCTGCCGAGTGCGCAAGACGCGCTGCACCTTATGCAGGAGGCAGCGGGGGCCTATCGCGCGGTCGTGGCTGATCTTGATGAGGAGGCGAAGTCCAGAGCGTGGGGCGAAGTCTATGAATGCTTGCAGCAGTTCGACACTGGAGAGCGTTTCGAGACGCGTGTTGAAGCCATCATTGGTTCAGGCGCTAGCGCAAACTAGAAGACCGAGGACCGGATTGGGCTGATTGTGTTGAAAAACTCCAAAATGTGAAATTCGTAATTTTCCGCCAAAATCGCG
>CAYFXM010000221.1:0-4674 GCA_964346965.1 uncultured Actibacterium sp. | reverse complement strand
TTTGCCGCCCTGACCCGTAGCTGGCGCGAAGATCACGCGGGTTGGCAAGCCGAAGGGATGCGGTTGTGGAAACGGCCTCACCTACAGAAGTTCTTCGGTCGACATCAGCCGGTCCGCTTTAATGAACAATCCGGTAAAACCCGTAAGATGGCCTGGGCCTCTGCTGTGGGTAGCGACAGCGAGGCGGTACGAGTCGAGGACGGATTCTTACGCTCCAAAGGGCTGGGCGCTAATTTGGTGCCGCCTTTGTCATTGGTCGCCGATGATCTGGGTATTTACCATGATCCCAACCGCGAAAGCCGATTGGAGCGGCTGATCAACGGGACAGGTTCGCTCGGCGAAGCGCAACGGCATCGCGCGGAGCATTTGGTCGCCCAGCTGACCAAAGCTGGGTTGACGAAATACAACCTTGAAGGTGCCCCGCTGCCCGACCTGCCCAAGGGGCGGCGCATTCTGGTCGTAGGGCAGGTGGAGGGTGATGCCTCGGTCAGACTTGGTTGCCCGGCTGAGGCCACCAATCAGGCCCTGTTGGATCGGTGTCGGAAGGATAATCCGGACGCCGTGATTATGTACAAACCCCACCCGGATGTGGAAGCGGGCCTGCGCCAAGGCGCAATCTCTGGCGGCGCAGACGTTACCCTTTCAGAGGCCGATCCGGTTGCTGCGATCGAAGCGGCCGACGAGCTCTGGACCCTGACATCAACGCTCGGTTTCGAGGCCATGCTAAGGGGGAAACCGGTCACCTGCCTTGGTGTCCCTTTCTATGCTGGTTGGGGCCTGACGACAGACCTAGCCCCAACGCCTGCCCGTCGAACCGCGCGACCGGACATTGTGGCATTGGCACACGCAACCCTGATCGACTATCCGCGTTATCTCGACCCGGTCAGCGGATTGCCCTGCCCTGTGGAAGTTGTGGTGGAGCGACTGGCAAAGGATGCATTGTCGCGACCTGCGCCGTCGCTGCGATTGTTGGCCAAGCTACAAGGCATTTTCAGCAGCTACGCGCATTTATGGCGATAGGCTGCCCCGAACCGGCATCGAAACGGTTAGGATGCCCCGCGCACCCAATGGTGCATCACATCCGGACCCACGGCCCGGGATTCCAACAGCCGGAATCGTGGGGCTTCGGCAAGTTCATCCAATCCCATGGCGCCGATAGAGGGTGTCCC
Source organism: uncultured Actibacterium sp. (assembly GCA_964346965.1). Taxonomy (GTDB): domain Bacteria; phylum Pseudomonadota; class Alphaproteobacteria; order Rhodobacterales; family Rhodobacteraceae; genus Actibacterium_B. The sequence goes on along the minus strand of CAYFXM010000221.1, from coordinate 3,505 downwards.
CTCTGCGCCGATGGCGATCCCGGCTGTAAAACCGACAAGATGATCCACCAAATCCGCCTGCAACATCGAGGCCGCCATGGTGCCCCCGCCTTCGCAAAACAGCCGGGTGATCCCGCGTTGGCCCAAAGCCTCCAGCACCTTGTGCGGATCAAGTTGACCTCCGGGGATCACGGGCACCTCGATCAGGTCCGCCCCGGCGTTGCGCCAAGCCTCGGCGTTGTTCGCGCGTGGAGCCGGACCGTGGCAGAGCCAGACTGGCACCTCTTTCGCGGTTTCAAAAAGCTGGCTTTGGGTGGGAAGCGTCAGACGGCTGGAACAGGCGATACGCACCGGCTGGCGCACCGCGCCCAGGCCGCGCACGGTTAGTGACGGATCGTCGGACCGCACCGTTCCTCCGCCCACCATGATCGCGTCATGGCGCGCACGCATCGCGTGCACCATGTGTCGTGCATCGGGACCTGTGATCCACTGGCTTTCGCCCGTAGCCGTCGCAATCCGCCCATCGAAGGAGTTGGCGAGCTTCAGGGTTACCATAGGGCGCCCCTTGGTCCGATTCAGTAGAAAGCCTTCATGGTCTCGCCGCGCTTCCTCGCCACACAGACCAGTTTGCACTTTGACTCCAGCTGCTTCAAGACGCCGGTGGCCCTCTCCCGCAACACGTGGGTCGGGGTCCGCTAGTGCGGTCACAACCCGCGCGACCCCAGACGCAATCAGTGCGTCGCAACACGGCCCGGTTTGCCCTTGGTGGGCGCAAGGTTCCAGCGAGACAAAGGCTGTCGCCCCTTTCGCAGCCTCACCTGCCTGTTCGAGCGCGATGACCTCTGCATGAGGCCGGCCTCCGGGCTGGGTCCAGCCACGACCAACGATCCGGTTGCCCTGCACCAGAACGCACCCCACGGCCGGGTTGGGCCAGACCTGCCCCATACCCCGTCGCCCGAGGGACAAGGCAAGCGCCATGTACCGGCGGTCGCTGTTGGAAAAGCTCACTTTTCTTTGGTGGGTGTTTCCGGCGGGCGAAGCTCGTGAACGAAGTCTTCAAAGTCATCCGCTGCCTGGAAGTTCTTGTAAACACTGGCAAAGCGCACATAAGCGACAGTGTCGATCCGCGCCAGCGTTTCCATCACAATCTCGCCGATCGTGTTGGATTGGATGTCGGTGTCGCCCATGCTTTCCAACCGCCGCACGATGCCAGAAATCATCTGGTCCACCCGCTCGGGATCAAGAGGCCGTTTCTGGAGGGCAATGCGGATCGAGCGTTCCAGCTTATCCCGATCGAAATCTTCTCGCTTCCCGTTGGATTTCACGACCACAAGGTCGCGAAGCTGCACTCGCTCATAGGTCGTGAACCGCCCGCCGCAGGCCGGGCACAGACGCCGTCTGCGAATGGCTACATGATCCTCGGCCGGGCGTGAATCTTTCACCTGGGTATCGACATTTCCGCAAAATGGGCAGCGCATGACCCCTCCATTGAGATAAATCCGCGGTTATCCACAGGCACTATAGGCCCCCCTCATCCAGTTGGGTAGAGGGGAATTGTAGCTACCACATGAGGTAGAGTCGTTTTCCTTGATCCTGAAGCCGGATTTTTCCCCTTAATTGAGGATTTGTTAGGAATAGGCTGCCTTCCTATGACCCGGGCCGCGCTGGCCCGATTTTCCCTAGGTCGTGAGATGCGCCGCCACGTTCCGCGTATGCGGCGCATCTCTATGCTCGAACAGGTAGATTCCCTGCCACGTCCCTAGCTGGGGCCTCCCGTCGGCGACGGGGATCGAGAGGCTGACCGGCATCATCGCCGCCTTGATATGGGCCGGCATGTCATCTGGACCCTCGTAGGTATGGGTTAGGTAGGACATTGACGGGTCGGTTGTCGGCGGCACCAATCGGTGAAAGAAGTTGCGCAGGTCCGTCTGCACCTCGGGATCGGCGTTTTCCTGGATCAGCAAGCTACACGAGGTGTGGCGTACAAACAGGGTCAGCAGCCCATCGCCGTTGCCAGCACACCAATTGCGGACATCGCGGGTAAACTCATACAGGCCCTGCCCGCTTGTTCGAATTGTAAATTCCGTCCTCATTGTGACTGCCCTGTGTTTGCCAGTTTCGATTGAATCACGGTGGCAGGCCCGGTGCAACGCCCCTGTCTTCTTTCGCCGGGTGACCGACACGCTTCGCAAGGACGGCGACAACTCAAGCCGCTTTGGACCACCATCTACAGGCCTCCGGCGCACAGAATATGGAGGAGTTCCTAGCCGGCGGCACCGACGCCTCCGTAATGATGTCCCCCAGCGAACAACTTCACGGCCTGAGGCGTGTCAGCCGGTCGAGTAAGGGCTCTTCGACGAATTTTCGCAGCTCGGCATGACATTCGAAATGATCAACACATACGTCGAAGGGAACGTGGTCTACATTGTCTGGTCGGCAGAAACCGCGCTCAATACCTATCAGTTGGCGACAGACACGTTTGTCATCGAAGATAGCAAAATCGCGTACCAGACCTTTGCCGCGAAAGTGACGGCGAAGTAAGCGAGCCGCGTTAGTCAAACAGCCAAAGCCATGGAAACCGCCGAGGCAGCTGCTGGCAGAGATGTCGGGCAGCGCCGATTGTCTGGCTCTCGCCGATACGGGTCACCGTCATGCTGTAGTCGTTGGGCGGTCGCTCGAAGCCCAAATGCTCCTCTTTCGGCAGCACGGTGAAAACCACGCTCTTGTTGTTCGGTCGCCGAACACTGCGTGAAAGGGGCTTAACCACATAGATGCGACGGGTGACCTGCAGGCCCAATGCTCGGCCTCCGTACTCGCCCGCTGCACACCACAAGTGTGACGCGCTATCACCTGCGCGATAGATGACCTCGAACTGGCCCGGTGCCGTAGCGTCGCCCAGAACGAGGTTATTGCGGTCCGTTACGTAGGTGGGTGCATGTTTGGGAACATCCACCGGGTCCGGTGCCTCGCAAGCGGCCAGAAACAGCACCAATATCAGTGTACGGGGCTTCATAATCCCAGTCTGACCTACGAACCACGCCGTAAAAAGGGGAATTTCTGGGAGGGCAGTGTTCAGTCGAGAAGCCGCTCGCCCATCTGGTCGATCAGAAGCTTGGCCTTGGTCACCGCCGCATCGGCCGCGGCATCAGCGGTTCTGAAGGTGTCGGCGCGGATCAGGTCATGGGTTTTGATCTGTCCACCCAAATCTTTTTCTATTCGCGCAGCAAGCCGATAGGACCCGCCCTCGTGGACCGGTTTGGGGTAGATATTGAATCCCTCGTATTCTTCAGGCTCAGGGGCTGGTGGAGAGGTGTCGCCGCCGAATAGTTTTTTAAAGAAGGGCATAGAGGAATTTCCCAGAGTGTTGGTTGCTCCAGACTATGAACGCGAAAATTCCCTTAGATCAAGGGATGCTAAGAGCGGCGAACACTAAGCAAGGCGTCTGGCCAGGCGCGACCGGTCACCGGCTCACCCAAACAAAAACGGCGCCCCAAGGCGCCGTTTGAATTACTGATCCAGAAAGCTC
>CAYFXM010000220.1:0-4686 GCA_964346965.1 uncultured Actibacterium sp. | reverse complement strand
TTGAAAAGTCAGGGAAAAATTAGCCTCTATTCTCTTTAATTAGGGCACAACGACAGCACCTCGCATTCCTCAATGCGCTTGACCACGTCCGGCAGATGCGGCGGGACCGGATCGGCATCGAACTCTGTCGCATCCGCGCCAGCCGCGAAAATTCGCGCTGAGCCATGTAGAATAACCCGCGACAGTCCCGTTTCCGCCTCGACCCAATCCAGCGCAGCCATCAAGCCTTCGCGGACCGAAAGGCCGATCGCGTTCACCGGTGGGTTGGCCAATTGGACGAATGCAACATCCCCTTCACGATGAAAATCGACTGCCATCACGAGCTCCTTAGATTTTTGCTTTATTTTGCATACTTGGTACTATATTGCAAATATAAATGGAGGGGATCACCGATGGAAAATGTTCTTTATGACGGCACGGCAGGCAGCGCGACCATCACCCTTAATCGCCCGGACCGCATGAATGCCCTGACACAAGACCTGATGGAAGACCTCCGGCGCGCGCTGGAAAAGGCGGCGTCTGACACAAAGGTTCGCGCGGTGTGTTTGACGGGATCAGGGCGGGGTTTCTGCGCCGGGCAAGACCTGTCCGAAAGGGACCCGCGCAAGCACCAGCACCCGTTCGACCTGCAGCGTATCCAGCAAGAGCTTTACCACCCTGTCATTTCCCTGATTACAGAAATGGACAAGCCAGTGGTTGCCTCTGTCAACGGGATCGCGGCCGGCGCGGGCGTTGGATTGGCTCTTGCCTCAGATATCGTGATCGCGGCGGAGCCCGCTAAGTTCATTCTCTCCTTTTCCAAGGTCGGCTTGTCGGTCGATGCCGGAGGAGGATGGTTTCTCACCCAATCCCTTGGGCCTGCTCGGGCACGAGCGGCATTGATGCTTGCAGAGGCAATTACGGCCGAAGAGGCCGCCAGTGCGGGGATGATCTACAAATCTGTTCCCGAGGCGGAGCTGAGACAGGAAACAGACGCCCTGCTTACAAAACTGCAGGCGACCCCACGGACATCTTTGGCGATGATAAAGAAATCTGTATGCGCGGCCATGTCCTCGGCCAACCTTGCTGATTACCTTTGCGCGGAATCCGCCAATCAAGGTGTTGCCGGGCGCGACCCTGACTATCCCGAAGGGGTTCTGTCGTTCCTGGAAAAACGTCCCGCCAAATTTCGCTAGGCCAAATCTGGGCGACGCACCCGAACCGACGGCTCAGTCTTGTAAAAGCTTGTTTTCCGTTATCAATGACAGCAAATCCTCCAAAGATTTGCCTTGCGCCATTCCCGATGTGTTCAGATGAAGTTGCGCTCTTGCATAAAGCGACTCGCGGCTTTTGAGCAGCGAGTTTAGCTGCGCCATTGCCTCGGGGTTGCCGCGCATCGGACGTTCGTCACCCTGAGCACGCACGCGATCCATATGCTCTTGCGGAGACGCTTTAAGCCAAATCGTGTGGAAATAAGTCAGAAGCTTATTGAAGGATTCGGGGTTCGTCACGATCCCGCCTGCCACCGCAAGAACTACACGATCATAGTTTGCCACGACCTTGTCCAACGCATCGTTTTCCAACGCGCGATAGCCGTCCTGACCGTATAGGGCCATGATCTCACCCAAGGGCATCCCGCCATAAAGCTCGATCTCTTTATTCAGTTCCAGAAATGGAATGCCCAACTTGTTGGCGACAAGACGACCAAGCGTCGATTTACCGGCACCTCGCAATCCGATCAGGCAAATTCGTTCTTCCCTGCGCTCTCCTTCCGGAACCGGGTTAAGCGTGTTTAGAACGGCTTCCTGCGTTTTTCGGTCTGCGGAACGATAAAGTTCAGCGACGCGCAACGCCTGTGAATGCCAAGGGTCTTCCTCGCCCACGAACCATTCAATCTTGTGATCCAGCGCTAAGGCCACCTGCTTCAGAAGGCCGATCGAGATGTTCCCTTCCCCCGCTTCCAGTTTCGCAAGGTAACGAGGCGAAACACCCGAAATCTCGGAAAGAACACGGCGAGGAAGGCCACGGCTTTCGCGCGCTCTGCGCACCCGTTCGCCAACCTGCTCCAGCAGTTCGGTCACAGCCTGCTCGCGCAACGTTTCCTTGTCGATGCGTGTCTGCTGCCCGCTGAATGTTGTTATTTCTGCCATCTGCCAAAGCTTCTGTTTGAATTATAGTGCATCATCAAGCAAACCGATCCGAGATTCAATCCCATTTCAAATTTGTTCAAAATTACTCTGGCAAACTCGCTTCCGATGTTTTCAGGTAAGGTTCGAGAATTTCCAGAATGTCGCGCGGTGGGCGCTGCTTTTTGAACTGATCGGCAATGATGAAAACGCTAACGGTCCGTGTAGAAAAGCAGGTCTTACCATCCTGCACACCGTCCACCCGAAATTCGATGGAGGTGTCACCAACCCGCGTCGGCCAGACAAAACACTTCAGCCGGTGCCGTGGGGTAACTGGCGATTTAAAGTCCATTTCAAGCCGCACAAAAGGCGTGCCGACATTCCGGTCAAGCTCCATCTGGTACCAGCCATCCCCGCCCAGATGATGCTCCCACCATGCGTTGATAGCGTCCAAGGAAAACCACGGCAGACGCGCCGTGTAGACGATATTCGCCGGGTCGCAATCGCCCCAAGTCACGCGTATTTCATGTTCATATGTGGATGAGGGGCGATCTTGCATTGTCAGTATGTCTCCACGTGATAGCGGCCCTCCTCGCGCAGGGTATCACGCAGGCCACGCCACGGTTGACCTATGCTCTCTGCGATATTTGTGAAAGCCTTTTCTACGCCTTCTTCCATTTCTTTCAGGCCGCAGATGTAAATATGCGTATTGGGGTCTTCCAGCATCTCGGCCACAATGTCCTCTTCCACGCGCATCCTGTCCTGAACATATTCCTTGTCCTGACCGGGCATGCGGCTGAAGACCAGATGCTTTTGCAGCATCGTAGAGGGCACTTTACCCAAAGGACCAAAGTACGGAAGGCTGTCAGGGGTACGGGCTCCGAAGAACATCACCATCCCGCCGGATTTCCGGCCAACGGTGCGCTGGCGACGCATGGTGAACGACCGCATCGGCGCAGAACCCGTTCCTGTGCAGATCATCAAGATCCGCGCGTTGGGGTCGTCGGGCAGCAGGAAGGTAGAGCCAAATGGACCTGTAACCTTGACTGTGTCGCCCTTTTGCAGGTCGCAGACATAGTTTGAACACACCCCGCCATCTTCACGTTTTACCGTCAGTGAAACGTTGTTGAAGCCTGGGCGTTCGCCATCGCGAGGGCTTGAAACCGAATAAAGCCGGGGCAAATGATCCTTGCCGTCCGCATCGGTGCCCGGCGGAATGATACCGATGGTCTGCCCTTCTAGCACAGGCATAGGCTTCCCCTGAAAATCTAGGATCAGGTGGCGCACATCGGTGTCGGATTCCTCGGAGGTCAGGCGATAGTTCCCCTGAACGACAGCCTCGACCGGCTTGCCGAGGTTATACAGATTAACCGTCGGCTTAGCCGCTGAAGCCGGCGCCTTGGCCTTGCCACCCGCGCCCTTGTGGGCCTCTGCAAGCAGGTTGACCATGGCGTCATCTATAGCTTCAAGCCCGGACTCCGCCTCGCCCATTCCCAGCTCTTCTTGCTCTGGCAACTCGTCCCAGGAGAACTGATCTTCAACGCTATAGGGTTCCTGAACCACGCGCCATTCGTCGATCGACCCGGTTGGACAGACCGGGATGCAGTCCATGCAGAAATTACATTTGGAGGCGTCGACAACAACGTTATTGTCGTCATGCTCAATAGCATTCACCGGGCAGGACATCTCGCAGGTGTAGCAACGGATGCAAATTTCGGGGTCGATCAGGTGCTGCTTAATTGGCTTGTTCATTTTCTTATCTCTGGTGCAGGATCAGGTCGGGGATCATGATCAACTCTGCGAGGGCCTGACACAAACCTTTGCAGTCAGAGCACCCGACGCATCGTTTTTTGGCATCGGACATAACCACTTCCGCTTTGTTCGCATTGCGGAAAATATTGGATTCTTTTTCGTGTAACATTGGTCTTTTCCTCCCAGCAAAAAGGGCAGAGGGTTTCCCCTCTGCCTGTTTCAAATTAAGCCATGTGCAGTTTGACGTACTCGTAGTCGCCCGGCTTGTTGTTGATGCCGACCTTCGGAGGCGAGATCCAGCTGGCGTATTTACCCGGCTCAAAGCACGGCACCATAAGCGAAGCGATGTAGTCGCCATCCGCGTGTGTCGGCAGCCACTTTTTCATGCCTTCATCGTATTCCGCACCGGTACATGCCTTCCCGTCCGGGTCGAACAGCTTGTCAGCAAAGACGCCAATCTTCCGGTGGAAGCTTTCATGCGGAAGCTTCATCTCGAAGTCGATTCCGGCTTTCTCGATGACTTTGTTCCAGCGACCGACGCCACCTTCCGCGTCACGCGAATAGTCGTCACGCAGGCGCATGTTGATGGCTGTAAGGGCGGGAACCTCTTTTTGGACAGGTTTCCCGTCTTCCAGATCCCAAACCGTGTAAGTCGCGTCCGTCAACAGGTGGTCATCGTCGATGCGGTGCTCCATGTAACGACCTTTGATCCCCGCGTTGAAAGCACTCGCCGCGTTGGTCGAAACCTCTTGACCGAACAGGTCCAGCGACAGTGTGTAGTGCAGGTTCAGCTTCTTCTGGATCGTCGGCAGGTCGATCACGTTGTACG
>CAYFXM010000219.1:0-4742 GCA_964346965.1 uncultured Actibacterium sp. | reverse complement strand
GAAGGTGCGGATCATGATGAGGTCGACATAACGCGACAGAACGCGCGCCGTGTCCGCGATGGTTTCGCCATGACCGAGCTGCATGTCGTTGCCAGACAGCACCATTGTCTGCCCGCCCAACTGGCGGACACCGACATCAAAGGACACACGGGTCCGCGTCGAAGGCTTTTCAAATATCAACGCCACCATGTGCCCGGCCAGGGGTTGGTCATCGTCAGCGGCGGCCTTAGGACGTCCAGCGCGAGCGTTCTTGATCGCCTTGGCATCCTCGATCATGTGCCGCAATTCGGCGGGGTCCGTCTGGTTGATATCCAGAAAATGTCTCATGTCATTGTCCCTCGCAACCTAGGCCTGTTCTTCGACCTGTTGAGCCGCCATTTCCAACCGGGCCACAGCCTCGGCGATATCTTCGTCGGAGATGTTCAACGCCGGTAGAAAACGCACAACATTGTCGCCCGCTGGCACGATCATCATTTCGGCGTCATAGCTTGCCTTGACCACATCGGCATTCGGCACTTTACATTTTACGCCCAGCATTAAACCCGATCCGCGTACACTTTCGAAAATGTCGGGATGCGACGCCACAAGCCCCTCCAGCTTCTGACGCAGGAGGCCCGCCTTGCGGTTCACTTCTGCAAGAAATGCGGGTTCAGCCACGGTTTGCAGCACCTTCAGCCCGACGGCGCAGCCCAGAGGGTTACCACCATAGGTCGAGCCATGCGTGCCCGCGACCATGCCGCTCGCGGCATCCTCCGTCGCCAGAACGGCACCCAGTGGGAAACCACCGCCAATACCCTTGGCAGACATCATGACATCCGGAGTGATACCGGCCCATTCATGTGCAAAGAGCTTTCCGGTCCGGCCAACACCGCACTGAACCTCGTCCAGCACCATCAGCACACCGGTCTCGTCGCAGAGATCGCGCAGACCTTTCAGGCAGGCATCGGGCAGCGGACGAATACCGCCCTCGCCCTGAACCGGCTCCACCAGTACGGCTGCAACCTCGGGATCCTGCATGACCTCGCGCAGGGCGTCATGGTCACCAAACGGCAGTTGTACGAATCCGGGCAGAAGCGGTCCAAAACCCTTGGTCATCTTCTCACCACCCGATGCGGCAATCCCGGCCGAGGACCGACCGTGGAAAGACCCTTCGAAAGTGACGATCTTCACCCGCTCTGGCTGGCCCTTATCGTGCCAGTACTTCCGAACCATCTTCACCGCCAACTCGCAAGCCTCCGTGCCCGAGTTGGTGAAGAACACAGTATCTGCAAAGGTCAGGTCGACCAGCGCATCAGCCAGCGCTTCCTGCTCGGGAATGGTGTAGAGGTTCGACAGATGCCAGACCTTGCCCGCCTGTTCCGTTAAAGCGGCCACCAGATCAGGGTTTGCATGACCAAGCGCATTCACCGCGATCCCGGCGCCCATGTCCAGAAAACGTCGCCCATCCGTTGTCTCCAGCCAAGAGCCCTGACCGCTGACAAAGCTCAGTGGTGCACGGATATAGGTCGGCAAAAGCGAAGGGATCATCGCGGTGTTCCTTTAATAAGAGCCCCGAGTGGTGCCTCAGGTGCATCAGACTGTCAACGATTGGATGAGGTTAGGCGTGCGAACACGCCGAATGAAACGTCAGGCGCGCAGGGCGCGACGTCGCGATCGGGCGATATAGGTGCGTTTCATCATGCAGGCCGGATAGCGCGAGCTCGCCGCGCTGTCCAGTTGTTTTCGCAACTTAGTTGCCGCCAAGCAGCTTGAGAATGCCCTTCTTGGCCTCCTCTTCCAGCTTGTCTTTCAGGATATCCTCGGGGGAGCGTTCTTCCTCGACCGCAGGCGCAGGTTCCGGAGTAACAGCCTCCGCCTCAGGGGCAATCTGCGGCTCAGGGGTGGTCTCTGCCTCAGGTGTCACCGCTGGCTCCACCGGTTCAGTGGGTTCGGGAACCGGAAGTCCGAGTTTCTTCGCCAAGTCCGCCTTGGCCTTATCCTCGAGCTTCTTCAGCTCGGATCTGGCCTTTTCCTCTAACGCTTGTTTCTTGGCCTCCAGATCCAGTTCCTGTTCAGCCAGCGCCTCTAGGTCGATGTTGAATTTGGGATTGGCCCAAGTACCTGAAATCAACAGGGGAACCTTAAAGCCGTCGCCATCATCGCCACCTTTGAAGGCGGTTGGCGTCACACGATAATTCAGCGTTTGCTTACCAAGCCCAATCTTGCCTAGTCCCGCAGCATTTAAAAGCGGAGCAAGGAAACTCAGGTCTTCGTTCTGCAAGACACCATCCTTGATCGAGAAACTCGCCCCGATGCTTTCAAAGATCGTCTTGTTGTTGCTACCGACATAGGATGTATCCAGATTCCTCAGCATTCCACCAAGGTCAAAGCCACGGATCTCCCCCTGCCCTAACGCCACGCTGCCAGATCCGGAAAGAGAGTTCATGATGGCGTTCATGGATGAACCCGATCCCAAGAATTTCAAAGTGAAATCACCCGTCCCGAGAAGCCTGTCGTAGTCGGCAAGGTCGTTCAGCAGGCTTTGCGTCGAGAGCCCCGCGATCTTCAAATCGCCTCCGACTGACAGGCCCCCTCGGCCATTCACGACCACTTCACCCGTGATCATACCGTCATAGGCCTGTACCTCGCGCAGGGTTAGCACCAGTCGACTGTCAGTCAGTCGTGCCAGAACGCGGGTTCTACCCAATTGCGTGTCACCAAGATTTACACTGCTGGCCGCAATCGATACTTCTGCATCCAACAGTCCAAGCGGGCTAACGTCGATCGGATCCGACGACCACTGGCCACTGGCGCTGCCGCCGCCGCCACCGCCCGAGTTGCCACCCGTGAAGGCACTCAGGTCCAACGCGCCAGCACTGAAATTACCCGTCAGGAACGGCTTTTCCCTGAAGACCAAATCTGCCGAACCATTGATCTGGTTGTTATCAAGCGTCAGGACAGCCTCTCGCAAATGCAGGCTACCCTCGGGCGCATAGGTCACCTGCCCCTTGGCCTTGAGCAACTTTCCAACATCAGCAGGTAGATCCAGCGCTGGTTGACCTGCCACGGCGTTCAGCGCGCGCAAGTCGGACAGATCGGCGTCCAAAGCACCCTCGGCTGCCACGGGCGAAATGCCGGCACGCCCGTCGAATGCAATTTTCGCGTCACCAACATGCACAGTGGTTTTCAACGGTGCCACGCTACCCGTCATGAATTCTTCGAAAGAGGCGATCGACAGATCCGCCCGCACCGCTTGCCCATTGACCAACGCGTCTAGCGAAAGATCCGCAGGTCCGGCAAAATCAGGGAGTGTCAAGTTCGCGTTGACGCCGGCAATCAAGGTTTCGGTGCCCGCAGCGCGGTCAACGAAACGAACGGTCCCGCCCGAGATCAGGGCGTTGTCAATGGCGACGGCAACGTCGCTTGCCTCGCCAGACGAGCCCGGCGCTGCGATTGCACCTCCGTCGTCCCTGGTTTCAAACTCCCAGTTCGCACGTCCATCCTCGGCGCGCTCCAGAAGAATGACGGGTTCGATCAGCTCCAACTGGCTGACCCGGATATCGCCACCGATAAGCGACTTCAGATCCAGCCCCACCGACATCGCCTTGGCAGACACCATATCCTCGCTGTCAGACCATTCAGCATTGCTGATGGCCAGCCCGTCCGTCGTTAGGCCAATCTGCGGCCAAAGTGACGGTTTAAACCGCCCCTCGAACCGCACTTCGCGGCCCGTGGCGGCTTTGATCTGATCTGAAGCGAGACGGGCGATCTGATCGGCCGGCAGCAGGAACAGCGCGCCAACCAGCAAAACTGCGAATAAAATCAAAGTGAAAACAAGACGAAGGAGCCAACGCATGGGAACACCTGTGTAACTACCCAACCTGTTTGAAATGTAGGCATCCACTCCAAGGGCAACAAGTCAGAACTCGACTTTCCCAACCCCGCGCGATGCCTTATATCCCGCGCATGACAACGAACCCGCCCAATCTTCGCCCCGACCTCGCCCCTGCCCCGCGTTTTGACGAGACACCACGCGACGGCCAGCCCACCGTGGGTATGGTCTCGCTTGGCTGCCCCAAGGCGCTGGTTGACAGCGAGCGTATCCTGACCCGCCTGCGGGCCGAAGGCTATTCAATCTCGCCCGACTATGGTGGGGCCGATGCGGTGATCGTGAACACTTGCGGATTTCTGGACAGTGCCAAGGCCGAAAGCCTTGAGGCGATTGGCGAGGCACTGAACGAGAACGGCAAGGTGATCGTCACCGGCTGTCTGGGCGCGGAAGAGGATTACATCCGCGGAACGCACCCCTCCGTTCTGGCCGTCACCGGGCCGCATCAGTACGAGCAGGTGCTGGACGCGGTGCACGGGGCGGTGCCGCCCTCACCCGATCCGTTTGTCGATCTGATGCCTGCCAGCGGCGTGAAACTGACCCCGCGCCACTACAGCTATCTGAAGATTTCCGAGGGCTGCAACCACAAGTGCAAGTTCTGCATCATCCCCGATATGCGCGGAAAACTGGCCAGCCGTCCGGCCCATGCGGTGGTCCGCGAGGCCGAAAAACTGGTCGAAAACGGCGTCAAGGAACTGCTGGTCATCAGTCAGGACACCAGCGCCTATGGCGTTGATATAAAACATGAAACCGTCAAAGGCCACCGCGCCCACATCACCGATCTGGCGCGTGATCTGGGGTCGCTTGGGGCTTGGGTGCGGTTGCACTATGTCTACCCCTACCCGCATGTGCGCCAGCTGATCCCGCTGATGGC
>CAYFXM010000218.1:0-4746 GCA_964346965.1 uncultured Actibacterium sp. | reverse complement strand
TCAGGCGAATTTCTGTAAAGACTCCCAATGTTCAGGTTTTGCCGTTGAAGCCCAAGCATTTACAAATATATATTTTAGTGGACACTACCATATTTTGTAGGAAGTCGCCGGCGCCTAAATGAATAGCGCCCCCAACGGAGTATCGGAGGCACAACTTTAGTTAACGGCTGGGGTTGAAGCCCGGCTTTTTTCTTACCGTGAGATCTCAGAGACGTGACAGTAAATTCGCCGTTGGCCACGCATCGGCTGGCAGGCCGATCCGCTCTTGTTCAGCTTGCACGGCGGCACGGGTGCGGGCCCCGAGAATACCGTCGATCTTGCCGACATCATAGCCACGCGCGGCCAGCTTTCGTTGCAGTGCTTTCATCTGTGTCCCGTCGAGCCCCGGCTCCGGTGAACCAGCGTCATAGACCGGGGCGCCCTCCAGCCGGGTTGCGAAATAGGCGGCGGTGGTGACGTAGACGAAACTTTGGTTCCACTCGAAATAGACATCGAAATTCGGGTAGGCGAGGAACGCCGGCCCGTTGCGCCCCATCGGCAAGATAACAGACGCTTTCAACCGTGACGGGCCAAGCTTCCGATTGCGTGGTTTGACCCCCAGCTTTGCCCACTGGGCGACGGTCTTTGTTTTGCCCAGCCCCGTCTGCGACCAGTTCAGGTTGTTGGGTACGGTGATTTCCTGCAGCCACGGCTCACCCGCTCGCCAGCCAAGGTGTTGCAGCATCTTTGCCCCTGACATCAGCGCATCGGCGGGAGAGGTCTTGAGGCTGACCCGCCCGTCGCCATCGCCATCCACGCCGTTGACCAGAATGTCCTCGGGCAACATCTGCACCATGCCAATTTCGCCAGCCCATGCGCCCGTCGTGCGGGCCGGATCGAAGTCGCCGCGTTCAAACAGTTTAAGGGCCGAGAAGATTTGCGGTCGGAACAGTTCCGGGCGGCGGCAGTCGTGGGCCAGTGTGACCAGCGCGTTCAGGGTATTGTAGTCGCCTTGAACCGCGCCATAGTCAGTTTCCAGCGCCCAGAAGGCCAGAAGGACGCCGCGCGAAACACCGTAGTCGCGTTCGATCCTGTCGAAGACGGCGTCCCATTTCTGAGCATTCCGGCGACCGTTGTCGATGCGATTCTGGCTGATAATCCTGCGCGAGAAAGTAATGAAATCCAGTTGAAACACGCCCTGCGCGCGGTCGGCTCGAATAACTTTTGGGTCGTGTTGCACGCCCGAGAAAAAGCGGTTCACTGCTTTGTTCGGATGGCCTTTTGCCCTGGCTTCGGCTTTGAGCCCGTCGATGAAACCGGCGAAACTGCCACCACATTTGGCGTAAAGCGGCGAGGCCAAACAGATGGACAGGGCAAGGCTCAAGGCAAGGCGCATGACGGGTCTCCGCGAGATTTCCCGGGCACCTTAGCACCCTCTTTCAGAGGGGCAAGCTTCCCGGTCCCGCCTTCCTACAATGCGCGGAGGGCGGCCAGAATCGCGGTAGGTTGATACGGCCTCCGATCCCATTGTCGCGTCAAATGAGGCAGGATTTTCGAGAATTCCAGCGCTATTTCGACCGAACCGACCCAAAATTGCCAGATTGGTCGCCTATGCTCGGTCCCATACCAGCATACGCCCGTGGGCTTTGCAGGAGTTGAGGGAACAAGTGATGGATACCGGGATGTTTAAAGTTTTAAGAAATTTCGCGGCTAGCGAGACCGGTGCAGTGACGGTGGACTGGGTTGTCCTGACTGCAGCGATCGTAGGCCTTGGCATCGCAGTGATCGCCACCGTTGAAGGTGGCGTAAACGGTTTGGGCGACAAGATTGCAGGCGCCATCGGGACGTCGATTACCGTCGGCGACGGGTTCCTCGAATCCAACGTCGGCGCAGAAGTCGAATCTGACGCTGGTGAACCTGACAGCGGTGGTCTGGCCTTCATCGAATAACCGATCGACTGCGCTTGCAGCTCCACGACCGGCCCTTGCCGATCTCTCGCTGTTTGTTCTGAAGCTCGCTTTCAGCGAGAATGGCACAGCTTTCCCGATGGCTATTGCAGATCCGAAAAGGCACGTTGAAGCCGCTCTATCGCTTCTTCCACCTGTGCCCTCTGCGTTCCAAGGTTAAAGCGCAGGTAACTTTCTCCCCCCGTACCCAATCCCGCGCCCGGTGTTGTGACAATCCCGGCGTCACCCAGGACGCGGCGGCTGAACTCTGCTGTTGTCATGCCGGTTCCACCGAAGTCCACCCATGCAAGATAAGTCGCGGCTTGAGGCATCACGGACAGGCCAGGGATCGCGTTCACGCCCGCGCTGAAGCGATCGAAATTCCCGGCCAGATAGGTCACCAAGGCATCAACCCATTCGGCGCCTTCGGCACTATAGGCCGCCTTGGTCAGCTCATAGCCCAGAAGAGGCGGTTGGATTTCCAGCATGTTGTAGAAATCTTTGAACTGTTTGCGCAGTTTTTCGTCGGGGATCGAAACCGCTCCCAGTCGCGTGCCAGCGATGTTGAAGGTCTTTGACGCGGACGTCATCACGATCAGCCGGTCAGTGATCTGCGGAACCGCGGTAGCAGTCTGTAAGTGCTTGCCGCCGGGAAAGACCAGATCGTGGTGAATTTCGTCCGAGATCAGGATCAAGTCGTGCTTTGCGCAGAAAGCGGCCAGCTCGTTCAACTCGTCCTGTGCCCAGACCCGACCAGCCGGATTATGCGGCGAACAGAACAGCACCATTTTTTCGCGTCCGGTCAGCAGGGTCTCATAGCGGTCGAAATCCATCCGATAGATGCCGTCTTCGATCACCAGGGGGAACTCGGTCACGTTCCGTTTGCCCTTGCGGATTTTCGCGGCGAACTCGTGATAGACCGGCGTAAAGATAGCTACGTGATCACCGGGGTCGGTCAGCGCCTGCAGGCTGATCGCAATCGCGTTGCCAAGACCATAGGTGTTGAACATATGGGCGGGATCGACGTCCCAGCCATGGCGCGACTTCATCCAATCGGCCGAAGCCTCTAGGGCTGCATCGCGCTGGTGAAAATACCCGTAGTTTCCACGATTCAGAACTTCTCGGACGGCATGCTGGATAAACTCCGGCGCGGCGAAATCCATATCGGCTACCCACATGGGCAACGCTCCCTTCGCCTCGGGGCCAAAAAAGTCCGGTGCGCCATCCCATTTCGTCGAGTTGGTGCCAAGGCGAGTGGTGATTTCGTCAAATTTCATGGGGTTCTCCGTCATTCCGGCTGACGCTAGCGCAATCTGGCCCGTGTGCAAGGGCAATGCCGCATTGCAAGGGGGGCGTCCATCCCCTACATCAGCCACATGATTAGACCGATCCTCATCCACCCTGATCCGCGCCTGAAAAAGGTGTGTGACCCCGTCGACGACCTGTCGGACGAGCTGCGTCAGCTGGCCGACGACATGCTGGAAACCATGTATGATGCCCCCGGCGTCGGCCTTGCCGCGCCGCAGGTGGGCAAGCTGCATCGGCTGATCGTGCTGGATTGCGTCAAGGACGAGGGTGAGGAGCCGCGTCCGCTGGTCATGTTCAACCCCGAGGTCATCGCCTCGTCGGACGAGACCAATGTTTATGAAGAGGGCTGCCTGTCGATCCCGGATCAATATGCCGACGTGACCCGTCCGAAAGTGGTCGACGTGTCGTGGATTGACCGCGATGGGAACCCACAGCAAGAGACATTTGACGGACTTTGGGCCACTTGTGTTCAGCACGAGATCGACCACTTGAACGGCAAACTGTTCATCGACTATCTGAAGCCGCTCAAGCGCCAGATGATCACCCGCAAGATGCAGAAGCTGAAGCGCGAGATGGCCCGCTCGTGACCGTCCGCCCCTTCGTTCCCTGGCCGGATAAACGGCTGAAAACCCCTGCTGAGCCGGTCGAGGCGATCACCGATGAGATCCGCCAGATTTGGGCCGATATGGTCGAGACCATGGACGCCATGCCCGGCTATGGCCTTGGCGCTCCGCAGATCGGCGTGATGAAGCGCCTTGCCGTGGTGGATTGTTCTGAGGAGCGCGGGCAGGCCGTCCTGCTGGCGAACCCGGAAATCCTGCACGCTTCGGTCCAGCCGCGCACCCATGAAGAGGCCAGCCCCAACCTGCCCGGCGTCTCTGCCGCTGTTGACCGCCCCCGCGCTGTGACGGTGCGGTTTCTGAATTCCGAGGGAGAGATCGAGGAACGCGATTTCGTGAACCTCTGGGCGACCTCGGTTCAGCACCAGATCGACCACCTGAACGGCAAGATGTATTTCGACCACCTGTCGAAGCTGAAACGCGTCCGGCTACTCAAACGCGCCGAAAAACTGCGGAGGGGCTGATGCGGATCGTCTTCATGGGCACCCCCGATTTCTCGGTCCCGGTGCTGGATGCACTGGTCAAGGCTGGACACGAGATCGCCTGCGTCTATTGCCAGCCTCCGCGCCCCGCGGGACGCGGCAAGAAAGACCGCCCGACACCCGTACATGCCCGCGCTGAAGAGCTGGGTTTGCCGGTTCGTCACCCTGTTTCGTTGAAGGGTGATGCCGAGCGGGCAGACTTCGCCGCGCTAAACGCGGACATCGCGGTGGTCGTCGCCTATGGCCTGATCCTGCCGCAACCTGTGCTGGACGCACCGAAACATGGCTGCCTGAACATTCACGCCTCGCTTCTGCCACGCTGGCGCGGGGCCGCTCCGATCCATCGCGCGATCATGTCTGGCGACGCACGGGCTGGTGTCTGCATCATGCAGATGGAGGCCGGGCTGGACA
>CAYFXM010000217.1:0-4764 GCA_964346965.1 uncultured Actibacterium sp. | reverse complement strand
GCGGTAGGCGCGCCGCAAGCGTCGCAGATTTCCTTGGTAAAGCTCTTCGAGGCTTCCAGTTTGGCGGCGGCCTCGGACGGGCCAAAGCACAGGATTCCCGCGTTACGCAGGCGGTCAGCGACACCGGTGGCCAGCGGTGCTTCGGGGCCAATCACGACGAAATCTACGGCATTCTCTTCGGCGAAAGTGACAACCGCGCCGCCGTCTTCAATGTCCAGTGCGGCGCATTCCGCGATCTCGGCCATGCCCGCGTTACCCGGGGCTGCGATCAGCCGGTCACACTTGGGGTTCTGCTTGATGGCCCAAGCCAAGGAATGCTCACGCCCACCGCTGCCAAGAATAAGAATGTTCATCTGCCGCCTCTGCTTTCCCTTTGATCGCGTGCGTTCTAAGCTGCCGCAAAGCACAACACAAGAAGCAGCCCATGTCCGACCTGATCGAAGATGCCGCCCCCGGTCAAAACGCCCCGGAATTCACGGTTTCCGAGATTTCGGGGGCCGTGAAAAAGACCATTGAGAACGCCTTTGGCCGAATCCGTGTGCGCGGAGAGGTTGGCCGTGTGTTCCGAGCCCGATCCGGCCATCTGTATTACGACGTCAAAGATGACAACAACGTGCTGGCCTGTACCACGTGGAAGGGGCAGGCGGCTCGTCTGTCGGTGATGCCTGAAGAGGGGCTGGAGGTCATCGTGACCGGCAAGCTGACGGCCTTCGGCGCGCAGTCCAAGTACAACATGAACGTGGACGAGGTCGAAGTCGCGGGCGAGGGCGCTTTGATGGCAATGCTGGAAAAGCGCAAGAATGCGCTGGCGTCAGAGGGCCTGTTCGCCCCAGAACGCAAGCAGACCTTGCCCTATCTGCCCGAGGTCATCGGGGTTGTAACCTCGCCCTCTGGCGCAGTGATCCGGGACATCCTACACCGCCTCCGCGACCGGTTCCCGCGTAAGGTTCTGATCTGGCCCGTTGCTGTCCAAGGTGCCGCCTGCGCGCCCGAGGTTGCGCGCGCGATAGACGGCTTCAATCAGCTAACCCCTGGGGGAGCTTTGCCCCGGCCCGATCTGTTGATTGTCGCGCGCGGGGGCGGGTCGATTGAGGACCTTTGGGGTTTCAACGAAGAAGTTGTTGTCAGGGCGGCTGCGGCGTCAGAGATACCGCTAATCTCGGCTGTGGGGCATGAAACGGACACGACGCTGATCGATTTTGCCTCAGACCAGCGTGCACCGACCCCTACAGCAGCGGCCGAGCTGGCGGTGCCAGTTCGTCTGGAATTACTGGCATGGGTGGACCAGCAAGGCGCCCGGTTATCACAGGGAACGACCCGAGCTTTGGCGCAAAGGTTGCAGCGGCTCGCAGACTTGTCCCGCGCCTTGCCGCAGCCACAGACCCTCACGCAGAATGCAAGACAGCGGCTGGATTTCTGGGGAGAGCGGCTCGACCCGGCTCTTATTTCAGCCACCCGCGCCAAACGTTTGGCCTTGGCAGAGCAAGCCGCCAGCCTTCGCCCGTCCACGCTGAACCAAACCATCCAAACCGCGCGCAGCCGGTTGAAGGACCGCGCCGATCGGCTTCACCCGGATTTGCTTCGCCGCGACAACGAGAGGCGCCGCACCGCGTTGGATCAACTCTCCGCGCGGCTTGTGCAAGCAGGCGAGACGCGAAACCGCCGGTTGCGAGACCGTCTGGAAGGGCTGGAGCGAATGCGTCATACCTTGGGCTATACCGAGACTCTGCGACGTGGCTATGCTGTTGTTCGTTCGGGTGAAACAGTGGTGACAAGCAAGGCCGAGGCTGCACAAGCCGGGGCGTTGGAGATCGAGTTCCAGGACGGGCGTATGGCGATCGGGGGCGCTCTTCGGAAGAAGAAATCGGTCCCGCCGCCGCCAGAGCAGGGTAGCTTGCTCTAGTTCGTGAATTGCAAAAAAATTGTGCGACAAACGCCGTCTCGGGTAATATTTGAGCGACTGTGCTGCGGCTGCCAAATGCATAGCAGCCATGCGCTCCACTTGGTCTCAACGGTTTCCTACACTCGGGCCTAAGTCGAATGGACCGGAAATGCCCAAGAAAATCTCTATCGTCGTGGTCGAAAAGGACCGTGATCGCGCTTTGCTGATCGTGGACAGCCTGCATGAGGCTGGCGACTTCGATATCTTCGTGATTTCGGAAGAGACCGGGCTGGCGCGCCGTATCCAAGAGCGGAATCCCGATATCGTACTGATCGACGTCACCAGCCCGAGCCGAGATATGCTGGAAGAACTGGCGCTGGCTTCCGGCCCGTTGGAGCGGCCTGTGGCAATGTTCGTCGATCAAAGTGACAACAGCCTGACCAAGGCTGCGATTGAGGCGGGTGTTTCAGCCTACGTCGTAGATGAATTGCGGCCAGAGCGGATTCGACCGGTCATGGATGCCGCCATCGCGCGGTTCCACATGTTCCAACAGATCCGCGCGGAACTGGACGCCACACGCCGCGCGCTGGAAGAGCGCAAGGTGATTGATCGCGCCAAGGGGCTTTTGATGAAGGCGCGGGGGCTGGACGAAGACGAGGCCTACGCACTGCTGCGCAAGACCGCGATGGACCAAGGGAAAAAGGTTGTCGATGTCGCGCAGGCCTTGGTAACCGCTGCGGGGCTTCTGTCATGACAGTGCGATTGGCGGCAGGGTTCATTCCCTTGGTGGATATGGCGCCGTTGGCTATCGCGCGGGAAATTGGGTTTGCCGAGGAAGAGGGGCTGGATCTTCAGCTTCAGCGCGCCCCTAGCTGGTCGACGTTGCGCGATATGCTGGCTCTTGGTCAGATTGAGGCGGCACATATGCTGTCGCCGGTCCCGGTTGCCACGGCTCTGGGCCTTGGTGGGGCCGCCGCCCATTTGGACGCTTTGTCGGTTCTGTCAGTCAACGGCAATGTTATCGGCGTTTCGCGCGAACTTGCAGCGCGCATGCGGGACAACGGCCACACGTTCGACTTTTCTGACGCATTTGCAGCGGGCAAGGCCCTGATATCAGCGTCTGGGGACAAACCCCGGATCGGGGTTCCATTCCCGTTTTCGATGCATGCGGAGCTTCTGTACCATTGGCTTGGCGCCTTGGGGGTGACGGCGCCTCAAGATCTGCTTGTGAAGACCGTCCCGCCACCGTTGATGGCGCAGGCTCTGTCTGACGGAGAGATCGATGCGTTTTGTGTTGGCGAACCCTGGGGCAGCATCGCTGTGGAAAACGGCGCGGCAGAGCTCCTTTTACCCGGCGTGGCGATCTGGGCCTTCGCACCAGAAAAGGTTCTGGCCGTGCGTCACAATTGGGCTGCTGCTGAACCCGACTTAACCCGCCGCCTGATGCGCGCCGTGTGGCGGGCCGGGCGCTGGTTGGCAGCAGAAGAGAACCGTCTGACGGCTTCGGAAATTCTGGCGCGACCGGAATATGTGAACGTCGACGCAGGAATATTAGAGCGCGCACTTCTCGGTCGGTTGGTGATTTCTCCGTTCGGAGAGGCACGACAGCGCGACGATTTCCTAAACTTCTTCTCGGGCAACCTTCCCTTGGCGATCTCAGGCTGCATTAATCGGCAGCCGGTTGGCCGCGCGAACCGGATTGGATCGGGCGCAGGCTATGGATTCGGCGCGTATGGTGTTCCGCACGGACCTCTATCGCCGGAATCTGGCCGATGCCGGGGCCGAGATGCCGGGCGCGTCTGAGAAGCTTGAGGGCTCTATCGCGCATCCGACGGCGGTGGCTTCGGTCTCTGGCAAATTGATATTGGCACCCGATTCCTTCTTTGATGGCTCAATTTTTGATCCCGCCGCGGTCTAGTGGTTAAATTTTAAGCAATTTTTCTGCTGCAATGCAGCGAAGTTGTGAAAATTGGCAAATTTCTTTGAATGTCCAACAATGCAGGTGCAGCATACGCCTGTCTCGGGAGCAAAGGCGTTCCTGATCATATTTCACCCCAATGACGTGGGTAACCCGGAGCAAAGCCGCTCGACATCTTCGCAATCAGGCGAGGTTTGTCAGCGGCTTTTTCTGTTTTTGCCCTTCAGTGGGGCCAACCAAGGGAACTTGAAATGAAACGCATCGCAACGCTTTTGGCTGCAACAACATGTCTGGCAGGTCCGGCATTCGCCGAGATGCTCGACGTCGAAAAAGACGAACTAAAATTTGGCTTCATCAAACTGACCGACATGGCGCCTCTCGCTGTGGCCTATGAAAAAGGCTACTTCGAAGACGAAGGCCTGTATGTCACCTTAGAAGCTCAGGCGAATTGGAAAGTTCTGCTGGACGGCGTGATCGACGGTCAGTTGGACGGCGCACACATGCTGGCAGGCCAGCCTCTGGCAGCGACCATCGGTTTTGGTACCGAAGCACACATCATCACCCCCTTCTCGATGGACCTGAACGGTAACGGCATCACCGTTTCCAACGAAATCTGGGAGAAGATGAAGCCGCACGTTCCGACCATGGACGACGGTCGCCCGCAGCACCCGATTTCGGCAGCCGCTCTGAAGCCGGTCGTTGAAGAGTATGCTGACGAAGGTAAGCCCTTCAACATGGGCATGGTTTTCCCGGTTTCGACCCACAACTACGAACTGCGTTACTGGCTGGCCGCTGGCGGTCTGGAGCCGGGCTTCTACAGCCCCGAAAACATCACCGGCCAAATCGGTGCTGACGTTCTGCTGTCGGTGACCCCTCCGCCGCAGATGCCCGCCACCATGGAAGCCGGCACCATCTATGGCTACTGCGTAGGTGAGCCGTGGAACCAGCAGGCTGTTTTCAAAGG
>CAYFXM010000216.1:0-4772 GCA_964346965.1 uncultured Actibacterium sp. | reverse complement strand
GAAAAACGAGTGTCTGTCTTACTCCGGGAATAGACCCGATCTACCTGGGAGGATTTTCGGTTGAACACCATGTGCGTGCCAGGATGGAAACGAAATCTCTTGCCACCCAATCTCATCCCAGATGGCACTGAAGCGTCGTTCAGTTCAATCCTAAAGTGATTTTCCTTTCCCCCTGTTGCACAAAGGTAATAGTTCACTATTCCTTACCGGCACACTTCCGGCACGGGAAACTTTCTAACCTTCTGTCAAACTACTTGCACCACAGTGAACAACATAGTAAGTGGTACAAGAACCTCCGGCTGGTTAGTACCGAAAAAATTGTTGTCGGTAGATGGGTGACTCTTTGGAGGAGCGATGAAAAACTCAGGATCGAAAGAGTACGTGAGCGCTGCTCATTCAAAACGGCCCGCCATGAAGCATGATGCGGAAACTCCAAGCACTGACGGGGATATCGTTGCCGACGGTCACTTAGCCAAGTTACTCGACTTCGATAGCACGGGCGTTGTCAAAGAAGTACTGAGAAATTCGCTCCTTAATCCGGTCAGGATACTGAGGTCCAACCAAGGCAAGCGGGTCCGCGGGCGGCTGGTGAACATGGCCTACGGCTTGGTCAATGGCGATGCGACGACTTCGTTGATGGCTGCCAAACAATGCCGTGCTTGTGCCGAAGTAGTCGAGTTGATTCACGCGGGTTCTCTCGTTGTCGATGATATCGAGGACGGAATTCAAGACCCGCGCTTTGACTGGATTCGCGGCGTTTTTAGGCGGAGCGGTTGCTGGTTCGTCGGAAAAGACACTGACAGTCCTCGATGACTTCGGAGTGGATCTTGGTATTGCGCTGCAAATGTTCGACGATTTAGGGAACGTCATCGGCAAATGCGATCCGCGGAAACGCAATGAAGACCTTTCCCTCGCACGTCCTTCGTGGGTTTGGGCTTGCGCTTCAAAGATGAGTAAACCCTATGCCTACAATGCCTTCTTAGCGGCGGTAGCGCACTTGCCGGATGCAAAGTTATTGGAGAGCTGGTTTCAATCGCACGGCCTGGTAGAGGCCATTCGCGCAAGCGCACGCCAGCATCTTGAGAAGGCATTTACGGGTCTGGAAAGAGACCTCGCCGCAAATAAAGTCCCGTGGTCGGTGCGTGCGTTTAATGAACTGCGCCAACTCGGCGAGGAAATCGCAGTGGCTTATGGATAAGCTAAGAGCCGCTGTAATCGGCAGCGGCTTCGGCGGTCTCGCAGCAGCGATTCGCTTGCAGGCGGCCGGATTGCAGACGGTAATCTTTGAGAAGCGCGATCTGCCCGGCGGGCGGGCGTACGTCTATCGCGACAATGGGTTTACTTTCGATGCTGGTCCGACAGTCATCACGGCGCCCGATTGCCTGAGAGAGCTTTTTGTATTGGCTGGCAGGTCGATGGAAGACTACGTCGAATTACGGCCAGTCGATCCCTTCTATCGATTGTTTTGGGCGAACGGTTACCAATTCGACTACTCGGGCGATTGGGCGGCGGTAGAAAAGCAGATTGCGAAAAAGTCGCCGCGCGACCTTGAGGGTTGCAGGCGATTCTTGGCCTATTCCGAGAAAGTTTTCCGCCAAGGCTACGAGAAACTCGCTCATGTGCCGTTCTTGAACTGGTGGAGTATGGCGTCGTTGGCACCTCAAATGATCAGGCTCAAGGCCTATCGCTCCGTCTATAGCAGGGTGGCGCGATATATCCGCGATCCTCAATTGCGCCAGTTGTTTAGTTTCCATTCATTGCTTGTCGGAGGCAACCCGTTTACGACGACATCGATCTACACTTTAATTCATTGCCTCGAGCGAAAGTGGGGCGTGTTTTTTCCCAAAGGTGGGACGGGAGCATTGGTGAAAGCGCTGACGAACTTATTTCAAGAGCTGGGTGGAACCATCCTGCTCAATGCTGAGGTAGCGGCGATTACAACCGACGGCAGGGCAGTCTCCGGTATCAAAACTGCCGACGGCAGACAAAGATTCTTTGACCTCGTAGTCAGCAACGCAGACGTGGTTCACACCTACGACAAGCTGCTGAAAAATGAGAGCACACTCACACCGACGCGGCGCCGGCTGAAAGGCATGGCCCACGGCATGTCGCTGTTTCTCATCTATTTCGGCACGCGAAAAAAGTATTCCAACCTGGTGCATCACAACATCATTTTCGGGTCGCGCTACCGCGAACTCTTGGCCGATGTTTTTGAGCGTGGCCGGCTTGCCGATGATTTTTCGCTTTACCTGCACGCGCCGACGCGCTCCGATCCGTCGCTTGCGCCTTCCGACTGCGACGCTTTCTACGTGCTTTCGCCGGTGCCGCATCTTGGCAAGCTGTCTGTCGATTGGCAAGTTGAAGGACCCCGCTACGCGGCGAAAATTCTAAATTATTTGGAACAGCTTTATATGCCTGGGCTTATGGCCTCGATCCTGACGCAGAGAATTGTTACGCCAGCCGATTCTAAGCGCATGCTCAACGCTTATCATGGCTCGGCATTTTCATTGCAGCCGACTTTGACCCAGAGCGCCTATTTTCGGGTGCACAATCGTGATGACAAAATCAGAGGGCTTTATTTCGTAGGCGCTGGCACCCATCCGGGCGCTGGAATTCCTGGGGTCCTAAGTTCTGCGAAAGCCACCGCTGGAATCATCATGCAGGATTTTGCCGGTGCGTTTGTGTCGGCGGCGAGCGCCTATACATGAAGGTTCTGTGATGACTCTCGTTTCTTTGAAGGATTGCATAGAGGAGGCGTGATGCATTTCATTCCTTGGGTGCTGCTAGCGGTACAGGCCAGCATCGTATTCGTAAGCTTGCTGGGATACGGAATTTTCACGTCGCGTCCCGATTTATTGATGCAGGTAGATCCCCAGCGCCGATTCTTAACCTGGGCGCTTACGGGATTTGCTGTCGGCAACATACTCTTCGGCGGGCTGGCAGTGGTGGCTGAGGCGCTATTACGTAATGGTCTAACGGCGTTCCGCGCTCTTGGCGCGGTGTATTTGGTGAGCTTAGGGAGCGAGCTAATGGGCACCGGGTGGGGCGTTCCTTTCGGCCCCTATGCCTACACCACGCTGCTGGGCCCTAAGTTGTTCGGATTGGTGCCGCCGCTAATTCCGGTGAGTTGGTTCACTGTGAGTTGGGCTTCTTGGGTTATCGCCCGGCAAAGAACCTCTGGCATTCGGGCGATTCTGGTCGGTACGGCACTCTTGATCGCCTGGGATTTATTGCTTGATCCGGCCATGAGTAAAGGGAACCATTATTGGTTCTGGCGCGAGGCGGGGAGTTACTACGGCATGCCGTTGCTAAATCTGTTCGGTTGGAGCGTGACCGGCTTCGTGATATTTTTGATTCTCAGTAAAATTGCGGCCGAACCGAAGAGTACCATTTCTTTTGACGTTTGGGTTTACGCGATCAGCTTAGCGTTACCACTGGGGTTCTGTATCCTTAACCAATACTGGCTGGCAGTTTTTGCTGGGAGCGGGAGCGTTGCAATCGCATTGCTCATTGCTCATGTAGAGTTCCAATTTTTGCCGCGGCGTTTTTCAGTGATCTTTCGTCAATGATCGCAAACCGGTTCGTCTGTGGTCGCAACCGCGTCGGCTGCGACATTTAATTACCAGAATCCCATGACACAGGTTAGGGGCTTTAAGGGTAATTTTAACGCTGGATCGCTGCGCCCAAATCAGCTCGATACCTGGAAGCACACGAGAGCGTTACGAAGATATCTCTAACACTGTCGCTCGTGTGCTGGTTGATGGCAGTGAGGTGGTCGCTGAACTCTTTCAAGGTGCCAAGCGAGCGGTCCTCTGCCCGATCAACGCGATTCCAGTTCCACCCTAGCACCGGCCCCCCGGGGGTCCAATTCAGTCGCTCAACAGAAAGTAGAAAAATGACCCCAAACAAGCGCGTGCAGTCGGAGTCGCTACGTCGTTGTTTTGTGCTACCTCCGCTCGCCGCTCACGCGCAGCATTAGCCTCAGACGAATTCTTCTACAACCATATTTCACCCGTAACTGTCTGCCTTCTGTCCGAGAACTGCGTACCAAGAGACCCAATCGAGTTCATCCCTGCATGTGATACTTAGGTAGAAGCGGCGGTCCCCCGTGGGCCGCCGGTGTCTTTAATTAGAATAGCTGACAAGGTAAGCTTGAACTCTCTCTCCGTCAACGGAATGTTGCGTGAGATTTGTCTGACGTGTCTTACAATTCAATTCTGCTGGAATTGTAGAGCTTGACTTGAGTCGAGCGCACAAATAGAGTGTAAATTAATACTAGGATAGGCGCCAGAATGGCGGCGCTTATGGCAGAAGACCTCCTTTACAGAAAAGCGGTAAAAATTAATATTTCAAGCGATCTCCTTTGCTGTAAAACCCGGATCGATTCCGGGTAGTCGGCTGGTGACCACGCTCTCCATATAGCTTACTTAGTTGTACGGCAAAGTAAAAATGATTTCTCGAAGACACCTATTATATTTTTCTGCCCTACTTTCTCTCTGCTACCCCTTTGCAAATCTCAAACATTTTGCGCTTGCAGGCGAAAAAAAAAGAAATGACAGTGGATATCCGCTGACTCTTGCTTTGCTTGAAGAAGCCTATTGGGCAGAAATGACAGCGAGCAAGCATTATGATGGATATTGCCAGAAAGCCCTTTCTGAAGACTACCCCAATATTGCATACCTTTTTTATGCCTTATCAATTTCTGAAAAGATTCATGCCGACAGTTTCAAAAAGTTAGTCATTTCCCTTGGCTCGACTCTGGAAGTCAAAGA
>CAYFXM010000215.1:0-4788 GCA_964346965.1 uncultured Actibacterium sp. | reverse complement strand
AGGTTGTCGACATCTCACGCAGGGACAGGGCGAGTAACGACCTAAGGCTGATAAACCGGCGCGCCGTGGTGGGGCGTTGGGACAATGGGATTTCAGTCATGGGGAGCCCTGACAATTCGGTTGTGGATACCAGCCGTTAAGGCTCAGCCTGTAGCAACAGGGTGAATGAAACCATAACGCAGGTTCTCAGGATGACGTTCGACATCGCCGCGCCCGTTCCCGCCGCCCGAACCCGGTTTCGCCATGTGGCGGTGCTGTTCAGCTTTGTGATGCTCGTAGTGGCGCCGTCCAGCGCTGCGGGGTGGTACCTGTGGGCAAGGGCGGAGGATCAATACGCCTCGACCGTCGCGTTTTCGGTCCGGCAGGAGAAGCTGAATTCGGCGGTCGAGCTTTTGGGGGGGATCACCGATTTTTCCGGATCGGGCGCTTCGGACGCTGATATCCTGTACGAGTTCATCCAAAGCCAGACGCTGGTTGCCAGAATCGATGATCGTCTCGACTTGCGGTCGATCTGGTCCAAGGCGGCGACGGATCCGGTCTTCTCCTTTAACCTTTCGGGGACGATCGAGGACCTGCAGGCCCATTGGCATCGCAAATTGCGGATCGCCTATAATACGACGACCGGTTTGATCGAAGTGAAAGTGCTGGCATTCGCTCCCGAGGATGCGACACGTATTGCGCAGGCGGTTCTCGATGACAGCACGGCAATGATCAACCAACTGTCCGATGCCGCGCGGGAAGACGCTATTCGTCACTCACTGGGCGAGTTGGACCGGGCTGTTGAGCGGTTAAAGGCTGCGAGGGCCGCGCTGACCCGGTATCGAAACGAAAACCAATTGGTGACTCCCGATGCGGAATTACAGACCCAGACGGGTCTTTTGGCAACTTTGCAATCGCAATTGGCCGAGTCGCTGATTGAATTGGACCTGCTGTTTGAAACCACGCGAGAGAACGACCCCCGTGTCGCGCAGGTCCGTCGCCGAATTGGGGTGATCGAGGCGCGAATAGTCGAAGAGCGTAACAAGCTCGGAATTGGTGAAGGCGACGGTAAGCACGCTTTCGCCAATCTTGTCGGTGAGTATGAGCGGTTGGTCGTGGACCGCGAGTTTGCCGAGCAATCCTATACAGCGGCGCTTGCAGCCTATGATGCTGCGCAGGCCGACGCACGACGACAGCGCCGTTATCTGGCGGCACATATTCTGCCCACGCGTGCCGAACGTGCCGAGTACCCGCAGCGAGAAATCTTGCTTTTTACCCTTTCCCTGTTCCTGTTTCTCAGTTGGGCCACACTGGTCCTGATTGCCTACGCGCTGCGAGACCGGCGATGATCCGACTCGAGAACCTGACCAAACGCTTTGTCCTGCGCGGGCGTCGCAAGCTGGTCGCCGACAGGATCAACGCAACTTTTCCTTCGGGACGGTCAGTGGCTCTGTTGGGGCGGAACGGAGCAGGCAAATCGACCCTGCTGAAGATCGTCGCGGGTACGCTTGACCCGACATCGGGTCGGGTTCTGTCGACCGGTTCGATATCCTGGCCGGTGGGATTTGGGGGCTCGTTCCACGGTGATCTGACTGGGGTGCAGAATACCCGGTTCGTGGCGCGGATCTACGGCGTCGATTCCGATGCCCTCGTCGATTACGTCGCCGATTTCGCACAGCTTGGTCCTCATTTTCACCTGCCGTTTCGCAGCTATTCCCACGGGATGAAGTCCCGTTTGGCCTTTGGTGTGTCGATGGGGATTCGCTTTGACACCTATCTGGTGGATGAAATAACCGCCGTTGGTGATGCCGCTTTTCGGGCTAAAAGCAGCACGGTGTTCCGCGACAGATTGGCCAGTTCCGGCGCCATCGTGGTCAGCCACGCGATGGGCCAGTTACGCGAACTATGCGACTGCGGTGCGGTGTTAGAGCATGGAAGGCTCAGCTTTTTCGACGATTTGGAAGAGGCCATTTCATGTCACGAAGCCAACATGGCGCGTTCGGGCTGACCTCCCGCCTGTTAGCGGTCGCAGAAGAATCCCCCTCGCACTTGCCGCAAAATCCGCTATATATCCGCGGATATTCGACGGAGACGCTCATGCTGGACAATGTCAAAATTCGCACCGACTGGACTCGGGAAGAGGCCGAGGCGATCTATAACCAGCCGTTCATGGACCTGCTCTTTCAGGCCCAGACGGTTCACCGCGAGCATTTTGACCCCAACCAGATCCAGAAATCCGAGCTGATTTCCATCAAGACCGGCGGCTGTGCCGAGGACTGCGCCTATTGCAGTCAATCTGCGCGGAACGGCTCACAATTGTCCGCTTCCAAGCTGATCGAGGTTGAACGCGTTCTGGCCGAGGCGCGCAAGGCCAAGGAATCCGGTGCGACCCGCTATTGCATGGGTGCCGCATGGCGTTCGCCCAAGGATCGCGACATGGACCAGCTGGAAGCCATGGTTGCCGGCGTCAAGGCGATGGGCATGGAAACCTGCATGACCCTTGGCATGCTGGACGACAATCAGGTCATCCGACTGAAGGGCGCCGGACTGGATTACTACAACCACAATATCGACACGTCGGAACGCTATTACTCTGAGGTCATCACGACCCGGACTTTTGCCGACCGCCTTGATACGCTGTCGCGTGTGCGTGACGCGGGCATCAAGGTCTGCGCCGGTGGCATCGTCGGCATGGGCGAGCAGCAGATGGACCGCATCGACATGCTGCTGACACTGGCCACTTTGGAAGAACATCCCGACAGCGTTCCGGTCAACATGCTGATGCCGCAGGCCGACACGCCGCTGGCCGATGTCGAAAAGCTGGACCCGATCGAGTTTGTCCGCACCATCGCGCTGGCTCGTATCCTGATGCCGCGCAGCCATGTGCGCCTGTCGGCTGGCCGTGAAGACATGAGCGATGAAATGCAAGCAATGTGTTTCTTCGCTGGTGCCAATTCGATCTTCACAGGGGAGAAGCTGCTGACCGCGGGTAACCCGGAAGAAGACAAGGACAATAAACTGTTCGAAAAGCTGGGCCTTGCGGCCATGGCCGTGGGGTGCCACGGCACAAAATGAGCGGCTTCGCCCGGCACGCCTCTGCGCTTGAGGCCCTGAAAACCCGTGGGAGACTGCGGGTTATGTCAGGTCGGGGCGGGTATGATTTTGCCTCTAACGACTATCTGGGACTGGCCGATTCCGATCTGCTGCGCCATGCCGCGATGGCGGCGATCCAGCGCGGGGTGCCCGTTGGGTCCGGCGGATCTCGGCTGCTCAGGGGCAATGCGGAAGAGCATGAATCGCTGGAGGCCGAGGCCGCCGCGTTCTTCGGTTCCGAGGCCGCGCTGTTCATGGGGGGTGGGTTTGTCGCCAACACGGCGATCTTCAGCACGCTTCCGATGCAAGGCGACCTGATCCTCTATGACGAATTGATCCATGCAAGCGCCCACGAAGGTATGAAGCTGGGCCGCGCCGACACGCACGCTTTCGCGCATAACGACGTCGCGGATGCCGCCGCAAAGCTGAAGGCGTGGCAGGGCGGGCGCGTTTGGATTGCGGTGGAAAGCGTCTACAGCATGGATGGCGACCTTGCACCGCTACGTGAACTGGCGGATCTGGCTGCGAAACACGACGCCGTTCTGGTGGTGGACGAGGCCCATGCTACTGGGGCCTTCGGAGCCGGGCTGTCGCATGGTCTGCCCGGCGACATCGTGGGCCTGCACACCTGCGGCAAGGGGCTCGGGGTTCATGGGGCGCTGATCACTGCCGACCGGGTGTTGATCGACACGCTGATCGCCAAGGCTCGCAGCTTTATCTACGCGACCGCGCCCAGCCCGCTGAATGCGGCGCTGGTGCGCGCTGCCTTGGCCGAACTGACCCGCAGCGACGAATTGCTCGCGGCTCATCAGGCCCTAGTGACCCATGCCCATGTCGAGGCCGAACGCTGCCTTGGCCTAACCGGTTTCGACAGCCAGATCATGCCGGTGATCGTGGGCGAGGACAGGCCCGCGCTGGATTTGGCAGCCCGCATGCAGGCCCACGGGTTCGACATCCGCGCCATTCGCCCACCGACGGTGCCCAAGGGAACCTCGCGGCTGCGCATTCCGATCACACTGAACACGCCCGCCGAGATCGTCACCGAGATGTTCGAAACACTGGCGGAGGAGATGGCCAAATGACCCGCCTTGTTGTCACCGGCACCGATACCGGCATTGGCAAAACCATCTTTTCTGCCGCGCTGACCGGCGCATTGCAGGCGTCCTACTGGAAACCCGTGCAAGCCGGTCTGGAAGAGGAAACCGACAGCGAACTGGTTGTCCGATTGTCCGGGCGCCCGATCCTGCCCGAGGCCTATCGGCTGAAGATGCCCGCCTCTCCGCATTTGGCGGCCGAGGCGGAAGGGATCGAAATCTCTCCGATCTCGCTGCTGATGCCGCAGGTCGAAGGGTCCCTTGTGATCGAAGGGGCCGGGGGGCTGATGGTGCCGTTGAACCGCCGCGCCTTGTATCTGGATGTGATGGCGGGATGGGGCCTACCGGTGGTGCTCTGCGCGCGGACCGCCCTTGGCACGATCAACCACAGCCTGCTGTCGCTGCATGCCCTGCGGAATGTTGGCTGTGATGTACTGGGTGTGGCCTTTATCGGTGACCCGGAACCGGAAGTCGAAGAAACCATCGCGCAGTTGGGCCAGACCAGACGCCTTGGTCGCCTGCCGATGCTGGACGAGATCACTCCGGACGCCCTGCAGACCGCCTTTGCCGAGAATTTCGACCTTTCGGACTTCGGGGGTAACCAATGACCCCATCCCAGTTT
>CAYFXM010000214.1:0-4854 GCA_964346965.1 uncultured Actibacterium sp. | reverse complement strand
TCGCTAGGTGAGTGACACAGGAGTGACAACGGACTGCATGCAAAAGAGTGACAATGCTTCCGAATGGTAACCAGTTACCTCGTAACCCGTTCAAAAAAAGCCACAAAATCTAAGGAAGATTTGGTGGAGCCTAGGGGAGTCGAACCCCTGACCTCTTGCATGCCATGCAAGCGCTCTCCCAACTGAGCTAAGGCCCCGAACCGATGCTGACGTTTCCGTCTGCCCGCCGGTATTTATGAAAGCCCGCAGGGGAGTGCAAGCGAAAAAATCCCCTGCGGGAGAAACTTAGTTGTCTTCGTCGTCGGCAGCGACATCGGCCAGATCGTCGAAGGAGACGTTGTCGTCTTCGTCTTCTTCCAGCACGTCATCACCCAGATCAACATCGTTATCCTCTTCGAGGACGACGTCGTCGGTATTGATTTCGGTTTCCGCTGGCGCCGACTTGGCGTCAGATTTGTCAGCAACCAGTGTACGGCTCTTGCCGGCGCTCAGGCTTTCCAGCGAAGAGGCGTGGCCGCAGGACGGGCAGGTCATCGGGTCGCGCTGCAAGTCGTAGAAGCGGGTCGAGCAGCTGGGGCAAACGCGTTTGACGCCCCATTCTTCTTTGGGCATGGAGATCCCCTTCAATCGTCGTCAATAGAACAGAGTTGCAGCCAACTGCCACAACGCAACAGGTGTGTCAAAGCCCTTTTCGCATTCGCCCGCCGGAAAGCGGTTGGTATTGCATGGACGCCCTTGTTAGGTTGGCCTGAACCCGGCCCGGAGCCCCGCCATGAACAAAGCCATTCTCCCCGGAGATCCGCCTGTTTCCGTGAATCTACGCCGCTCGTCTCGCGCACGGAGGATGAGCCTGCGAGTGTCGCGTCTGGACGGTCGCGTGACTTTGACATTGCCTAAGATAGCGCCATTGGACGAGGGGATCGCCTTTCTGGAAGAAAAATCCGAATGGATTCGCGGGCACCTTTCAGATCGACCGGAGGCGCTGATTCCAATGGCAGGTGGCAGCTTACCCTTCGAAGGTCGCGAGCTGCCTTTGGTGGCGGCGTCACGTCGCTCTGCACGCGTTTCAGCAGGGCGGGTCGAAGTTCCTGACGATCCTTCACGCGTTGGCTCTAGCGTTAAGGCGTTGTTGAGGTCTGCCGCACGGGACCGGTTGGTGTCTGCTTGCGATTTCTATTCTGGAAAGCTGGGACGACCATTTGGGCGCATAACGCTTAGGGATACGCGATCGCGGTGGGGTTCGTGTTCAGCTGAAGGGAACCTGATGTTTTCCTGGCGGCTAATCATGGCGCCGCCCGAGGTGCTGCGCTATGTGGCAGCGCATGAAGTGGCCCATCTGCAGGAAATGAACCATTCCGCAGCCTTCTGGCAACTGGTGGGGCATCTGTATCCCGATTACGAGAATCCACGACTTTGGTTAAGGGAAAACGGCGAAGTGCTTCATCGTTTGCGCTTTGACGCTTGACGTCGAACTTCATTTTGTGATCACAATCCGCACATGTTGGTCCAGCCACGCACCGGGGAAAGTGAACTTTCCGCCCACGATAGGATCTATCGCCATTTGCGGGCGCAGATTATGCATGGGCAATTGACGCCCGGGGCAGCGCTTACGATCCGTGGGGTTGCGAAACAGTTCGATGTATCAATGACCCCTGCTCGAGAGGCTGCGCGACGTCTGGTGGCGGAAGGGGCGCTGACAATGTCTTCGTCGGGGCGAATGGCGACCCCAGCCCTTACACACGATCGGATCGAGGAACTCGCCGCGCTTCGGGCTTTGCTTGAGCCGGAACTGGCGAGCCGGGCCCTTCCGCGTGCGCATATGGCGCTGATTGATCGATTGAAGACAATTAACAGTACGATTGCGGAAGTTGTCAGCCGCAATGACTCTGTTGGGTACATCCGCAGTAATCTGGAGTTTCACAGGACGCTCTATCTGCGCGCACAGGCGCCAGCGATGCTGGCCTTGGTCGAGACTGTTTGGTTGCAACTTGGGCCGACGATGCGGGCGCTTTACGGTCGATTGGGCCGGAGCGAACCTCCGCGGTTGCACCGGGAAATATTGGCCGCGCTAGAGGCGGGAGATGAGCCGGGGTTGCGGCTGGCTGTCCGCACGGACGTGACGCAGGGATTGCGAATGTTGGCGGGATAGCTTCCTAAAATGAAAAAGCCGGGCTATGCCCGGCTTTTACGTCTATTTTCTGGTATTTACGCGTGGATTGCGCCGTCACCACAGGCCAGCGCTGCTTCGCGGACCGCTTCCGAATAGGTCGGGTGCGCGTGGCAGGTCAGGGCGAGGTCTTGGGCAGAAGCGCCGAATTCCATCGCAACACAGACCTCGTGGATCAGGTCGCCAGCTGCCGGGCCGATGATGTGGCAGCCGAGGATGCGGTCGGTTTCTGCGTCGACGATCAGTTTGACGAAACCGTCTCCCTGGAACACGGCCTTGGCGCGGGCGTTGCCCATGAAGGGGAACTTGCCAACCTTGTAGGCGCGGCCAGCTTCCTTCAGCTCGGCTTCGGTTTTGCCGACCGAGGCGACCTCGGGGGTGGTGTAGATCACGCCGGGGATGACGTCGTAGTTCACGTGGCCATGCTTGCCCGCGACAACCTCTGCCACGGCCATGCCTTCGTCTTCGGCCTTGTGCGCAAGCATCGGGCCGTCGATGGCGTCACCGATAGCGTAGATGCCTTTGACGTTGGTCGCCCAGTGTGCGTCGGTTTGGATCTGACCGCCTTTGGAGGTGGCGACACCCAGGGCGTCGAGACCCAGTCCGTCAGTGTATGGTTTACGACCGGTAGCAACCAGAACGGTGTCAGCGTCGATCGTGTGCTCGCTGTCGTCCTTGCGCAGTTTGTAGGTGACTTTCGCCTTGGTCTTCAGGGTCTCAACCTTCGACACGGCGGCGCCGAGAACGAAGTTAAGCCCTTGCTTTTTCAGGGTTCTTTGCAGTTGCTTCTGCAGATCGGCATCCATGCCCGGGGTGATGTGGTCAAGGAACTCGACAACGGTCACTTCCGCGCCCAGACGGGCGTAGACAGAGCCCATTTCCAGACCGATGACGCCAGCGCCAACGACAACCATTTTCTTCGGAACCTTGGGCAGCTCCAGAGCGCCGGTCGAGGTGACGACGATTTTCTCATCGATGGTGACTTCGGCACCCGGGATCGAGGCAGCCTCGGACCCGGTGGCGATGATGATGTTCTTGGCGTTGTGAACCTCGTCACCGACCTTGACCTGACCGGCCGCAGGGATCGAACCCCAGCCCTTGATCCAGTCTACCTTGTTCTTTTTAAACAGGAATTCGATGCCGGCGGTGTTGCCGTTCACGACGTCCTGTTTATAGGATTTCATCTGGTTCCAATCGACCGAAGGCGACTTGCCTTTCAGGCCCATGGTGGCGAAGTTGTGCTCTGCCTCGTGCAGGCTGTGGGTCGCGTGCAGCAGGGCCTTGGACGGGATACAGCCCACGTTCAGGCAGGTGCCGCCAAGGGTCTCGCGACCTTCAACACAGGCGGTTTTCAGCCCCAACTGGGCGCAGCGGATGGCGCATACATAGCCGCCGGGGCCGCCGCCAATTACGATGACATCATAGTCTGCCATGGGTCTCTCCTTGCCCGTTTCGGGCTGTGTGACTTGCATATGACCTGCATATGACTTGCATATGAGTTTTTTGCAGGCCGCCAAAGCGGCCGAGAGGGGGCAGCCCACCCCGGGCGGGGTGGGCCAAAATCGTGGTCTATTACAGATCCATCAGCAGGCGGCGCGGATCTTCCAGGGCTTCCTTGACGCGAACAAGGAAGGTCACGGCGCCTTTGCCGTCGACGATGCGGTGATCGTAAGACAGGGCCAGGTACATCATCGGGCGGATCTTGA
This sequence comes from uncultured Actibacterium sp., assembly GCA_964346965.1. Classification (GTDB taxonomy): domain Bacteria; phylum Pseudomonadota; class Alphaproteobacteria; order Rhodobacterales; family Rhodobacteraceae; genus Actibacterium_B. The sequence continues at coordinate 981 of CAYFXM010000214.1, read as the reverse complement.
TCTCGCCGTTGATGACCATCGGACGGTCCTGGATCTTGTGCATGCCAAGGATACCCGACTGCGGGGGGTTCAGGATCGGCGAGGACATCAGCGAGCCATAGACACCACCGTTCGAGATGGTGAAGGTGCCGCCCTGCATCTCTGCCATAGACAGTTTGCCGTCACGCGCGCGCTTGCCTTTCTCGGCGATGGCGCCTTCGATTTCGGCAAACGACATCTTGTCGGCGTCACGGATGACCGGAACAACAAGACCCTGCGGGGTACCGGCGGCGATGCCCATGTGCACGAAGTTCTTGTAGACGATGTCTGTGCCGTCGATCTCGGCGTTGACCTCGGGAACTTCTTTCAGCGCGTGGCAGCAGGCCTTGGTGAAGAAGGACATGAAGCCCAGACGGACGCCGTGTTTCTTCTCGAACTGGTCTTTGTACTGTTTGCGCAGAGACATGCACTCGGTCATGTCCACCTCGTTATAGGTGGTCAGGATCGCAGCGGTGTTCTGAGCGTCTTTCAGGCGCTTGGCGATGGTCTGGCGCAGGCGGGTCATCTTGACACGCTCTTCGCGCGAGGCGTCGTCTGCGGAAACCGGGGCGCGCGGTGCGGCGGCCGGGGCAGGCGCCGGAGCAGCAGCAGGTGCGATAGCAGCTTTCAAAACGTCTTCCTTCATGATGCGACCGTCACGGCCCGAACCCTGCACGTTGGCGGCGTCAATGCCTTTTTCCGCCATCAGCTTGTTAGCCGACGGGGCGTTTTCAACGTCCTTGCCGCCCGCGGCGGGTGCGGCGGCAGCAGGAGCAGCAGCCGGGGCCGGAGCGGCGGCAACAGCACCTGCACCGGCCGAGATCACGCCCAGCTTGGCAGATGCATCTACGGTGGTGCCTTCAGGCGCAGTGATTTCAGCCAGAACGCCAGCGGCGGGAGCCGGTACTTCGACCGAAACCTTGTCGGTTTCCAGTTCGCACAGCATTTCGTCCTGTGCGACTG
>CAYFXM010000213.1:0-4913 GCA_964346965.1 uncultured Actibacterium sp. | reverse complement strand
ACGCAGGTCGAGGTCTCGGTGTTGTACATACCGCAACCCAGATCTTTCCAGTCGGATTTCAGAACCGCCGATTCCGGCAGGAAGTCGGTCCAGGCGTCGCCGGGAACTTCGGTGGTCTGGCTGATGATATCGAACTGACCGTCTTCCAGGATCTCGCCGATCAGAACCGGCTTCGCCAGGTGGTGGTTCGGCAGCATAACTGCGGTACCGCCGGTCAGGTTCGGGAACTCTTGGCCGTACATTGCGGTACGAACTGCATCAACTTCTGCGGAACCCGCTGCTTCCACAGCGTTCACCCACATGTTGAAGCCGATGTAGTGTGCTTCCATCGGGTCGTTGGTGACACGCTCTTCACCCATCTTGGCTTTCCAAGCGGCGATGAACTCTTCGTTGGCTTCCGATTCAGCCGACTGGAAGTAGTTCCATGCCGCCAGGTGGCCAACCAGGTTCGAGGTGTCCAGGCCGGACAGTTCTTCTTCACCAACCGAGAAGGCAACAACCGGGATATCGTCTGCCGAGATACCAGCCGCGGCCAGTTCTTTGTAGAAGCCGATGTTTGCGTCGCCGTTGATGGTCGAGATGACACCAACTTTTTTACCGTCGGCGCCCAGGGCAACAACGTCAGCAACGATTTTCGACCAGTCCGAGTGACCGAACGGGGTGTAGTTGACGAAGATATCTTCGGCCGCGATGCCTTTATCCTGCAGATAGCTTTCCAGGATGTTGTTGGTGGTACGCGGGTAAACATAGTCGGTGCCAAGCAGAGCGAACTTCTCTACGCCCAGTTCGTCCAGGAAGTAGTCGGTTGCCGGGATCGCTTGCTGGTTCGGTGCCGCACCGGTGTAGAAGACGTTTTTGGACGATTCTTCACCTTCGTACTGAACCGGGTAGAACAGCAGGCCGTTCAGCTCTTCGATAACCGGCAGAACCGATTTACGCGATACCGAGGTCCAGTTGCCGAACATCACGTCAACTTCGTGTACGGTCAGCAGCTCGCGTGCTTTTTCAGCGAACAGGGGCCAGTCGGATGCGGGGTCAACAACAACCGCTTCCAGTTCGCAGCCCAGAACGCCGCCTTTTTCGTTCTGACCATCCACCAGCATCAGCATGGTGTCTTTCAGGGTGGTTTCCGAGATCGCCATGGTGCCGGACAGCGAGTGCAGAACGCCGACTTTGATGGTGCAGTCAGCGGCAGCCGCGGCGCCAGCCATCGCACCCAAGGCAGTCGTGGCGGCCAGTGTGGTCTTCAGGAATTTCATCAGGTGTCTCCTCGCGGGACATCACCGGAAAACTTGCGCCAAGCGGCACAAAATCCTAGATACGCCCCGCAACATTTTTGTTGCATCCGTGTGGCGGCCGATCCGAGCTCTAATTCGACTGGTCGTCACACACCCCCTTCATGCGGATATGTCATCGCGCAGCAGGCAGGGGCATGTGGGCGTTAATGTCGGGGCTGAGGCAATCCCATTGGTTCCTAATTCCTTGAGAACCCGCCTGAACGCACAAAAAATAATCACATGCCCAAAGCTTAGCCTAAAAAATCCGCGAAAGCTTATTTGGCCGCTTAAGAAATCGCAGAATCGCTGACTTCCTCCAGGCTCTTGTGCTGAAAACAGTGGCAACTTCGGTTTTGCCATGGGGGCGACATCACTCTTCAGTCTGTCATATCACCGCAGAAACCTGCCGTTTCCCAACCCCGTGCACGGGGTGAGGCAAGGGTATCCGTAAAAATGTCTGGGAGCGTGACGCGACTTGAAGATTTGCGACAGGCAGGCTCGATGAAAGTGTGTTTCCCGCGGGCGCGTAAAGGGTCTGTCACCGCCGTTCTTGTGAATACGGCTGGTGGCGTAACCGGGGGTGATCAGTTCTCTTTCACAGCACACGCGGGCGCCGGTACCCGGTTAACTCTAACCACGCAGGCCGCCGAACGCACCTATCGCGCGCAGCCCGGTGAAACGGGGCAGATCACCAATAGGCTGACGCTTGGCGCAGGGGCGCAGCTGAACTGGCTGCCGCAGGAGACGATTCTTTTTCAAGGCAGCTCGGCACGCCGCAGCCTGACAGTCGACATGGCCTCTGACGCGCGCCTGTGTCTGGCCGAACCGCTGGTCTTTGGCCGCGCTGCGATGGGAGAAGTCCTAACCAACGTCACCTTCCGCGACCGAATTGACGTACGGCGCGATGGCAAACCGCTCTACCTGGATTCCCTGACCCTGCAAGGCGATGTGGCAGCGCACCTTGCTCGTCCGACTATCGCAAATGGTGCCGGTGCGATGGTGTCTATCGTCTATGCCGCACCGGACGCCGAGGTGCGGTTGGACGCCGCCCGCAGTCTTCTGCCTGACACGGCGGGTGCCAGCCTGATCCAGGATGGCCTGCTCGTGGTCCGCATTCTGGCTGCCGACAGCCACGATCTTCGGATCTCACTGATCCCGATCCTCACCCTTCTTTCCAATGACACCCTGCCCAGACCCTGGATGATCTGACATGCAACTGACCCCCCGAGAAAAAGACAAACTGCTGGTCGCCATGGCCGCCGAGGTCGCCCGCAAGCGCCTTGCCCGCGGCGTAAAGCTGAACCACCCCGAAGCTATCGCTCTGATCACCGACGCGGTGGTCGAAGGTGCGCGCGACGGGAACTCTGTCGCCGACATGATGCAGGCGGGTGCGCAAGTCATCACCCGCGATCAATGCATGGAAGGCGTGGCCGAGATGATCCACGAAGTTCAGGTCGAAGCCACCTTTCCCGACGGCACAAAGCTTGTCACCGTTCACCACCCCATTCGCTAAGGAAGCCCCTCTATGAAACGTATCGCTATTGCCGCCTCTCTCTTCGCCACCCCGGTACTGGCCCACACCGACGGCTCGTTCCATGCACATGCCACCGACTACACCGCGCTAGCGATCGGCCTTTCGCTGATCACTTTGGCCGGTGTCGCCGCCATCGCTGCGAAGGTGCGCAAATGATCCCCGGAGAGGTCTTCCCCGCCGAAGGCGATTTAACTTTAAACGACGGGGCTGAGGCGATCACGCTGATGGTCGCCAACACCGGCGACCGCCCGATTCAGGTCGGCTCGCATTATCACTTCGCTGAATCCAATTCAGCTCTCGACTTCGACCGCCACGCGGCCCACGGCATGCGCCTTGATATCGCTGCCGGTACGGCCGTTCGTTTTGAGCCGGGCCAGCGACGAGAGGTCAACCTGATCCCGATCTCTGGCGACCGCGTGATCTATGGCTTCAACCAGAAAGTCATGGGGAAGCTGTAAAGATGAGCATCGAGCTTCTAGCATTGGATCAATTCCCTATCTGCGTGCCCCGCATCGCAGAGGGTTGGTCATTTGCTATAAGGAGTTCGATCACATGACAGTCACACTCAAAGGATCCTGCCGCTGCGGCGCCGTCGGTTTCAGCGTCGAGAGCCACTCCCCGCACCCCTATATGCGCTGTTATTGCAGTATCTGCCGCAAGCTTGGTGGGGGTGGCGGATATGCCATCAACATTATGGGGGTTTATAAAACACTCCAGGTTGATGGCGAAGACAACACTCGCCAGATCAGCGTCGAAATTGATGGCCAACTCAGCAAGATGAGCCGGACCTTCTGCGGCAAATGCGGATCGATGCTGTGGGGGTGGCACCCAGATCATCCGGACCTTGTCCATCCCTTCGCCTCGGCGATTGATACCGAGTTACCGGTACCCCCAACACGCGTTCACATGATGCTGGGCTCCAAAGCCGCATGGGTCAAACCAGACATCCGCGAGGGGGACCAGACCTTCAACGAATACCCGGACCAGTCGATCGAAGACTGGCACCGCACCCGAAATCTATGGGTTGATTAGGAGAGCTTTATGCCCGCATCCATTTCCCGCTCTGACTACGCCGCCATGTTTGGCCCCACCACCGGGGACAAGATGCGCCTTGCTGACACAGATCTGATCATTGAGGTCGAGAAAGACCTGACCACTTACGGGGAAGAGGTCAAATTCGGTGGAGGCAAGGTGATCCGCGATGGCATGGGGCAGGCGCAGACGCCTCGCGCGGACGGGGCGGTGGATACGGTGATCACCAATGCCCTGATCATCGACCATACGGGCATCTATAAAGCTGACGTTGGTCTGAAAGACGGACGTATCCACAAGATCGGCAAAGCGGGCAACCCTGACACGCAGCCGGGGGTCGATATCATCGTTGGTCCGGGGACCGAGGCGATCGCGGGTGAGGGGCGCATCCTGACCGCGGGTGGCTTTGACAGTCACATCCACTTTATCTGCCCGCAGCAGATCGAAGACGCGCTGCACTCTGGCCTGACCACGATGTTGGGCGGCGGCACAGGCCCCGCGCATGGCACTCTGGCGACCACCTGTACGCCGGGTCCGTGGCACATTGGTCGGATGCTGCAGGCCGCCGACGCCTTCCCGATGAACCTTGCTTTTGCGGGCAAGGGCAATGCCTCGCTTCCTGCCGCTTTGGAGGAACAGGTTCTGGGCGGCGCTTGCGCGATGAAGCTGCACGAAGACTGGGGCACGACCCCGGGCGCCATTGATTGCTGCCTGTCTGTTGCTGACGCGATGGACGTTCAGGTGATGATCCACACCGACACGCTGAACGAATCCGGCTTTGTTGAGAACACCGTGAAGGCCATGAAAGGCCGTACCATCCACGCCTTCCACACCGAAGGCGCTGGCGGCGGTCACGCCCCGGACATCATCAAGATTTGTGGCGAAGAACACGTCCTGCCGTCTTCGACCAACCCGACGCGGCCTTTCACCGTGAACACGCTGGAAGAGCACCTCGACATGCTGATGGTCTGCCATCACCTAGACAAGTCGATCCCCGAGGACGTGGCCTTCGCCGAGAGCCGTATCCGCCGCGAAACCATCGCGGCAGAGGACATCCTGCACGACATGGG
>CAYFXM010000212.1:0-4920 GCA_964346965.1 uncultured Actibacterium sp. | reverse complement strand
TGCTTGCAATGTCGTAAATCGGTCGGCGAGCGGTCTTTAGATGCGTTTCACTCGAATGGTCGCTGTGGGCAGTCCACTGAATTTTGTACAGTCCGCTTGCTGCGCAAAGCTGTCATTGGTGGTTCGCACAGCATTCTGCAAAATGGGCTCTCTGCCCGAATCCGCCGCAGTGTGAACGAACGACGGCTAACCGCATAACGCATCGTCGGACTTAGCACTCGCCCGCTAACGATATCATTAACAAAACGCTTAGGGTGTCATTTCTCACTCAGCGACACTCGACCCCATAACTGGGCAGGGTCAAATTGCATAAGCAACACTAATCATACTTAAGATTAATTATCTAGACTTATACGTGGGCCCGTTTCAGTAAGGTCGTGAACTTTTTCGGGGAGGCGGGTGCCTTGGCGATTTACTTTTCGGGATTTGCATTGGGATTTTCGTTGATCTTGGCCATCGGCGCGCAGAATGCCTTTGTCCTCCGGCAGGGCATTCGACGTCAGCACGTTTTGCCGATCGTTTTGGCCTGCGCCGTCTCTGATGCGCTGTTGATCGCGGCGGGTGTGGCTGGATTTTCTGTACTGCTGCAAGAACTTCCGTGGCTTTACCCTGTGATGTTATTCGGTGGCGTAGCCTTCCTTCTGGCCTATAGCGCGCGGTCTTTCTGGTCGGCGGTCAAGGGCGACGGTGCTTTGGGAGCAAATGGCGAGGACAGGTTGTCGCTTTGGCAGGCGCTTGCGGTATGTTTGGCGTTCACATGGCTTAACCCGCATGTCTATCTTGATACGGTCGTATTGATCGGGACCATTGCCGCGCAATATGACGACCGGCTTATGTTCGCACTTGGGGCGATGTCAGCCAGTTTCGTGTTCTTCTTTTCGCTTGGATATGGCGCGCAGCTTCTGAGCCCGTTCTTTGCCCGGCCCGTGGCATGGCGCTGGTTGGATGCCTTCGTGGGACTGACCATGTTAATTTTGGCGCTAAGCTTGTTGGTCTAACCGCCTTGCAACTTACCTCGTGCCGCTGTCTTGTGGCGAAATGGAAAAACCCCACAACCCCGTGGCCGGTGTCCTTTGGATGTTGCTGACCGGCGTCAATTTTGTCGGTGTCACGGCTGTGGTGAAACATGTGGGTAGCGACGTGCCCGCCGCACAGGCCGCCTTCCTGCGCTATGTACTGGGGTTGGTTTTTCTGATTCCAATGGTGCCAGCGCTGATGCGGACAAGGTTAGACGGTAAAGCCCTGACCTTGTTTGCCGGTCGCGGAGTGGTCCACACGTTCGGCGTCATGCTTTGGTTCTTCGCTATGGCCCGCATTCCAATCGCCGAGGTAACGGCGATGAACTATCTCTCACCGGTCTACGTGACTCTTGGCGCGGCGTTGTTTCTCGGAGAACGTCTTGCGGCACGGCGAATCCTCGCCGTAGTTGCGGCCTTTCTGGGGGCACTGATTATCCTGCGTCCAGGTATGCGCGAGGTTTCATCTGGCCATATCGCCATGCTGGGTACGGCGTTGATGTTTGCCGCGTCTTACCTGATCGCGAAACGCACGGTTGCTTTGGCGAGTCCGACGGTGATCGTCGCGATGTTGTCGATCACGGTCACCATCGGGCTGGCGCCTTTCGCCATCGCGGTGTGGGTTCCTCCAACGACAGAGCAACTGGCGTGGCTCTTTCTTGTCTCGGCTTTCGCTACGGCGGGCCACTATTGCATGACCCGCGCCTTTCAGGCGGCACCATTGTCGGTGACACAGCCTGTTGGTTTCTTGCAGTTGGTCTGGGCGGCGCTTCTGGGCTTGTTGCTGTTCGAGGAAAGCATCGATCTTTGGGTCGTGATCGGTGGCGGACTCATACTTGGATCGGTCAGTTTCATCACATGGCGCGAGGCTCAGTTAAAGCGTCGCGCGGTCACGCCTTTGGCGGACGAGGCAAAAGGGCTCTAGGCCAAACAAATCGACCAGAAACCCGTGGCACTTGATCCGAGTCAAAGTGGAGGCGCTTTGGGCTGCCTACTGTCGTGTCGAAACGTAAAAGGAGAGCGAACATGTCTCATACCCCGCACGAACTGGCGGCTGACTTCCCAAACCAGGTCGAGGCCATTCAGAAACTCAAAGCCGAGAATGCGCATTTTGCGCGGTTGATGGATGAATACCACTTGGTGAACCGTGATATTCACCGGGCTGAGACCAACGTCTCTCCGACCGATGACATGCATGATCTGGAAATGCGCAAGAAGCGCATGCAGCTGAAAGATGAGATCGCCCGCATGATCGGCGCGATCGCTTAAAAAAAAGAGGCCGTCGCTGAGAGCCTAGCGACGGCCTTTCCAGTTGGGGGAGAGCGGGCAAGGCCCGCAGATTAATTATTGTTCAACGGTGTTCTGGAAGCGCTCGAAGAACTGGTCGGCCATCTTCCGGGCAAATCCAGTGATCAGGCGCGAGCCAAGCTGGGCAATTTTGCCGCCAACCTTAGCCTCGACATCATAGGTCAGCAGGGTGCCTTCGGGTACGTCTTCCAGACGCACCTTTGCGCCGCCTTTGGCAAAACCCGCGACGCCGCCTTTGCCTTCGCCGCTGATGGTATAGCTTTCACCTTCGACAATGTCGGAAAGAGTCACGGCACCTTTGAAGGTCGCTTTCACTGGGCCGACTTTTTGCTTCACCGTCGCAGCGAAACCTTCCTCGGGGCTGCCAGACATTTCCTCGCAGCCCGGCACGCAGGCCTTCAGCGTTTCCGCGTCGTTCAGCTTTGCCCAGACCGTGGCGCGGTCGGCGGCGATTGTGCGGCTTCCTGTCAGTTCCATACGTAAATCCTCGGCGATCAATTCATTGTTGCGAAAGCTTTACGCGGTTGCAGCATTTTGGGACAGTCCGACATTGGTCTAACCGGTGCAGGACCTTAGTCGGCAATGTCATAGGGCAGGACACCCCTTCGGTTCGGGTTAACGGTCAGGTGTCGTTCAAGAGGTGGGACCGAGCGTTGATGGCAGTCGCGCCGGTCGCAGATACGACAGGAAATACCAATCGGTTCAAAGGCGGCGGACCGGCTGAGGTCAAGATCATCTGCATAGACAAGTTGATCGGCGTGCTGCACTTCGCACCCCAGCCCGATCGCATAACGCCGGATCGGCGCGCCCCAGCCTCCGCCTCGTTTCGAGATATGACGGGCAAGACAGAAATAGCGCACTCCGTCCGGAGTTTCCGCAAGCTGCCGCAGAAAGCCTTCTGGGGTTTCGAAAGCTCGATGCACGTTCCACAGCGGGCAGGCCCCGCCAAAGCGCGCGAATTGCAGGCGTGTAGCAGAGTGGCGTTTGGTGATCGTGCCTGCCTGATCGACCCGGACAAAGAAAAACGGAATACCTTTAGCGCCCGGCCTTTGCATGGTCGACAGCCGATGTGCGACCTGCTCGATCGAGGCTCCGAATTGTCCGGCCAACCGTTCAAGATCATGCCGCGTGTCGCGCGCCGCCTGAAGAAAGGCGCGATAGGGTAAGAGCGCTGCCCCGGCGAAATAATTGGCCAGTCCAAGGCGGGCGATTTCGCGAGCCTCGGGCGTTTGGAACCGGGCAAGATCCAGCGTGGCCTCGAACAGGTTCTCCTGCGTGAGCATCGCCAGCTGGTGCAGCAACTGGAATCTCCGCGTGGATTCGGTGCTGCGCGAAGACATGTGAAGAATGCCATGTTCGCGATCCAACCCGCGCACCATATCGGTTTCTTCTGTGATCACCTCGATGCCCAGATCTTTTAGCGCCGCTTCTACCAAGGGCACCGGGTCTTGCCGCTGCCCACTCGGACAGGCGAAATTCTCGGCGGCCTTGTCGATCGCATCGATATAGTTGTCGCAGTAGTGGAAGAAGTCGCGCACCTCCTCCCATGGGCTGGCTTGCGCCTGAGTATCTTCGCGCCCCAAGGCCTCGTCCAGCGAGGCCAGACGCTCATGGGTTTGGCGCAGATTGCGATGCAGATCCAGAAACGCACGCGCAAGGGCAGGGGCGTTGGATGCGACCAGTCGCAGGTCAGCCATTGGCGGGGCGTTCTCTCCGAAAACTGGATCGGCCAAAGCCTCCTTCATGTCGCTGATCAGCCGCTCTTCGTCGCCGGTAGAGAGCTCAGTGACATCGAAGCCGAACTCTTGCGCCAACGCTAGAATGACCCCCGTCGAGACAGGACGGTTATTGTTCTCCATTTGGTTCAGGTAGGGCAGACTGACCTTCAGCTTGGCAGCAAAATCTTTCTGCGTCAGTCCGATCCGCGTCCGGATTTCACGCAGTTTCACACCGGCATAGAGTTTCTGCGTGGCCATCAAATGTCTCCCGTCTGTTCCGCAATACGCGGTAGTAGGCTGGCGAATTGCTCTTCATCGACTTCGCGGCCTATCAACACTCTTTTCCTGGCCTTAAGCGGTCGCATGGGTTTGCCAGAGCGCAGGTCGTAGGCCATCTCTGCCGCGCCAAACAATCCGTCGGGGGCGGTATCGATACCTGTGTATAGACCGACGTTGAAGGCGTTTGGATCTTTCAGTGTGGCTTCAAACACCTCGCGCCCCTTCAAGATCAGCCAATTACGGAAACCGTCGAATGCGTCGTCAGAGCACCCGCCACGAAGAAGGTAGGCCAGCGCCCACAGGTCTGTCCGATAGGCCGCGTCGTCCATCTGTCGAAGGTATTCTGCGAATTTGCGAATAGCCGTGGGTTTAAAACGGGCCAGACGGTCAGGCAGAGCGTCGATGCGTTCGCTAAGGCTTTCCCGATCAAGACCAGTATCAAGAATTTCCCAAACCAGGTCTTTGTCCATGGCGCGGGGATCGGGTTTGCCGCTTGGTTTGCTCCGCTTTCCATTCACAATGTCCCGGATCGCTTGGTCTAACCGTTCCACCTCGGGCATGTTGTCGCCAAGGCCCGCCAGCCACTCGCGATAATGCTG
>CAYFXM010000211.1:816-4928 GCA_964346965.1 uncultured Actibacterium sp. | reverse complement strand
ATGACACCATTCTCCAACACAATGATCTCGTCAGCTTCAACAATGGTCGACAGCCGGTGCGCAATCATAAGCACTGTCCGCCCATGTCCCATAGCGTTCAGCTCTTTCTGGATCGACGCTTCGGTCTCGCTGTCCAGCGCCGAGGTTGCCTCATCCAGCAACAGGATCGGCGGGTTTTTCAACAGGGTTCGGGCAATACCCACTCGCTGTTTCTCGCCACCTGACAGCTTCAGTCCGCGCTCACCGACCTGCGTCTGGTAGCCTTCCGGTAGGGCCATGATGAAATCGTGGATCTTGGCTGCCTTGGCCGCAGCCTCGATGTCAGCGCGCGTCGCGTCAGGGCGGCCATAGGCGATGTTGTAGAAGATCGAGTCGTTGAACAGCACAGTGTCCTGTGGCACGACGCCAATCTGCGCGTGCAGACTGTCCTGCGTAACGTCGCGCACGTCCTGCCCGTCAATCGACAAACTGCCACCGTTCACGTCATAAAACCGGAACAAAAGCCGCCCGATGGTCGACTTGCCCGAGCCCGACGGCCCCACAATGGCGAGAGAGCCGCCAGCAGGTACGGTGATATCAACCCCCTTCAGGATCGGACGCGCCGCGTCATAGCCAAAGACAACATCCTTCAGAACGACTTCGCCTGTGGGGCATTGCAGTTCGGGCGCCTTGGGTTTGTCCGCGACTTCCGCCGGTTGCTCCAACAGGTCGAACATTTCGGACATATCGACAAGCGATTGCCGGATCTCGCGATAAACCGTGCCAAGGAAATTCAGCGGCATGGTAATCTGGATCATATAGGCGTTGACCATCACGAAATCGCCCACGGTCAGCGCTCCACTTTGCACGCCCATAGCCGCCAAGACCATCACCCCGACCAGACCGCCGGTAATCAGGAAGGATTGCCCGAAATTCAGAAAAGCTAGCGAGTAAGAGGTCTTTAGCGCGGCCTTTTCATAGCCTTCCATGGCGCTGTCATAGCGGTCCGCCTCCCGCTTCTCGGCTCCGAAATATTTCACGGTTTCAAAGTTCAGCAGACTGTCGATAGCCTTCTGGTTGGCGTCCGTATCCTGATCGTTCATCTGCTTGCGGATTTTCACCCGCCACTCGGTCACTTTGAAGGTGAACCAAACGTACAGCGTGATGGTCCCCATCACGATGCCGAGATAGCGCGCGTCGAACAGGACGAAGAAAATCACCGCGATGAACAGCAACTCAAGGATCAAAGGCCCGATACTGAACAGCATGAAGCGCAGCAGGAACTCGACGCCCTTCACACCGCGCTCGATGATCCGGCTTAGCCCGCCCGTTTTCCGGGTGATGTGATAGCGCATCGACAAGCGGTGGATATGGGTGAAGGTCTCCAACGCCAGCCTGCGAAGCGCCCGCTGGCCCACCTTGGCAAATACCGCATCGCGCAATTGCTGGAAGCCCACGGTCATCAGTCGCGCCATACCATAGGCGACCGTCAGGCCAATCGCACCAATTGCGAGCATCCACACCGGGTCAGCCGCCCCCTCACCGGTCAACGCATCCACCGCCGCCTTGTAGAACATCGGCGTGACGACCGAGACCACCTTGGACAGGATCAGCATCGCCATGGCGATGACCACCCGGTATTTCACCCAGTTCTGCCCCTCGGGCCAAAGATACGGCAGCACCCGGCGGATCGTCCGCCAGCTACTGCCCTTGGGCATGGGTTTGCTCAGGTCGAGAGTCGTGGGTCGCATAAGGGGGCCTTTCGTGCTCCTCCCCTACCTAGGTCGGCGAAGGGGCAATGACCACCCCTCGTTACTCGCTTGGTGGCACGGTGAAAATCTGGCCGGGATAGATCAGGTCCGGATCGCGGATCTTGTCTCGGTTGGCCTGAAAGACTTCGACGTATTTGATCCCCTCGCCATAGTTCGCCTCGGCAATCGCCCAAAGCGTATTGCCTGGTTGAACAGTGACCGATTGCGGGCCGCGCGGGATCGGAATGTCGGCGGGCGTCGGTTCGGGTGTCACCGGTGTGGCAACCTCAGCGGATTGCGCTGGCGCTTCAGATGTTGCCTCGGGTTCGGCGGCAGCCGTTTGCTCAGGCTCCTGTGATGCCCCCGGTGCAGTGGCGGCCACTTCCTCGGGCCGGCTGTCGGTTGTTGTCTCAGCCGTGGTCGTTGTGGGTTCCTCTTCCGTCGCCGCGGGATCAGGCTGAGTTTCCGCTTTTTGCACATCTGCCGGAGCCGCCTCATTCGCCCGCTGCTCTGCCAACAAGGCGACCACCGTGTCGCGACGAACTCGCTGGAACGGTGTTTCGAAACGCGAGGTCACTTTGCCACTGTCATCGATCTGATCGGCACGAAGAGTATAGATGCCCGGATCGATATCGGCGAAGGTCCCAGACCATTGCCCGGATTGATCAGCACGCACTCCGCCGATCGGTGCATTGTCCAGATAGAGTCGCACGAACTGCTCGTTCGCCGCGCGACCGGCGAAGGTCACGTCGCCGCTGTCTGTATAGGTGATCACTTCGATCACAACAGCCGACTGCAGGACGGGATCGGAGTCGACCGCCGATTGCAGCACCCGTACGCCGTCCTTGTTGGCCACAACAACGGTAGGGCTTTGTGGCGCCGGGGCGGGCGCAGGAGCAGGTTCAACAGCCGCCTCTTGTTCGGCCTTAGTTGCCGCGTCGTCCTTGGGTTCAGCAACAGGTTCCGGTGCCGGGGCCTCGGCTACAACGATCTGCTGCGGCTGAATAAACACTGTGTCGTCCGAGGCCACTTCAGCCCCGTCTTCCCCAATGGAACGCAGGCTGACCGCTCGAGCGCTGTCACTTGCGGGAAGATCAAACATCGCTACGAATTTACCCTGCCCGTCTGCGGTGACCTTAGCGAATTCTTCGTCGCCGACCTGCACGATGATCTGGGAGCCGGGCGCAGCCGTACCAGCGATGAGAGAGCTTCCGTTAGGCTCGATCCGCACGATGTCGAAACTTGGGGCAACAGGTTCGGCGACCGGTTCGGGCTCTGCAGCTTCAGGCGCGGCCTCCACCACCGCCTCTGGTGCGGCTTCAGCCTCGGGCTCCTTCGCCACGCCAGCGGGTGCAACCTCTGACGTTTCAGGCGGGGCAACAACCGCCACTTCTTCGGCCTCCTCCCCCTTCGGCAGGAACAAAAGCACCAAAATGATCAAGAGCCCGACAACACCCCCGACCTTGACCGGCGGGCTGAGTTTTTCCAAGAACTGCATCTTCCTTCCCCTGCGCGAATTTCCCTTATCACCGCGCTTGAGCGACCTTAGCAACAGCGCTATCACGGGTCCAGAAGACAGGTACCCGGGGTTCCAATGGTTAACAATCCGTTTTCAATCTGTGTCTTTTGCGGCTCACGCGACGGGAATGATCCCGCTTATGGTGCTGCCGCCGAAGAACTTGGCCGCGCATTGGCCGACCGCGACTGGCGCTTGGTCTATGGCGCAGGCGACGTCGGTATGATGGGCCGCGTGGCCCGTACCAGTCAGAAGGCCGGTGGCCAGACCTTCGGCGTTATCCCGATCCACTTGTTCGAACGCGAAGTCGGCAAGCGTGATCTGTCTACATTTGTTGTCACCGAAAACATGCATGAGCGCAAAAAGGTGATGTTCATGAACTCGGACGCCATCGTGGTCTTGCCCGGTGGCGCGGGATCGCTAGATGAATTCTTCGAGGTTCTGACGTGGCGCCAACTCTCACTGCATAGCAAGCCCATCATTCTGCTGAACATCGACGGCTTCTGGGACCCTTTGGTCGCGCTGGTTGATCACGTGATCGCAAGAGATTTTGCCGAACCAAGCCTGCGCGAATTCATTTCAGTCGCCAATGATGTCCCGGCCCTGATCGACATCCTCGCCGAGGCTCAGGCCAAGGGCTAACCGCCCGCCACAAGCACCATCCACCAAAAGAAATGGCCGCCCCGAAGGGCGGCCGCAATTTGATAGCGAAGTGCCAGTGCTTAGGCGTTCGACAGGCGCTCTGCCACGTTTTCCCAGTTCACAAGGTTGTCCAGGAAGTTGGTCAGATAGGCCGGACGCTTGTTGCGGAAGTCGATGTAGTAGGAATGCTCCCACACGTCGCAGCCCAGCAGCGCGGTCTGGCC
>CAYFXM010000211.1:0-806 GCA_964346965.1 uncultured Actibacterium sp. | reverse complement strand
TTGGTGACTTTCAGTGAGCCATCAGTGTCGACAACCAGCCACGCCCAGCCTGAACCGAATTGACCTGCGCCTGCGGCGGAGAACTCTTGCTTGAAGTCATCGATCGACCCAAAGGCGTCGGTGATGCGCGCAGCCAGCTCACCCGGCATGTCCTTGCCGCCCGGGCCCATCATTTCCCAGAACTGAGCGTGGTTCCAGTGCTGCGAAGCGTTGTTGAAGATGCCGTTCTGCGCAACTGCGCCAGCGGCATAGGTGCCCTTGACGATCTCTTCCAGCGACTTGCCTTCCCACTCGGTGCCGGCGATCAGCTTGTTGCCGTTGTCGACATAGGCCTTGTGGTGCAGGTCGTGGTGGTACTCCAGCGTTTCCTTGGACATGCCAAGGTCGGCCAGTGCGTCGTGGGCGTACGGAAGATCGGGAAGTTCAAAAGCCATTGGTCAGGGCCCCCTGTTCGAAATGCGGTTATGGCAAATACCTGATCCGAGGCTTCCTAAAGGTCAAGCCCTAGCCCGATTTTTTGCACCTTTGGTCCTTGGCGGCCGGTTGGTTTCGCAGTCGGCTGCCTGTTTCTCACGCAAAACTTACTACCAGCGTGGGCCTGCGCCGCTTTGACCCTTTTCGCACCGCCCTCGAAAGGTTAGATCAACCGGGATGCAACAAAAGGGCTTGGCATGGGTTTCTGGCTGACAGCCGCAGGCGCGATCGTTCTGGTAGCGGCGACGACGCTTCTGGCATTACTTCGCCGTCGCAATGAAGAAGGTGCTGCTCCGGCAGATTTCGATTTGCAGGTCTATCGTGATCAGCTG
>CAYFXM010000210.1:0-4977 GCA_964346965.1 uncultured Actibacterium sp. | reverse complement strand
GCGACCGGGTCGTCTTCCCAATCATAGGCCGAAAGATCGGCGCCCCGGTCCTTGTCACGGCTGCGTGCGGAAACTGCGCTGATTGTAATCTCACGCCCACTGCGTTGGGTCAGCAATTCTGCGTGCTGCTGGATGATCTTCACAACGCCGATTCCGACGGTGCCAAGCCCGGCAATTCCAAGGCGCAGGGGGGTGTTCATAGATGGTCTCCATCTGCTGAAGGGTTCGGCGCGACTGTTACCCCGTTGCGCGTCGGCGTGCAACGCGCCAAGCGGCGGAACTTTGAGGGGCAGGGGATTATTGCACTTCCTGTTGGCGCAGCCAGAGGCCCCGGCGCTTCAATTCTTCGACTTCCTGTCTGAACTTCTCGGCTTCTTCAGCGGTCAGGCCCTGATCGGCAATGGCTGCGTCGATTTCTGGAAGGGGCAGAATAGTGGGGTAGGGAAGGTCAGCCGCTGCGTCGCCAGTGGCTTGGTCGACTTCTGGGAACTGGGTGCAGCCTGCGGCCAGGCAAAGGAAGAAGATCGAGATGGCGCGCAGCATGAGAATGTTCCCGAGTCGGTTGCAATAGCGCCACCATAGTCACCCGTCTGGGGCCGCCGCAAGAGAGCGGGGTTCCAGTTGAACAACCGTTCAGTTATGCAGGGGCATGGCACGTAAAACCGGCTCTCATTCTGAAATCACCGGACCGCGCATACAGGCGGCGGCAATCGAGTTATTTGCCCGCCACGGCTATGCTGCGGTCTCGATGCGCCAGATCGCGGCGCAGGTCGGTGTGCAGGTCGGGGCTCTGTACAACTACACGGCAGACAAGCAGGGGCTTTTGCTGGACATCATGGACCGGCACCTGAACGAACTGTTCGAGGCCTGGCAGGCCGAAACAAAACCCGATGATCCACTTGGCAGGTTAGAGGCGTTCTGTCGCTTCCACGTTCGTTTTCACGTGGCGCGGCCCGATACGATGTTTATAGCAAACATGGAGCTGCGCAACCTGACGCCTGAGAATTTCGAGGCTGTCGAGGCACTTCGCCGACGTTACGAAAGCGCGCTCGAGGACATCCTGTTGGCTGGGCAGCAGGCAGCGCTATTCCGGATTACCGACGTCCGTCTTGCGACGATGGCGGTACTGGCGCTGCTGACGGGTGTTGCGAATTGGTACCGCGAGGGTGGCCGCCTTCCCCTGTCCGAGGTAGAACGTATCCACTGGGAAATGGTTCGCAGCGCCGTCGGTGCATGACCTTAGTGAGCTGGTTTGATGAAGGTGCCACTGCGCAGGTCACGCATGGCCTGCAGAATCTCTTCCTTTGTGTTCATCACGATAGGGCCGTGCCACGCGACAGGTTCCTGGATCGGAGCTCCTGAAATCAGCAGGAACCGAACACCTTCTGGTCCGGCCTGAACCGTAATCTCGTCGCCTGTTCCGAAACGCACCAGAGTCCGGTTGCCAGACTGATCGCGGATGTTGACCTCTTCGCCCATGACCTCTTTCTCCAGCAATACGCCTGACGGGGCCGAAGCATCGACAAAGGCTGCGCTGCCTTCGAACACGTAGGCGAATGCCCGGCGATAGGTATCGATAGGCAACATCTTCTTCACGCCGGCAGGGATGAAAACATCAATGTATTGCGGGTCTGCCGCGATACCGTCGACAGGACCGCGCTTACCCCAGAACTCGCCAATGATGACTTTGACGCGCGTGCCGTCATCGTCGACAATCTCAGGGATATCTCCGCTCTTCACGTCCTGATAGCGCGGCGCGGTCATCTTCAAAGAAGACGGCAAATTGGCCCAAAGTTGGAACCCATGCATCTGGCCCTGCGCGTTACCTTGAGGCATCTCCTGATGCAGAATGCCTGACCCAGCGGTCATCCACTGCACGTCTCCAGCGCCAAGCCTGCCAGTGTTGCCAAGGCTGTCGCCATGTTCGACCGTGCCGTTCAAAACATAGGTGATCGTCTCGATCCCTCGGTGGGGGTGCCATGGAAACCCGCGCAGGAAATCTTCGGGGCGTTCGTTGCGGAAATCGTCCAACAGAAGGAACGGATCCAGCATATCGGGGTTCTGAAAGCCAAAGGCTCGGTGCAATTTTACGCCGGCGCCCTCCATCGTGGGAATGGCTTTCGAGGTTCCGGTAACAGGTCTGATCGACATATGCGCTTCCTTTCCTTGCTTTCAAAGTTAGAGGCAACGAGCGTCTCGGCAATATGCTTTTCTGTGTTCGACCGGACCAGCTTGGTGCGGAAACGCACATCCTAAATCCCCTCGATATTTTCTGCTGACGGCCCTAAACAGAGGAAGCAAAACCAACAGGAGCCTCCATGCAAGACCCGATCGCATCCGTTCAAGCCTCTGCCCCTCGCCGACTTTTCGGCATGTTGGTGTTGGCCAGTCTGGGCGGACTTTTGATCTATCTGGCCTTGGCGACACCACAGCAAATGTGGGGGAAGGTAATGCTTCTTTGTCTTGGCACTGGCGCGCTCTACGTGCTGACCCTCATGCATAAAGCAACAGCTGGCCGATTGGACCTGACCGAAGAGGGTTTGTTCGATCAGGACGGCAACTTGCTTGTGTCCATCGATGATATAGCGAGTGTCGACCGCGGGCATTTTGCCATCAAACCGTCAAACGGCTTTGTCATCCGTTTGCGCAATCGCGCCTCGCGGGCTTGGGCTCCGGGCCTTTGGTGGCGCAACGGGCGAAGGCTTGGTGTTGGGGGGGTGACCTCTGCCGCGCAATCGAAATACATGGCTGACGCGCTTTTGGCCATGTTGGCCGAACGGAAGAGTTAACCCGAAAAAACCGGTGGATATTGCCAAGTAAAAGGCGTGCGATGTGGATAAAGGTATCTGGCTCGCTCGTTTGTTTCGATTCTGGAAATTATCGTTTTCGTGACCGTTTGGAAAAATCCTTCCCAACCGGTTCGCTTTGCGTAACCTGAATTCAACGAGTCGCCTCACCGGCGCTTTGATTTCAGGGAGGGTATTTCGTGGCTAAGATTACGGAGCCGACATTTCGAGAATCCGTCGATTTGATGTATAACCGCGCGGTTGCCCTGATGGACATGCCGCCGGGTTTGGAAGAGAAGATTCGTGTATGCAACGCGACCTACACGGTCCGTTTCGGAGTGCGTTTGCGCGGTCATATGCATACGTTTACCGGTTATCGCTCTGTGCACTCCGAACATATGGAACCGGTCAAAGGCGGTATCCGTTTTGCCAGCGCGGTAAATCAGGATGAGGTGGAGGCGTTGGCCGCTCTGATGACGTACAAATGTGCGTTGGTGGAAACACCGTTCGGCGGTTCGAAAGGGGGGCTTTGCATCGACCCCCGCGAATACGAAGAACATGAGCTGGAACAGATCACCCGCCGCTTTGCCTACGAGCTGGCGAAACGTGACTTGATCAATCCCTCGCAAAACGTTCCGGCGCCGGACATGGGCACCGGCGAGCGCGAGATGGCTTGGATTGCGGACCAGTACCGGCGGATGAACACAACCGACATTAATGCCAACGCCTGTGTCACCGGCAAACCGGCCCATGCCGGCGGAATTCAGGGGCGTGTCGAGGCCACCGGGCGTGGCGTCCAATACGCGCTTAGGGAGTTCTTCCGCCACCCCAAGGATGTTGCGGCAGCCAAACTATCGGGGAAATTGGAAGGTAAGAAGATTATCGTTCAAGGCCTTGGAAACGTTGGATATCATGCCGCGAAATTCCTGCACGAGGAAGACGGCAGCCTGATTGTGGGAATCATTGAACGGGACGGTGCCATAGTCGATTCACACGGGCTGGATGTAGAGGCAGTACGGGCGTGGATCACCAAACACGGCGGTGTCTCGGGCTATCCCGGCGCGAGCTATGTGGAGGACGGCGTTAAGGTGCTGGAAGAGGATTGCGATATCCTCATTCCTGCCGCGCTTGAAGGTGTGATCAATCTACAGAATGCCGCGCGTATCAAGGCGCCGTTGATCATCGAAGCGGCCAACGGACCGATCACGGCTGGTGCCGACGATGTTCTGCGCAGGAAAGGGACGGTGATCATCCCTGACCTCTATGCCAACGCGGGCGGTGTGACGGTGTCCTATTTCGAGTGGGTTAAGAACCTTTCGCACATCCGTTTCGGCCGCATGCAACGCCGGCAAGAGGAAGCGCGGCACCAGCTGATCGTGGACGAGCTGCACCGGTTGGACGACCATCTTGGCAGCTCGTGGTCCATGTCCCCGCATTTCAAGGAAAAATACCTGCGCGGCGCCGATGAGCTGGAACTTGTGCGCTCGGGCCTCGATGACACGATGCGGATCGCCTATCAGACCATGAGTGAGCTTTGGAACGCTCGCGACGATATCGACGACCTGCGGACCGCTGCCTATATCGTTGGGATCGAACGCGTGGCTAAAAGCTATCGTGCAAAGGGGCTGTAGGCCCGCCCTGACGATAGGCCAAAACCCGCCCATTTCCTTGGTGCAGACAACACCCCTGCGCCAAATTTTCGCCGCTTTCATCCGTATTTTAAAGGCTCTGTAGAGTTAATGCCCGGATTCGCATTGGCGTGTTGGCGCTTTTGGAAGGCGAAAATGTTTGTGAAAGAGCTTAAAAGTTTCGTGCGCCGCGAGGACGGGGCCGTCACAGTTGAGACCATTCTTTGGGTCAATTTTATGCTGTTCTTCGTTCTAGCGATTGCTGATCTGTGCATTTTCTTCATGAACTATGGAAATGCCGTTCGCATTATCCATGAAGACAATCGTGCTTTTGCTGTTGGTGAAGTGAAAAGCTGCACAGATTTGGAAACGCGCATGAATGCGAACCTGCAAGTCGCAATTCCATCCGCCCAGGCAAGCTGCACCGTCGCATCCCCACTCACCACGGTATCGGTGACACTTGGCAGCGGAGATATGGGGCTTGGTGTCATCTCGAGTATGTTGAACGACGTCACCGTGTCGACTTCTGCCATCCAGAGTTTGGAATACATTCCGGGGACCTA
>CAYFXM010000209.1:0-5001 GCA_964346965.1 uncultured Actibacterium sp. | reverse complement strand
ACGGCCTTCGTCGCGCAGGGTGCGGGCTTCGTCCAGCTCCTCGTGGTGGCCCGGCGCGATGAAACCACCATCGCGAACCAGAAGTGGAGGTTCGGCGATCAGCGCATCATCGAGGAGTTGTTGCAGACCTTCGTGGCCGGTCAGGTCCTCGGAGGCCTGCGCCATGAGCTTCGGTAGGTCCCCGGTCAGGCTCTCTGCGATATCTGCTGCCTGTGCAAGTCCGTTGCGAATGGCGGCCAGATCACGCGGTCCACCCCGGTCCAGGGCCAGTCGTGATAGGGCGCGATCCATATCAGGGGCTTTGCGCAGCAATTCACGCAGATTGTCCCGAATGCGGCTCTGTTCCAGCGCAAAACGCACATTTTCTTGCCGGTCGAGGATCGTGGTCAGGTCGGTGGATGGCCCTGAAATGCGGCGTTCCAACAGACGCGCGCCTGCCGCTGTCACAGTCCGGTCAATCGCTCCAAGCAGGGATCCATCACGGCCACCAGCCATGGATTGTGTCAGCTCCAGAGACCGGCGGGTGGCGGCGTCGATTTGCAATGTGCCCGAGATTGCCTCGCGCACCGGGGCCCGCAACAAGGGCAGTTTGCCTTTCTGGGTGATGTCGAGGTAGTCGACGATGGCCCCCATCACGCCCAGTTCAGGGCGAGTGAACTGTCCGAAACTGTCCAGCGAGCCGACCTTGAACAGTTCTTTTAGCCGTTTCTCGGCGGAGGTGCTGTCGAAACTGGCCTGCGACAGAGGTGTCAGGGCCACGCCGCTGTCTTCCGCCATGTCCCGCAACGTGCTGTCGACCCCGTCGACCACCAACAGCTCGCGTGCGCCAAGCCGGGCCATCTCAGGCGACAAGCGCACTGGTGTGATCGGCATCACGTGAAACGCGCCAGTCGAGATATCGACCCATGCAAGCGCGGCGTCATCGCGGACCTCGGTGTATGCGGCCAAAAAATTGTGGCGGCGCGCTTCTAAAAGAGAGTCTTCAGTCAGAGTGCCGGGGGTGACCAGACGCACGACCTCTCGCTTCACGACGGCTTTGTAGCCGCGCTTCTTGGCTTCGGCGGGGCTTTCCATCTGCTCGCAGACAGCGACGCGGAAGCCCTTGCGGATCAGCGTCAGGAAATAGCCTTCAGCCGCGTGATGGGGCACGCCGCACATGGGAATCTCTGACCCCTCGTGCTTGCCGCGCTTGGTTAGGGCAATGTCCAACGCCTCGGCCGCCGCGACCGCGTCGTCGAAGAACATCTCGTAGAAATCGCCCATCCGGTAGAAGAGCAGCGCGTCTTTATGCGCCTCTTTGATCTCCAGATACTGCGCCATCATCGGCGTCACTGCTGCTGCGGCCAAGCTTGCCCCCTGCCCCTTGGTTCGGCTCGCAGCTTACAAATGCGACAAACTGGGCGAAACCCCGAATTCATCCATTGTTGAGACCTTCGGCTCAGGTCGCTATGAACGACTCTAGCCCGAGGAGGAGACATTCATGGCCGGCAAATCAAAAGTGACCCGCGAAGAGGCACTGACGTATCACCTGGAACCCACCCCGGGGAAGTTCGAGATCAGCTCGACCACAGCGATGACAACACAGCGCGATCTGTCGCTGGCGTATTCTCCAGGTGTGGCCGTGCCCTGCGAGGCGATCGCGGAAAACCCGGCGACGGCCTATGACTATACCACCAAGGGCAACATGGTGGCCGTTGTTTCGAACGGCACGGCTGTTCTGGGTCTGGGTAACCTTGGCGCGCTGGCCTCGAAGCCGGTGATGGAAGGTAAGGCGGTCCTGTTCAAGAAATTCGCTGACGTGAACGCGATTGATATCGAACTGGACACAGAAGACCCCGATGAGATCATCAAAGCGGTCAAGCTGATGGGTCCGACCTTTGGTGGCGTGAACCTTGAGGACATCAAGGCGCCGGAATGTTTCATCATCGAACAGCAGCTCAAAGAGCAGATGGACATCCCCGTCTTCCACGACGACCAGCATGGTACCGCCGTGATCTGTGCCGCTGGCTTGATCAACGCGCTACACCTGAACGGCAAAAATATCGAAGACTGCAAGATCGTTCTGAACGGCGCTGGCGCGGCGGGCATCGCCTGTCTTGAGCTGGTCAAAGCAATGGGTGCTAAGCATGACAATTGCATCATGTGCGATACCAAAGGCGTGATCTATCAGGGCCGCAAGGAAGGCATGAACCAGTGGAAGTCGGCCCATGCCGCCAACACGGACAAGCGCACCCTGGAAGAGGCTATGGACGGCGCCGACGTATTCCTTGGCGTGTCGGTCAAAGGCGCGGTGACACCCGAGATGGTCGCCAGCATGAACGACAATCCGGTCATCTTCGCCATGGCCAACCCCGATCCCGAGATCACCCCGGAAGAGGCGCACGAGGTCCGTGCCGATGCCATCGTCGCCACCGGCCGTTCGGACTATCCGAACCAGGTGAACAACGTTTTGGGCTTCCCCTACCTGTTCCGAGGCGCACTGGACATCCACGCCCGCGCCATCAATGACGAGATGAAGATCGCCTGTGCACAGGCGCTGGCGGAACTGGCCCGCGAAGACGTGCCGGACGAGGTCGCCATGGCTTATGGCCGCAAGCTGTCCTTTGGCCGCGATTACATCATCCCCACCCCGTTCGATCCGCGCCTGATCCATGTGATCCCGCCGGCGGTTGCGCAGGCTGGCATGGACACCGGAGTGGCTCGCCGCCCCATCGTGGACATGGACAAGTATGAACATGACTTGAAAGAGCGGATGGACCCCACCGCCTCGATCCTGCGATCGATCTCGGCTCGTGCCCGTGCGGCACAGGCGCGGATGATCTTTACCGAAGGCGACGATGTGCGCGTGCTGCGGGCCGCCGTAAATTATCAGCGGGCTGGATACGGCAAGGCGCTGGTCGTTGGACGCGAGTTGGACGTGAAGGAAAAGCTGGAAGGTGCTGGTCTGGGCGATGCCGTTCGCGAACTGGAGGTCGTCAACGCGGCCAACACCCGTCACTTGGCCACCTATCGCAACTTCCTCTACAAGCGCCTGCAGCGGAAAGGTTTCGATGGTCAGGACGCGCACCGCCTTGCCTCGCGCGATCGTCACGTCTTTGCCTCGCTGATGCTGGCCCATGGGCATGGGGACGGCATGGTGACCGGCGCGACCCGCAAATCGGCGCAGGTGCTGGAGCTGATCAACCACGTGTTTGACGCACGGGCGGAAGACGGTGCCGTGGGCGTAACCGCCCTGCTACATAAAGGCCGCTTCCTGCTGGTTTCGGATACGCTGGTCCATGAGTGGCCGGATGAAAACGACCTCGCCAACATTGCTGAACGTGCGGCTGGAGTTGCCCGTGGGTTTGGTGTGGAACCGCGCGTTGCCTTCGTCAGCTTCTCGACCTTCGGTTACCCGGTCAGTGAGCGCGCTGAGAAGATGCACATTGCGCCTCAGGTTCTGGAACAGCGCGGCGTTGACTTCGAATATGAAGGCGAAATGACCGTCGACGTGGCCCTGAATACCGAAGCGATGTCGAAATACCCGTTCTCGCGTCTATCTGGACCGGCGAACGTTCTGGTAGTGCCCGCGCGGCACTCTGCCTCGATCTCGGTTAAGTTGATGCAAGAGATGGCTGGCGCGACGGTGATTGGTCCGATCCTTTCGGGCGTCAACAAGCCGATCCAGATTTGCTCGATCGGCTCGACTGTCAGCGACATCACCAACATGGCACTGCTGGCGGCCTGCAAGGTCGGCTAATGGCGATCTACAACCTCGGCTCAATCAATGCGGACCTTTTCTACCGGGTTCCGCATTTGCCTGCGCCGGGGGAGACGCTCGCGGCCCACGGATTCAGCCGGGGTTTGGGCGGCAAAGGCACCAACATGTCCGTTGCCGCCGCCCGTGCGGGGGCGCAGGTCTGCCATATCGGAGCGGTGGGAGCAGACGGTCGTTGGGCAGTTGACCGCCTGATGGAATACGGCGTCGATACCCGCCATATCGCGACCCAAGACGGCCCAACGGGTCAGGCCGTTATCGCGCTGGACGACGCAGGAGAGAATTCGATCATCCTGTTGCCGGGCGCAAACCACGAGATCTCTCAGGACGCCATTCGCGCCGCGCTGACCGAGGCCTCAGTGGGTGACACGCTTCTGCTGCAGAATGAGACCAATGCCCAAGGGTTTTCCGCCGAACTTGGGAAAGCCTTGGGTCTGCAGGTTGCCTACGCCGCCGCTCCATTTGATGCCGGGGCCGTGCAGGCTGTCTTACCCTACCTGGATTTCCTGATCCTGAATGCGCTCGAAGCCGCGCAGTTGGAAGAAGCGCTTGGCACGGCGCCGCAAGAGCTGCCCGTCCGCCGGGTTGTTGTCACTAAGGGCGGTGACGGGGCGACCTTTCATGACAATGAAACCGGCACCACTCACGACGTTCCGGCGCTGCCCGCGACGGTGGTCGATACAACGGGCGCAGGCGATACGTTCACCGGCTACATTCTCGCGGCAATGGATCGGGGCTTGCCGATTCCGCAGGCAATGCAGCTGGCCACGCGTGCTGCGGCCCTGATGGTCGCGCGGCTTGGGACCGCCGACGTTATCCCCGATCTGAAAGACGTACAGGACGCCAGATTCTGAATCGATGGCGTCCGTTTGTGTTTAGCTGTCGCTGTCGGTCGTGTCCCGGATCACGAAGTGCTTCGTGGTTGTTTCGACCACCAACCAATAGCCACGGAATCCATTCGGAATCATGAAAGACGCACCGGTGCGGAAGTCCCGGCGTGTGCCGTCCTCGTGTATCAGGGCGCAATGGCCGGACACGATATAGCAATACTCGTCCTTATCGGTGAAAGCGTGCCATTTGCCGGGGGTCGAGGTCCATGTCCCGGCTGACAACTTGCTGTCAGGGCTGGTGAAATGCATGGCGACGCTGTGGTGCGGGTCGCCCTCGACAACACGGTCAGGAAGATCGGCAAGACGACGCTCGAGGGTGGATTGCGGCGCGTCTTTTGCCAGGTCGATGACGTG
>CAYFXM010000208.1:0-5009 GCA_964346965.1 uncultured Actibacterium sp. | reverse complement strand
ACGGGAGGTCCTTCGCCACGCGAACACGAGTTGGGGCAAGCCATCGAGAAACTTTGCAAGTCCAGACCGATTAATCTGATTGGCCGAACGAACCTCAAGCAATTGCTAGCCGTGCTCGAACGGGCGGATGTGCTCATTGCACCGGACACGGGGCCCGCACATATGGCCACAGCCGTGGGCACCCCGGTGATCGGTCTCTATGCCGCCACCAACCCCGCGCGTGCCCGTCCCTATCTCAGTCAGGCGTGGGTGGTAGATAAGTACGTCGAGGCTGTCCGCGCAGAGCTTGGCTTGGATGTGGCGCAAGTGCCCTGGGGAACGCGCGTACGACGCCCTGATGTCATGAATCGCATCTCGGTTGGCGACGTCACCAAACGCCTGGATCAGCTCATGCAACGCTAGACCACAAGCATGCGCTGTCTGGGCCCGTTTAGCCCAGCTGAGTCTTGTGCGTTGCGACCCCTAAACCTAATGCCGAGCACGATCACGGAACAGCGTTTCTACGTAGCGTTGCACACCCTGCTCCAGTGAAAGAAAGGGCCTTTCGAATCCAATGGACCGCAAAGCACGGATATCTGCTTGCGTGAAACTCTGGTATTGCTCGGCAAGGCCATCTGGAAAGTCGATGTACTCGATGGTGCCCTCGCTTTGCAGTTGTTCCAGCGTTAGCGGGCCCTTACCCTCCAAACCGCGGACACTATTAATAACGGCGGCTGCCATGTCGTTGAAGCTGCGTGCTTGGCCGGTACCGACATTAAAGACGCCACACTTGTCAGGGTGATCGAGAAAAAACAGGTTTACATCCACGGCGTCTTGCACCCAGATAAAATCGCGCCGCTGTTCTCCATCCCCGTAACCGCCACTGCCGCGAAATAGCCTTACGCGACCGGCACGGCGATACTGATTAAAAAAATGGAATGCAACCGAGGCTGTGCTGCCCTTGTATTCCTCGCCGGGCCCGTAGACATTGAAATAACGCAATCCAACAATTTGCGCTGTCCTGTCGGGCAAGAGCTGTCGTACATCCTGATCGAATAGCGCCTTAGAGTAGGCATAAATGTTCATTGGCGCCTCATGTTCGGGTATTTCCTGGAAGCCGTCTTTCAGGCCATAAACGGCACCCGAAGAAGCATAAATAAACGGGATCTTTTCCTCTTGGCAGAAACGTAGTAGCGACTTTGAATACTCGTAATTGTTCTCCATCATGTAATGGCGGTCTTGCTCCATGGTGTCAGAGCACGCGCCCTTGTGGATGATGGTCTTGAGCTTGTTTGCGAACCGCCCGGTCGTTAACGCCTTCAGGAAGTCCTGCCTATCGACAATATCGGCAACCTGGCAATCGCTAATGTTCCTAGCTCTCTCCCTGGCGGCGAACTCATCCACTACCAGTATCTCGCGAACGCCGCGCTCATTCAGGGCTCTGACCACGTTCGAGCCGATGAAGCCAAAAGCACCTGTGACGACGTACATCAGACCCACTTTGACTCGTTATGTCCTCGCGCCCGCAGCCGGGGGCGGCCGGCCCACAACACCGACCAGCAGGCGAGTCGTCGCACATGCTGCTCTTGTTGCCGAGGCAGGGTGACTTCCGGCCCGACATGTCTCCACGGGAAATATCACCATGTGCCTGTCTTGACCGCAGCTTGCACAGGCCGGTGTGGGCGCGGCGGGTTGTTGTACATGAGATACTTGGACGTTTCGGTCAATGCCGCGAACAGACGTCGGAGCCTCGCGGTTTCCTCCGGAAACTGGTCCTTGACATCCACGGTCGGCGTCTTTGACCGGTAGCGATGGAGATAGGCCTTGCCTGCCGGATCGGTGCGTAGAAAAAGCTCGTCGGTCAGTACCCCGTGGGGCACATAGGCGAAATGGTGATCCGCCGGGCGAGGCGTCAAGAGGTCACGCCCCAGTCCCGTGTTGAGATAGGGTATACCCATCAAATTTAGGCAGGTTGGCAGGATATCGACGACACTGGCTACGGTATCGATGTTTCGGCCTTGCCTTATAAACCGCGATGCATAGATGGCTAACGGAATGTGACGTTGCGTCAAAAGGAGCTGTTCCCAGGGAATCTGGGTTGGTGCATGCACGCCGTGGTCACCGTACATCACGAAGATGGTGTTGTCGAAATAGGATTGCTTGCGGGCCAGGCGGAAAAAATAGTCAAGGGAATAATCCAGTAACCGAATGCCATTGTAAGCTGCAAGCGATTCAAAACCATTCTTTGGCAGTGTTTCCTCATCCAGCTCCACAAGCTCGAAGCCTTTGCGATCATCGGGAATCGTATAGGGCCGGTGATTCCCCGCGGTCTGGATAAAAGCGAAAAAAGGCTTTTGCTGCGCAGCAAGGATCGTATTTGCTTTTTCAAACAAGGCCAAGTCCGAAACGCCCCACGCATCGCCTCGCGGCGCCTCGTAGTCCCCCTCCTCGTATATATTCAATCCCGGAATGTTATGCGCCATGAGGCCGCGGATGTTGCCCCACGTCGCGCTACCGCCAATGAAGTAGAACTTCTCGTAATCCGCAAGCGCATTAATAATCGTGTGCTGATTCACGATACGCGGATTGCGCGAGGCCGAATGCACTGGATTCAGATCGGGAATCCCTGTCAATGTCGCAAAGATGGATCGTGCGGTTGAGCCCCGGGGGACAAAAAAGTTGGTGAACAGAATCGATTTCCGGGCAACCGCATCAAACGCCGGCGTAGGGTCGAGCTTGTTGCCCAGTATACCGACCTTGAAGCCGGCAAAGGACTCCATGTGTATCAAGACCAGGTTGGGCCTACCCGGTAAAGCTGACGATGGCGACACGTAACGCGCGAATGAAAGCGCTTCACGGTCAACCTGATCTGGCTCAAGATAAGAGGCGATCAGATCGTAATATTCTCGCACCTTATCTTTTCTGTAGGGTTTGGCGCGATGTGGAAAGGTGTCCATGAAAAACAACACTGGGTTCCCGGCCAGGGCGGCGACGAAGCCGTTGGTCGAGAAATGTGCATCGCTCCAACGCATCGGATACCAGGACCATTTGCCATAGATACCGAACATATATAACCCGACAAAGGCGGCGATGAGTGCCCTCTTTGCCCACTTATGTGCCGGTGTGTCGGCGATGTGCAGCTCACGGAAGGCGGTCCGATTAACCAGGCTGCCGTAAATCGCACTGAGAAGGCCAAGCCCGAGTACGCCCCAGACGACGGGATAGGTCTCCCAGGCCATTTGCATGGCAATCGATACTGGCTCCAAATGCTCCAACAATCCGGCGTTGAGACGGCTACCCAGGTAATCGTAATGGCCGAAGTCAATGAAATACAGCAGCAAGACCAAGGCTTCGATCGCGACAAAGTAACTAAGCCACATGCGGCTTGCGATCTTCGAGCGAATGGGATTAAGCGGCGGGACCCAAAAAAGCACGAGCAACGGGAGGCAAATCAGGAGCGCCAGACGCAAATCAAATTTGAAGCCCAGATACCATGCCATCGCCGCATCCGCCGCCGGGATGTCCCCGCCTGTTGTCCGAAAGGCAAACCAGAATGCGATCCGAAAGACGGTCGCGATGACCACCTGGATGCCAATGATCATCAGCGCCAGCCGTATCGTCTTCGGTAGCCTGCGAAAGCCCACGGCAATCGCGCTGCCGATCCCGCTAGACTCGGGTAATTTCCGCTCCATACTCACTGCTTTCTATTTTAATGTATCAGTCAAGGGGCCGTAACCTGCGGCGGCGGGAAACATGCCGATGCTGGTGCCGGCAGCCCGTCTTTGCGCGGCTGCTTGTTGATGTCGACCCGATCTCCATCTTGGCCCGTAAACAGCCCTGCCTTTCCTGGCGGCGGGCTGCCAAATCATTACAATAGCTCAAAGTAGACGAGCGCCTCGCCGCATTAATCAACAACCCCTGCGGTCAGGTTCGACGTGCTCGGCGAGGCTATACCATGCGAGTTCGTGATCAAAAAAGAATACTGGTGACAGGCGGGGCTGGCTTTCTGGGCTCACACTTGTGCGAGCGTCTGCTTGAAAGCGGCGTCGACGTGCTTTGCGTAGACAACTACTTCAGCAGCACCAAACGGAACATTGCCCATCTACTCGATCACAGCAACTTCGAAGCGATGCGCCATGATGTGACCTTTCCTCTGTACATCGAAGTCGACGAGATCTACAACCTGGCGTGCCCGGCTTCGCCCGTGCATTATCAATTCGATCCCGTGCAAACGACGAAAACCAGCGTGCACGGAGCGATCAACATGCTTGGCCTTGCCAAGCGCGTCAAAGCGAGAATCTTGCAGGCTTCAACGAGCGAAGTATACGGCGATCCAGAAGTGCATCCACAGACCGAAGCGTATCTCGGTCGCGTCAACTGCATCGGGCCGCGATCATGCTACGACGAGGGCAAGCGCTGCGCCGAAACCTTGTTCTTCGACTACTACCGCCAGCACAGACTGCCGATCAAGGTCGCGCGTATTTTTAACACCTATGGGCCGCGTATGCATTCCAATGACGGTCGCGTCGTGTCAAATTTCATCGTCCAAGCACTGAAGGGGGAACCCATAACGATCTACGGCGACGGCAACCAGACCCGCTCGTTCTGTTACGTCGACGATCTAGTCGAAGCGTTGGTGCGGTTGATGGACAGCGCTGACGACTTTACCGGCCCGGTCAACCTCGGCAATCCCGCTGAGTTTAGCGTACGCGAATTGGCGCAGAAGATTATCGCTCTCACGGGTTCGGGGTCGCGACTCAGCTTCAAGCCGCTGCCGCAAGATGATCCGAAACAACGTTGTCCCGATATCAGTCTCGCCAGAGAGGCGCTTGGGTGGGAGCCGAAGGTTACGCTGGAAGAGGGCCTGAGACATACGATCCTTTATTTCGAGGAACTGATGTCGAACTAGGGCTACTCAGAGGCTGAGGGTTTGGTGGGGTGGGAAATCGATTGCAAGATGGATCGCGGGCAGGCGTCATTAAACAGGTCGGATCGGCCCCGATCGCGAGATTCGTCAACCGCAAAGGCGA
>CAYFXM010000207.1:0-5010 GCA_964346965.1 uncultured Actibacterium sp. | reverse complement strand
TCTTGCGGTCGGCCAAGTCCTTGAACCGAACGAAGACGTCTTTCAGCTGGTTGTCGCCCAGTTCGAACCCCAGATCCTCTAACTTGGCACGCAAAGCAGCACGACCGGAGTGTTTGCCCAAGGGCAACGAGGTGCCCGACAGGCCGATGTCCTGCGGGCGCATGATCTCGAAGTTCTCGGCGTTTTTCAGCATGCCGTCTTGGTGGATGCCGCTTTCGTGCGCGAAGGCGTTCTTGCCGACGATGGCCTTGTTGTATTGGACCGCAAAACCGGACACAGCCGAGACACGACGGCTGATGGCCATGATCTTGGTGGTGTCGATACCGGTCTGATAAGGCATCAGGTCGTTGCGGACCTTCATCGCCATGACGACCTCTTCCAGCGCGGTATTGCCCGCACGTTCGCCCAAGCCATTGATTGTACACTCAATTTGGCGGGCGCCTGCGTCCACAGCCGCCAGCGCGTTGGCGGTCGCCATGCCAAGGTCGTTGTGGCAGTGGGTCGCGAAGACAACCTCGTCTGCGCCGTTGATGGTCTCGATCAAGCGGCGGATCAGGTCGGCGCTTTCGCGCGGTGCGGTATAGCCGACGGTATCGGGGATGTTGATTGTGGTGGCACCCGCCTTGATCGCAATCTCGATCACGCGGCACAGGTAATCGAATTCGGTCCGGGTGGCGTCCATTGGGGACCATTGGACGTTCTCGACAAGGTTACGGGCGTGGGTAACCGTGTCGTGGATCAGCTCGGCCATCTCGTCTTTGGTCAGGTCGGGGATGGCCCGGTGCAGGGGCGAGGTGCCGATGAAGGTATGGATGCGCGACTGTTCGGCGTTCCGCACGGCTTCGGCGCAGCGGTCGATATCTTTGAAGTTGGCGCGCGCCAGCCCGCAAATCCTTGAGTTCTTTGACCGTTTCGCAATTTCGCTAACGGCAGCGAAGTCACCCTCAGACGCGATCGGGAAGCCCGCTTCGATGATGTCGACGCCCATGTCGTCCAGCATCTCGGCGATTTCCAGCTTCTCGTTATGGGTCATGGTCGCGCCGGGCGACTGTTCGCCGTCGCGCAATGTGGTGTCGAAAATCAGAACCTGGTCCTGTTTGGATACATTTGTCATCTGAATAACTCGTTTGTCTTAGCCATAGTTTGGGCGCGGGGCATATCCTCTGAGCGGTCGCGCCGGACCGGCACGCTCAGAGGCGGCTAAGCAGTAGTAGGGCAAGACCGGACAGCGGCGCGAAGGCGCGCGCGGCAGCAGAGGCGATATGTCCGGTTCTGATCATGGGGTGGGACTATACGCGTCCCGCCGGAAATGGAAACCCATATTTTGCAGGTGTCCTAATGGGCCCAATATGGCGATGCAGAACGCGTACGCATCGCTTACTTCGCGAGTACATACGCTTGCGGGATTGTTGGGCGACACGGATGATCCCACGCGTTCGGTGAACGGGCGAGTTGGAGACTACTGTACACAGAGCCTATTCCGCTGCGGGTTGCAGCTCGCCCTCTTCCCACGTGCCGCTTTCCTCTTTCCCTGTGGCATAGCGCATGGTGCCTTCGCCCTGACGCTCTCCGCGTTGAAAATGGCCCTCGTAGACGTCACCGTTGGGATAGGTTGCGGTGCCTTTGCCCTGAATCTCGCCGTCGACCCATCCACCGACATAGCGGAAGTTGGCCGGTGTAACGATTTCGCCCTGACCATGTCGCTGTCCGCCTAGAAAATCGCCGGTATAGACGGTGCCGTCCGGATAGGTCGCAGTGCCCTTGCCTTGCCGCTCGCCTTCGACCCAATCGCCTTTGTAGGAATAGCCATCGGCATGGCGCATCTCGCCCTGTCCATGATAGCGACCCTTGGCATAGGCCCCTTCGTAGACCAAACCGCTTGGATGGGTCTCAACGCCCAACCCCTCCTGGATTCCGTTCTTCCAGTCACCCTCATAGGTCGAGCCGTCGGCATGGGTGATTTTTCCCTTGCCGTTCGCCAAGTCGTTTTTAAATGCGCCTTCAAAGACGGATTGGTTTGGATAGGTGACATGGGCCATGCCTTCGCTGCGGCCCTCGACCCAGTCACCGTTATAAACATAACCGTCCTGGCCGGTGTAAACCCCCTTGCCGTGGCGTTTGCCTTGCAGGAAATCGCCTTCATAGGCGTCACCAGCCGCGTAGACTTGCAGGCCTTTGCCGTTCTGCAGCCCTTCTTTGAATTGCCCTTCGTATTTGCCGCCATCGGGCAGTACCAGTGACCCTTGTCCGTCGAACAGGTCATTGGCCCAGTCACCGGTATAACGCAGCCCTTCCGCTGTGCTCCATGCGCCTTGGCCCGATCTTTGCCCGGCGACGAACTGGCCCTCGTAGCGGGCACCGTCAGGATAGGCGGCGATTCCTTCGCCCTGCTTGACGCCCTCAACCCAGTCGCCTTCGTAGACAAAACCGTTCTGGTCACGCAGGGTTCCGCGACCGTGTTGCAAGGCATTTTGGAACTGGCCGGTGTATTCCGAACCATTTGCGTAAGCCGCGATCCCATCGCCCGAGATCTTACCCTCGACCCAGTCGCCTTCATAACTGCCGCCGTCAGCAAATGTGATCTTGCCCTTGCCATGCGGTCCGCCTGCTTCGAATGCACCTTCATAGACCGAGCCATCCGGGAAACGCGCCACACCCATGCCGCGAATCTCTCCCATCACCCAGTCGCCGGAATATTCGTATCCATTGGGCTGTCGGTAGGTGCCCTTGCCGTGCTGTACACCGTCTTTGAAACTGCCTTCGTAGATGCCGCCATCGTCATATTGTTTTGTGGCGGTCTCTTGCGCGAAGGCTGGCAGACCGAATGCAATGACTGTAGCGAACAGCAGAGTGGTGGAAGTTCGCATTTATGTCTCCTCGAAGCCTCTTTTGAGGGCAATATTGTCCTGTCGGACAGAGGTTAGTGGCTTGGCCTTGGCGAGACAACGGTTTTCCGTCGCATGGGCTTTCCCTTGGCCGCAGGTCTGCTAAGACAGGGCCGAGTGAAAGGATGACCGATGCGTGACCGATTTCGTCTGACCCTTGCGCAGTTGAACCCGACCGTGGGGGACCTTGCCGGCAATGCCGCCATGGCGCGCTCTGCGTGGGAGGCTGCGCGCGAGGCTGGGTCCGACATGCTGGCACTGACCGAGATGTTCATCACCGGGTACAACCTGCAGGATCTGGTAATGAAGCCAGCCTTTGTGGCCGACGCGATTGCCCACATCGAATCTTTGGCCACTGACTGCGCGGATGGCCCAGCAATTGGCATCGGTGGTCCATGGGCCGAAGGTGCAGGCCTTTACAATGCCTATTTCATCCTGAAAGGCGGCAAGATTGTCAGCCGTGTTTTGAAGCACCACCTGCCCAATGAAACGGTCTTCGACGAAAAGCGCGTGTATGACAGCGGTCCGGTCAACGGTCCCTACAGCATTGACGGCGTCCGCGTCGGCTCGCCCATCTGCGAGGACGCGTGGCACCCGGATGTGGCCGAGACGCTGGAAGAGACCGGGGCAGAGTTCCTGCTGGTCCCTAATGGCTCTCCGTACTTCCGGAAAAAGATGGATGTGCGGATGAACCACATGGTTGCCCGCGTGGTAGAGACAGACCTGCCGCTGATCTATCTGAACATGGTGGGCGGGCAGGACGATCAGGTCTTTGACGGTGGCACCTTCGTGCTGAACCCCGGCGGGGAACTGGCGTTGCAGATGCCGGTGTTTGACGAGGCAATCACCCATCTCGACTTGGTCCGAACAGCCGAAGGCTGGCGGGCTAAGAAAGGCGAGCTGGCCGCGCTACCGGACGAGTGGGAGCAGGACTATCGCTGTATGGTGGAAGCCTTGCGAGACTATCTGGGCAAGTCGGGCTTCAAGAAGGTGGTTCTGGGCCTCTCGGGCGGGGTGGACAGCGCCATCGTGGCGACCATCGCCGCCGACGCCATCGGGCCGGAGAATGTGCGCTGCGTGATGCTGCCGTCGGAATATACCAGCCAGCACTCATTGGAGGATGCCGAAGCTGTCGCAAAGGCGTTGGGCTGCCATTACGACTATGTGCCGATCGGGCCGTCGCGAGTGGCCGTGACCGAAACTCTGGCCCCTTTGTTCGGCGATCGCCCCTTCGATGTGACCGAGGAAAACGTCCAGTCCCGCTTGCGCGGTCTTCTGCTGATGGCGATCTCGAACAAGTTTGGCGAGATGCTTCTGACCACCGGCAACAAGTCCGAGGTCGCGGTGGGCTATGCCACGATCTATGGCGACATGAACGGCGGCTATAACCCGATCAAGGACCTGTACAAAACCCGTGTGTTCGAGACCTGCCGTTGGCGCAACGCCAATCACCGCGACTGGATGATGGGGCCGGAAGGCGAGGTCATCCCGCCGCGTGTCATCGACAAGCCGCCCTCGGCCGAGCTGCGCGAGGATCAGAAGGACGAGGACAGCCTGCCGCCGTATCCGGTTCTGGACCGTATCCTTGAGCTGCTGGTCGATGAAGAGGCCAGTGTCGAGGACGCCGTGGCCGAAGGGTTTGATCGCGATACGGTGAAACGGGTCGAACACCTGCTATATATCTCGGAATACAAACGCTTTCAGTCCGCGCCGGGCACACGCTTGACTCAACGGTCCTTCTGGCTGGATCGCCGCTATCCGATCGTGAACCGCTGGCGGGATGGCTCTTGCGCCTGAGAAGGGAGCCGTATGAGCGAGAACAAGACCAAGGCGACTGACAACTCCGCTGCCGATCTGATCGCGGCAGTGGAAAACCCTACGCGCCGTGCAGACGCACAAGAGTTGTTAAGCCTCTTCCAGCGGGTCACGGGGTTTGAACCGGTCGTTTGGGGAAGCTCTATCATCGGATTTGGGCGGTACCACTATCGCTATGCCAGTGGGCACGAAGGCGACTATCTTGCCACCGGTTTTGCGCCGCGGAAGACCAAGCTGGTCGTCTATATCATGCCGGGATACGGCGATTACGGCGAGGTCCTTGATCGGATCGGCAAGTACAAGAAAGGCA
>CAYFXM010000206.1:0-5097 GCA_964346965.1 uncultured Actibacterium sp. | reverse complement strand
GCGTTCAGATCCGGCGGAAAGGCCGATGCCGGGGTGCTTGGAGCGAAAAACACCGCGCCGGCGTCGGGTATTCAGGCGGTTCTTGCCGCCGAGAGCGAAGACGCCGTCCGGGTACGTTCGGGACTTGCTCGACGCGGCCTCGATTTGAGCGATACCAAAGCCATCACGCCGTTCAGCGAGGACACGGCCGCCGGGGAACAGATCAGTTTCACCGCCGCTGCCGATGCGGTTTGCGTGATTGCCGCGCCGGGTGGGCCGATGACGCCGGATGCGCAGACACCGCCCACGGATCTCATCGCCTTTGTCACCCGCGCCAGAGTTCCGGATGAAGGAACACCGCCGCTGCTGCCGGAGCCGCTGGCCGATCCGCGCATCGACATGCGCGTCCATCGCGCTACCGCCGGCGCCTATACCGTGCGCGCCGGCGAATTCATACAGATCATCGACGTGGAAGGCCGCGAGTGCTCCGACTTTCAGGCATTCACCGTTGCCGGCCTCGACAAGGACGTGGAACGCTGCGTGGACGCCGCCACTACGCGTTCGCTCATGGGCGCCGTGTATCCTGGCCCTGGGCTTTACTCCAGGTTTTTCGATCAGGACATGCAGCCGCTGCTGGAGGTGGTGCGCGACACCGTGGGGCGCCACGACACCTTCAATCTGGCCTGCACCGCCAAGTACTACGAGGATATGGGTTACCTGCGGCACGCCAACTGCACCGACAACTTCAACGGAGCGCTCTCTGAGTACGGCGTGGCCAAGCGCCGCGGCTGGGAGGCGATCAACTTTTTCTACAACACCAATCTCGACGCCAACAACCAGATCTATCTGGACGAGCCCTGGTCGCGTCCCGGCGATTACGTGCTGCTGCGGGCGCTCACCGATCTGGTGTGCGTGTCCTCGGCGTGCCCTTGCGACGTGGACGCCGCCAACGGCTGGAACCCCACCGACATCCACGTGCGGGTCTACAACGCCGAGAACACTTTTTCAAAAGCGGTTGCATACAGAATGACAACAGACGCTGACGCCCAGTTAACCAAGGAAACGGGGTTTCATCCGCGCACCTCGAAGCTGACCCGGAATTTCACCGAGTACCGCGGGTTCTGGCTGCCTGGTTCATTCACCAGCCACGGCGCCATTGACGAGTACTGGGCCTGCCGCGAGGGCGCGGTGATTCTGGATCTGTCCGCCCTTCGGAAATTCGAGGTGCTGGGACCGGATGCGGAGGCACTGATGCAGGCGTGCATGACCCGCAACATGCGCAAGCTCGCCGTCGGTCAGGTGGTTTATACCGCCATGTGCCACGACACCGGCGGCATGCTCGACGACGGTACCGTGTACCGATTGGGGCCGGACAACTTCCGCTGGATCGGT
Organism: uncultured Actibacterium sp.; assembly: GCA_964346965.1. GTDB lineage: Bacteria > Pseudomonadota > Alphaproteobacteria > Rhodobacterales > Rhodobacteraceae > Actibacterium_B. The sequence continues at coordinate 3,726 of CAYFXM010000206.1, read as the reverse complement.
GGAGACGACTACGGCGGCATATGGCTGAGGGAGCAGGCGAAGAAGCTCGGGCTTCAGGCGTGGGTGAAATCTTCCACCAGCCAGATGCACAACGTGGCGGTACAGGGACCGAAAAGCCGCGACATACTGCGCGAGGTCATCTGGACTCCGCCGACTCAGCCGAATATCGACGAGCTCGGCTGGTTCCGATTCACCGTTGGTCGCATCGGTGGATTCGACGGCATTGCCGTGGTGGTGTCGCGCACCGGTTATACCGGCGAGCTGGGCTACGAGATCTGGTGCCACCCGAAAGATGCCGTCGCCGTATGGGACGCGGTGTGGGAAGCCGGCCGGCCCCACGATTTAAAACCGTTGGGACTCGATGCGCTGGACATGCTGCGGATCGAGTCGGGCCTGATTTTCGCCGGTTATGAATTTAACGATCAGATCGATCCTTTTGAAGCCGGTATCGGCTTTACCGTGCCGCTGAAATCCAAAGAGGACGATTTTGTAGGCAAAGAGGCCCTAAAGCGCCGAAAGGAAAACCCCCAGCGAAAACTGGTCGGGCTCGAGCTCGAAGGAAACGAGGTCGCCACCAACGGCGATCCCGTGCACGTCGGTCGCCAGCAAGTTGGCGAGATCACCAGCGGAACGCGTTCACCAATCCTGAGAAAGAACATTGCCCTTTGCCGCATGGCGGTGGAACACGCAGCGGAAGGCACCGAGGTGGAGGTAGGTAAGCTCGACGGCCACCAGAAGCGGTTGCCGGCGCAAGTAGTCAGGTTTCCCTTCTACGACCCGGAAAAGTTGCGTGTACGAATGTAGGACCGACGGCGAAAGAATGGCCGGCTGTCGGCGGAAAGACCGGCCGCCGATTCAGATGATATGCGGAAAAGTTCGCGGACGCTGCAAGGATGCGCCTGCGATTGATTCCCCAAGGCACGGCATGGTTGTTGCACGCAGAACTTCGGTTGAGTATCGGAATAGAGAAAACAGTTTTCCCGGCCCGCTAGAAGTTTAGTCAGGCCATCGGAAATACGGGCGCGTTGCTCGGTTAACACAACGACAAATCAGAAATTCAGAGAGAGGAGACAGTAAATGAAGCAAGTATCCAAAACGATCCGGGCGGCGATGGCCATCGGGTGCCTTTTGCTTTTTTCAGCAGCCGGAGTCGCGAGAGCGGCCGACAGTACCTCGCCAATCGTCATTCCGATTCACAACTGGTCGAGCCAGGTTGTCATGGCCTATGTCATTGGCGGCATCTTCGAGAGAAATGGCAACAACGTCGAGTATGTGTCTGCAGACTCCCAGGCCGTTTACGAATCCATCCGCAACGGCGACGTAACCATTTCGCACGAAGTCTGGCAGTCCACCTTCGGAAAGTCATTCTACAACGCGATGCTCAAGGGTGGCGTGATCGATGCAGGTACGCACGAGGCACAAACGCTTGAGGAAATGGGTGTACCCAATTGGGTAATCGAAAAGGGGCTTTGCCCCGGCCTGCCGAATTGGGAGGCACTCAAAAACTGCCATAAGAATTTTGTAACGCCGGACTCCGGCGGCAAAGGGCGTTGGCTGGAAGGTCCTCAAAGCTGGCACGGCGATCTCATGCCGGAACGTGTCAAGGCGCTCGGTCTCGACGACAAATGGGTAGTCAAGTTCGCCGGCGGTGCCGATGCGCTTTGGGCAGAGCTCGCTTCCGCAAAGAAAGAAGGTCGCGGTACGGTAATCTTCAACTGGACACCGAATTTTACCGATGCCGACGGGTTCACGTTTATCGAATTCCCGCCATACTACGACGGCTGTCGCAAGGCTGATGGCGGTGACGGCAAGTGTGGTTCGCCGAAGGGCTGGCTGAAGAAAGCGGCAAACTACAAGTTCCCGAGAACTCATCCACATGCTTACACGATCTTCTCGCAGCTCTCGTTTACAACAGAACAAATCGGTCAAATGGCGGCATTGGTCGACGTTGAAAAAATGGATCACAAAGACGCCGCCAAGAAATGGCTCAAGGAAAATGAAAAGGTCTGGAAGCCCTGGACAACTGCTGGGATGTAACTAAAACGCAGGCGACCGACCCCTCCTGGCCCTTATGCCAGGAGGGGCTTTTATTCTCGGGGGACTCATTATCCAGAAGTAGCTACGTGGTGGCTTGTTCAACCCGGCCACAATGAAATGAACGGTCATGCCTTCTGAAGTTGTGAATTCAGAAACCCGCCAACCTGTAGTCCAGTGCGATTCGGTCTACAAGATATTCGGCGATAACGCGAAGGAAATGCTGCAACGCGCTAACGGCGTTGTCGATTCAGAAGCGTTTCGCGAAGCCGGTTATGTGGTAGGTGTCAACAATGCCTCGTTTGAAGTTCATACAGGCGAGTTGCTCGTTATCATGGGCCTGTCAGGATCTGGAAAATCGACCCTGCTCAGGTGCATCTCGAGACTGACTGAGGCGACAGCCGGAAAGATTCTCATCGAAGGCGAAGACCTTCTGTCTATGACCAGCGAGCAGTTGATAGAGCTGCGCCGTAACAAGATGGGCATGGTTTTTCAAAGCTTCGCCCTATTGCCGGATAAAACTGTCCTGGAAAACGTCGCGTTTCCGCTGCAGATAAAGGGCAACAGCACCCAGGAGAGTATTAAGCGGGCCAAGGAAATGGTTGATCTGGTAGGCCTTGATGGGCGGGAAAACTACTTTCCACGACAATTATCGGGTGGTCAACAGCAGCGCGTTGGAATTGCTCGTTCACTTGCCGTTGAACCCGATATCTGGTTTTTGGACGAACCGTTTTCCGCACTTGACCCCCTGATACGCAAAGAGATGCAAGATGAGTTTTTAAGACTGCAAAGCGTATTGAGTAAAACCATCCTGTTCGTTACCCATGACTTTGACGAGGCTTTGCGCCTGGCTGATCGAATCGCCATCATGAAGGATGGCGTGATCGAGCAACTGGATACGCCTGCCAATATCGTTCTTCATCCGGCGACCGACTATGTAAATAAATTCACCGAGGAGGTCCCCAGGGAAAAAGTTCTCAGAATTGAGTCCGTCATGGACCCCGTTGACCCCACCGAGGCAGTCAGCGACCTCAGAATTTCGAAAGACGCCATTATCGGATCGGTCGCAGCGGCGGTACTCAACGCCGGCAAGCCGGTCACCGTTGTCGACAAGAACGACGCAGTGGTGGGAGTCTTGCACCCGTCAAAGGTGATCAACATCTTGTTTGGGAACTCTGCTGAACACTAAGACCGAATCACGATGGACGCCATATTGCAAAATCGAAAACTTCTGCAGTTCGTCGTCCTGCTGATTATTTTCACGCTGCTCTGCGTGATTATCGCCCCATCCGATGCAAATATACTCTGGCGCCTGCCTCCGTTGATAAAGGGTCTTCCTCTGGCAGTCAACGATTCCGTTGAGTACCTGATGTCCGACTTTTTTCCGATTGAGGTCTATGACCCGGAAATCGACGACTACGAAGAGAAAGCCCTGTTAAATCAATTCACGAGATTAATCTCGAGTAGCATTCTCTTCCTGATAAACCTGGTCCGTGAGGTACTTCTCGGAGGTGTAAAGACCATTGTTACGTTCACGAGCTGGGACTGGGCAACCGAAAATGACTGGGCCCGGTGGCCAGCATTGCCGTGGACGGTGGTGGCGGCCGGCGCAACGATACTGGGCTATGCGTTGAACGGGCCGCGGCTTGCGATTCTGGCCAGCTTTGCATTCGTATACATCGCCGCATTCGG
>CAYFXM010000205.1:0-5105 GCA_964346965.1 uncultured Actibacterium sp. | reverse complement strand
CAGCACAGGTCCGCTGAACCGCGGGACCTTCGCCGAATTCAGTGGTGTGGCCACCGAAGGGACGCTGGTAGATCTTGCCTTCTTCGGTCCGCGAGAACGGCACACCGTAGTGTTCCAGCTCATACACCGCTTTGGGCGCTTCACGCGCGAGGTATTCCATCGCGTCGGTGTCACCCAACCAGTCAGAACCCTTCACAGTGTCATACATGTGCCACTGCCAGTTATCGGGGCCCATGTTCGACAGGGACGCCGCGATACCGCCCTGCGCCGCAACTGTGTGCGAGCGGGTCGGGAAAACTTTGGTCACACAGGCCGTGCGCAGGCCTTGTTCCGCCATGCCAAGCGTCGCGCGCAAACCGGCGCCGCCAGCACCAACGACCACGACGTCATATTCATGCGTCTCGTATTCGTATTCAGCCATTGTTGGTGTCTCCTTACAGCGCCATACGAGCCAGGGCGAACAGGCCCGTGGCGATGGCGGCATAGCTGATGCAGGTTACGGCAATGATCAGGATGCTGCGGGTCAGCCCGTGCGTATAATCCTCGATCGCGACCTGCGCGCCGTTCTTGAAGTGGATGAAGCCTGCTGTGATGGTCAGGCCGGTCAGGATCGCCGGGAAGGGACGCGAGAAATACTCGGCGACCACGTCATGCGGCTGGCCCAGCATCGGGCCGAAAGTGAAAACGAAAAGCGGAACAAGGATCAGCAGCGCAGCAGAGCTGACGATCATGTGCCAGTGATGCTCGGCGCCGGATTTGGCCGAGCCCATGCCCGAAGCGCGTTTGCGGTCAGTCAGAAAAGCCATTGTCCGCCCCCTTATACGATCGCGATGGTGAAGAGGGTCAGGAACAGCGACCCGCCGATGATTGCCAGGCTCATCTTGTCGGACGATTTGACGTCCAGACCGTAGCCCGCATCCCAGATCAGGTGACGCAAACCCGCGAGCAGGTGGTACCAAAGCGCCCAGGCCGAGCCCAACATGATCAGATCGCCGATGAACGATGTCAGAACCGCGTCTGCGGTTTCAAAGTACTCACCACCGTAAGACGCGGCGAGCAGCCACCAGACCACAAGGATGGCACCCAGAAGAAGTGCGTTCCCGGTGATACGGGTGAAGATCGACGTCGCCGAGTTCAATTGTGGGCGATAAATTTGAAGATGCGGGGAAAGCGGACGGTTCCCCCTGTTCACATCAGCCATAAGATGTCCCTCTCGCTAGCGCTTTGCGCGTTGCTTTTGTGCTGTGATAGCAAATTTCATCGACGAGTCACCTACTAGGGTGGGACTTTTGTCCTGTTTTCCGTGAAAACCGTCACAAAACCGCAGTAAAACTTGCGGACCCACCCCTTGTGATCACGCCGCAGGTATTAGTGATCACAAATCCCCAGAATTTGGGAAACTGCACCAAATTCCTGAAAGAATTCAGAGACCCCAGCACATGACTTCAGAAGTTAGTATTTATTTCAAAGTCTTACGGGGCATCAACGAAATCTGTTAGCGCGATCACAAATCTGCATTAAGGGCCAGATTCGCCGATCGCGCCAACCAAACGTTTCGATTACATCGGCATCAGCGCCCAGTAATCCAGATCCAGCAGAACGTCCGGCAGATACTTTCCGTCCTCGCCTTTCAGCTGTCCAACCTCGGCACCATGCTTGGTCGCCACCATGCGCAGGCGCACCGCGCCGACACCCGGTGCGCTGGTCTCTTGCTTGTCCAGAACCTCGGACCATGCGCGCACGGTCAGGCCGCTGAAACAGGGGTTCGCATGCGCCCCACCGTTCAGGCCCACGATCATCTGGGCATTCGCCAGACCGTTGAACGACAGCGCCCGCGCCATAGAGATCACGTGGCCGCCATAGATCAGACGCTGGCCATCCGGACGGAAGGTCGCGTCGAAGTGTACCTTGGCGGTGTTCTGCCACAGGCGGGTCGCCATCATGTGCTCGGCCTCCTCGATGGTCACGCCATCGACATGGTCGATCACCTCACCCACCTCGTAATCGCCAAAGCGGTGCGGCTCACCGGCCAGAGTGAAGTCATAGTTGGTGAAATCCAGCCCCTCGGGGATCACCAGATCATCAACCGACAGAACCTTGGACAGTTCCGGGATCACAGTCTCGGGCGCCGGGGCGTCCAGATTGTTCTTCCGCACCATCACCCACCGGACATAGTCCAGAACGACCTCGTCGCGCTGGTTCCAGCCACGGGTGCGCACGTAGACCACACCCGACTTGCCGTTCGAGTTCTGCTTCAGACCGATCACCTCAGAGGTCGAGCGCAGTGTGTCGCCCGGATAAACCGGCTTCAGAAACTTCCCTTCGGCATAGCCAAGGTTCGCCACCGCATTCAGCGACACGTCAGGAACGGTCTTGCCGAACACGGTGTGGAAGGTGATCAGGTCATCGACAGGCGAGGCCGGCAGACCCGACGCCCGCGCAAACTCATCCGAAGAATACAAAGCATGACGCGCCGGATAGAGCGCATGGTACATCGCCCGCTCGCCCCCCGACACGGTGCGCGGCACCGCATGGTCGATCACCTGACCGACAGAGTAATCTTCAAAAAACCGGCCCGGATTGGTCTTGGCCATGTCAGCTCTCCTAATTCAGTAAGTCGTTGGGGCCCGTCAGCCGAAGGGCGACGGCCCGATCAGTCCGTGGATATATCCGATGACCCCCACCAATACGGCCGAGGCGACAAGGAACATCCCATCCTTCGCGATCGGGCCTTTGGGGTGCGGGGTCCAGTCGGGCTCTGCCCGGTTGATGATGATGATCTCGGCAATGGCCCAGACGCCCAGCCCGCCGAACAGGACCAGCGAGGCGACATCGCCATTCACCAGCAAGTGCGCCGCGGCCCAAATGATAAACCCCGTCAGCATTGGGTGGCGCATCTTGTGAAACAGCGCGCCTTTCTTCGGGCCGGGGCTAGAGAAATAAAAGGCGATCAGGACGGCCAAGCTAACCGCATGGGTCGCCCCGGTTGGCGTTGCCCAAAGCGGCGAATACTCTGCCGCTTTGTAGCCAAACACCATCAGCACAATCGACCCCAGCAAGGCCAGCGTGACCAAACCCTTGCTCTCTTTGTCACCCAAGGCCTCTCGGCGCGCCGGGGCCACCCGTTTGAACAGGTGAGCTGCGGTCCATAGCAGTACTCCGAGGATCAGTAGGGTCATGGCTGGCGTCCTTTGGTTCAGCCTGCCAAGGCGGCAATCGCGCTCGCTTTGGCAAGGATTTCCTTCGCCGTCACGATATGCAGATTTTCGACGATCTTGCCATCAACAACCGCAACGCCCTGCCCTGACTTCTCAGCCTCTTCGAACGCTTCGATCTGGCGTTTGGCGAGGTCGATCTCTTCGTCGGTGGGCGCGAAGGCGTCATTGCAGACCTCGACCTGAGCCGGGTGGATCAGGGTCTTGCCGTCAAAGCCCATGTCGCGGCCCTGATCACATTCGACCTTCAGACCTTCATTGTCTTTAAATGCGTTATAGACACCATCAACAGCCACGATGCCCTCAGCGCGGGCGGCCAACAGGCACAGCTGCAGGCTGGTGATCATCGGCAGACGGTCGGCACGGAAGCGGCACTTCAGTTCCTTGGCAAGGTCATTGGTCCCCATCACAAAACCGGCCATACGCGGATGCGCGGCGATCTCTCCCGCATTCAGCATGCCTAGAGGGGTCTCCATCATCGCCCACAGCGGCACATCGGGGATCAGGTCGGCCACGGCCTGCACGTCAGCGGCAGAGTTCACTTTCGGGATCAGGATCGCTTCAATATCCGCGCCAACGAAGGCTGCGATGTCGTCCTTGCCCCACTGGCTGTCCAGACCGTTGATCCGCACGATACGCGCACGCGCACCATAGTCAGCGGTCTTCAGGGTTTCTGCCAGCAGCGTGCGTGCGTTTTCTTTCTCGTCGATGGCCACGGCATCTTCGAGGTCAAAGATGATGGCATCGACCGGAAGGGTCTTGGCCTTCTCAAGGGCACGCTCTTTCGAGCCGGGGATATACAGGACGGAGCGGTAAGGGCGCGGCTGATCCATGATTCTTCCTTTGGCAATTTTGTTGCGCAAAACATGCCAAAAACGCATAAAACCGCAAGCCCTGATTTGCCGCAGTGCAGAAGCCGTAAAGCCAGAGAAGGAGAATCGGCCCTGTGCGCAGCGACAAAATCCCTCAAATCCAGCGCGTTAACGAAGCGAATCTACTTAATCTTCTCCATAATATTAAAGAAAATTGCGCGTCCATTGACGCTTCGGAAGTTCAGATTACCCCGCAAACACATTGGGTTTAGCGCAACCAATGTCATAGGTGCCTCAACAAGCCGCACGATGCTGCGCAGCGGCGGACTTGCGCGAAGCGCCGTAAATCGCTAGGCATTCGCGCGAATTCAATCAGATCAGGGACAGAAAACATGGCCAGACCCAAGATCGCGCTTATCGGCGCCGGACAGATTGGCGGCACGCTTGCCCACCTCGCAGCAATGAAAGAACTGGGCGACGTTGTCCTCTTCGACATCGCCGACGGTATCCCGCAGGGTAAAGCTCTCGACATCGCAGAATCCGGCCCGTCGGAAGGCTTCGACGCCGCAATGTCCGGCACCACCGACTATGCCGACATCGCAGGTGCAGACGTTGTTATCGTGACCGCAGGTGTCCCGCGTAAGCCGGGCATGAGCCGCGATGACCTGCTGGGCATCAACCTGAAGGTTATGAAGTCCGTTGGCGAAGGCATCCGCGACAACGCTCCGGACGCATTCGTGATCTGCATCACTAACCCGCTGGACGCCATGGTATGGGCGCTGCAGCAGTTCTCGGGCCTGCCCGCGAACAAAGTTGTCGGCATGGCCGGCGTTCTGGACTCCGCTCGCTTCCGCCACTTCCTGGCAGAAGAGTTTGACGTATCCATGCGCGACGTCACCGCCTTCGTTCTGGGCGGCCACGGCGACACCATGGTTCCTTCGGTTCGTTACTCGACCGTTGGCGGCATCCCGCTGCCGGATCTGGTCGAAATGGGCTGGACCACGCAAGAGAAACTGGACGCCATCGTTCAGCGCACCCGTGACGGCGGCGCCGAAATCGTTGGCCTGCTGAAAACCGG
>CAYFXM010000204.1:0-5115 GCA_964346965.1 uncultured Actibacterium sp. | reverse complement strand
CCTGCATAACGGATCAGAGGCAACCTCGAACTCTCCCAACTTCCGCTTAGGGTCACGAGCGGAAGTCAGAGGCCCCACCGAGCCTGGTCCGCTAAGCAGGGTGGAGCAGACACCGAAGCGCGAAATGTCCGATTAGGGGCTGACAGCGGACGTGTGAGAACGCGGGCGTCAACTGACGGCCGTAGTCGGTGTCATTTTTGACCATCCTGCAGGAGTTCGTTGTTACAGGTGGGACAGATTCCATGCGTCACCCGCGCCAAGTCAGCCACATATTCGTGCAGGGGTTGCCAAGTAACGCCGTTTGTCGTCTCGGTCCTCACGCTTCGACACCATGCGCACATAGAGACTAGGCCCTCTAACGCTTCCAGGTCCGCTGCAGTTCGTCTCAGTTCGAGCTGCGTTACCACCGCATCTCTTAGAATGCCCAGTGCCTGTATCTGCACATCACTTAGTTCCCGCGGATTTCTGTCAATGACGCACAATGTTCCGATCTTCACGCCATTGGCCACCTTGAGCGGCGCACCCGCATAGAATCGGATCTTAGGCGTGTCGGTCACTAGCGGATTCTGCGCAAAGCGCTGATCCAACTCGGTATCAGGAACCACCATTATTTCGTCTTGCCGAATCGCGTGGGCGCAGAAAGCCCGATCCTTCGGAGTTTCCGTTGCCTTGAGTCCCGTTCGTGATTTGAACCACTGTCGATGGTCGTCGACCAAACTCACGAGACTGATTGGAACTTCGCAAATCACTGCAGCAAGCTGCGTGAGATCATCAAAGGCCTTTTCGGCCGCGGTATCCATGATCCTATAGAGGCGCAATGTCTTCACGCGCCTGAAATCATCGTCGGCTTTACCTGTCATTTTCCAAGCCGCTCACCAAAAACCCGAGTCCGTTGCCCGCCCTTCCCGCCGATAAGACCCGTCTTGTAAAAAAATACGCTGCGCGGTCCTACAAACAGCCGAGATAGTTGAAGAATAAGATATGCGGTACTCCACCGTGCAGGCAAGATGTCGGGTTCGGGTCAGAACCGGGCCTCAGAGGCCCCGCTGTAACTGGTCCGCTAAGCGGGGTTGAGCGGACACTGAAGTACCAAACGTCAGGTTAGTGGCCGAAAGCGGTCGTGTGAGAAATCGGCGCTGGACCGCTGCTCGTAGCCAAGAGCAGAAGTCAATGGGGCCGTCGGATTCCAGGTTTTTGCGCAACCTTTTTATATCACCGGGCTATTACACACAAAATGCTCATGGTTGAAGATTCTCTTATTTAGGTCGTACACTCACAAGTAATCGGTGCCATCCTGAGGATACGGGTACCGGCGTCTATCGTTTCGAGAGCCCGTGGCAGGTGGTCAGCGCAGCCCTCCTCGGCGCGCTAGGGCAGCAATGACGGCATCGGAATTCGACTGGCTGCCATATCTCGGACCCGCAACGATGTCAGGAGCAACAAACGATCTCGCTGCGAGTCACGAGAGGTCGTCCAAGACAGCTTAGAAGATAATTGCGGGATGAACAGGGGGAAGCATCATGACATGGAAAGTTTCAGGTCGGAGTATGGAGTTGTGCAGTTGTAACGCGTGGTGTCCTTGTTGGCTGGGGCCGAATGAACCACCCGATCAAGGCTGGTGCCGGGGCATCCTCGCCTACGACATAGAAGCCGGCGTTTCGGATGGTGTCGATTTGGCGGGCTGCAAAGTTGTCCTAATGGCGCATTGGCCGGGCAACTTCTTTGAGGGCAATGGCACTGCTCGGCTGTTCATTGGCGACGGGGCCAGCGCCGATCAGCAACGCGAACTGGAAGCTATCTATAGCGGCAATAAAGGTGGCCTGTTGGAAGGTCTGTTTGGTGCCGTCATGAGCACCTGGGAACCGGCCCAAGCCAAAAGCATCAATATCGCCTGGGGCGACAATCCAACCGTCAGTGTGGACGGCATCGGTCAGGTCTTGGCCGTGCCGTTTGGGGACGAGGCCGGAAATCAGGCGACTGTGTCCGGTGCCGCGGCGCAGGGCGCTTTCCAGATCAAGAGCATGGTTCTGGCAAACGGCCGCGAAAGCAGCTGGTCGGACCCTGACATTGGCGACTGGCAGGGCAATTCCTGTACGCTGCACACCTTCGATTGGTCTGCCTAACGCCCGGTGGTTCGCCAACCGTGTGCATTAGAGTATGTTGATCGACAGCGCCATTGAACGCGCGGTTAAACGCGACCGGACGATTGTGCTGGTCGCGTTGCTCTCCGTGGTCTTGCTGTCGTGGGTCTATGTCCTGGCCGGCGGCGGTATGGGGATGTCGGCCTTCGACATGACCCGGATGAGCGGCGGGGGCGCCATGGGCATGATGATGCCGGCTCAATGGAGCAGCGAATATGCCGGCGTGATGTTCCTCATGTGGTGGGTCATGATGATCGCTATGATGCTGCCCTCTGCGACGCCCATGGTGCTGCTGTTCGCGATGGTGAACCGCAAGCAAAAGGAAAAGGGCAACGCTTATGTGCCGACGGCACTGTTCGCCTCGGCCTATCTGGTGGTCTGGGCATGGTTCAGCGTTGTTGCGGTGGCGCTGCAATGGGGTCTGGAGGCAATGGGCTTGCTATCGCCGATGCTGGTCAGCGCTAGCGCGTTCTTGGGCGGCGGCCTGCTGATGGCGGCAGGCATCTACCAACTGACACCGTTAAAACAGGTCTGCCTGAAACATTGCCGCGCCCCGCTACAGTTCGTGATGTCCCATTGGCGTGGCGGCCGTCGCGGCGCTTTCCGTATGGGCGTAGAACACGGTGCCTATTGCGTTGGCTGCTGTTGGTTCCTGATGGGGCTATTGTTCTTCGGCGGAGTGATGAACCTTTACTGGATCATCGGCCTTGCCGCCTTTGTCTTTATTGAAAAAACCATTCCGGCAGGTCATTGGTTTAGCTACTGCGTTGGCGCGGTTTTGACCATATTCGGTATACTCGTTCTGTTCGATGCGATCTGAGCCGCAGCATTAACCCGAACAATGTTCGGTGTGGTCTGGCGCAATCAACAACGAAGCCCGCTCTCTGGGGTGAACCGGAAGCAATCGGCCCAAAAGCCGGCATCGGCACCGGGATGTCCGGTCCTGGGGTCAAAGCGAACCTGCCGCGGATCCGGCTCTGACGGCGAGTTTTAGCCATGAGCGGACATGCGTTCCCACCGTAACCACCGCGCAATGAGGCGGAGCCTGAAAGCTCCGCCTCTATTAGCATTCTAAGATGCGAGCGCAATCAGCGCGTCGTTCAGTTGTTGGTAGACGTCTTGTTGGGCTGTGCAGTCCGTGATCCAGTCGCGACCGGGGCCGTCGCCGTCGGGCGTGCCACGCAGGGTGCAACCGTCGGTTCGCTCGATCAACTTCTCAAGCTTGTCCAATGCCTTGACCAAATCGCCTTTTTGTAAGGCGGTGGTGGCTTGGATGAGGAAATTGGTGAGCGCCTGCTGGTTGCCCTTCGTTGTCACGCTGTATGGCGGAAGGGCCATTACGATATTGTTGGCGGACTGGATTTGGATCTCGGCAAAACTTACCGTATCGGTCGCAGTGATTACGACCGTATCCGGGGTGGATGGCCCTATGAAATCGCTGACCACCAGCTCGATCCCATAAAGCCCCTCTACGTCCGGGGTCAATGTCGGAGTCTCGGTGTCGTCCCCGGTTAGTCCGGCCGAGCTTGCAGCAGGCTGGGTAGTCAGTGTCCAGGAGAAAATAATCAAATCTCCCTCGGGATCTGTGCTGCCCGATCCATCAAGGATCACAAGATCGCCCGTGACGACCAGCACGTCATCCCCGGCCAGGGCGGTGGGGGCAAGATTCTCGCTGCTAATGAGGACCTCGTCTGTGTCACTGGAAAGACCGGCTTTGTCGGTCACGATTAGTTGTGCAACGTAGGTGCCGGTCAGATCTGCCACGAAGGTTGGCGATTGGGTGGTATCACCGGCGAGAACAGCGGCACTTCCTGCCGGGATGGATGTGAAGGCCCAAGCGTAGATCAGATCGGCCGTCGCAGTGTTATCGTCGAAAGAGGCACTGCCGTCCAAAACGACGGAGTCGCCTGCCCGGACTGCTTGATCCGGCCCTGCATCTGCGACCGGCGGTAAATCAACCGTTGGGCTGAAGACCTCCAGCGTAGCCATTGCCGGAAAACCGGCGGTAGTACCCCCAACCATGTAAAGTTTTCCATCAATCTCTGGACTCGAAATCCCATTGTGTCCACCTTGACGGGCCGTGGGCATTGAGGCCATCGTCGTCCAAGAATCATCCCCTGGATCATAGGCTTCCACCGTGTCCAACTCGACGCCGCGATCGTATCCCCCCGCGACAAAAAGCTTCCCGTCGAGGGTCCCGCCAAACGGACTTGTCCGGGCCGTCGGCATTGCAGTCTTCGTCGTCCAGGTATTGCCCACTGGATCATAAACCTCCAGTACGGCCGTGTGGACGCTACCATTGAACCCTCCAGCCACGTAAAACTTGCCATCGATGACGCCCGACGCCGGACCGGCATGGATATTGGCGGGCTCCGGCAACGCACTCCAGCGACCACCATCGGCGGGGTCGAAGACAGCGAAAAACTTTTTATAAGCGGAGTACCCATCACAGGCCGTCAGGAGGTATAATTTGCCAGCGATCACCCCCGCCGCCCCACAGGCACTAAGGTACGGGATTGACGGTCCGTAGCTCCAGCTATTGCCAACCGGGTCATAGATTTGAAGCGTGTTGGTCGGGACGTAACTGTCAGGAGGATTCCACCCGCCCGCGACGTAGAGCTTGCCGTCGATTACCCCGACCGTACCGCCATATCGGCGGCCAGGCATGGGGGTTTTGGTGATCCAAGTGTCGGTCAATGGGTCGTAGGCCTCGAGGACCGTCGTGCCATAATTTGAACTTAGTTGGCCCCCTGCGACATAAAGGGTTCCACCGATTGCTCCGACGTGAGGGCTATTCCGGCCCGTTGGCATGGCTGCTACATTGCCGTATGCTGAGCTTTCCCAGGAACCCTGCGCCAGCGCATGCCTGCCATCGGCGATTGCGAAGCCGAGCAATATTGCTAGACCTCCTCCTAAAAGCGTCTTGTTGAGTCTTTTCGTAAGACCCTTAGTCGTCTCCCCGTGTCCTGATTCG
>CAYFXM010000203.1:0-5196 GCA_964346965.1 uncultured Actibacterium sp. | reverse complement strand
TGGTGGACGAAACGCGCTTCTTCGCTGCCGACATGCTCGGCAAGGTGGGTCAGGAAGGCGATGACGTCGTGCTTGGTGACGGCTTCGATTTCGTCGATGCGCGCGACGTCGAATTCCACGTCCTTGGCTTTCCACACCGCTTCTGCATTCTCGCGCGGGATCACACCCAGATCGGCTTGGGCGTCGCAGGCATGTGCCTCGATCTCGTACCAGATCTTGAACTTGGACTCGGGCGACCAGATGGCGACCATGTCGGGGCGGGAGTAGCGGGGGATCATCGGCGAAAACCTTCGTGTTGTCTGGGCTCGCGCGCTTCATAACGGCAAGGCGGGGCGGCGGCAAGTCGGGCCGTGGCGGAGGATTCGGCGCGACTCGGGGTGTGGGTGTATGATGGGGGCAGAAGGCGCCTGCCGAGCGGTCAGAGACGCCCAGCTTTCCAAAAATTCAATTCAAACCAAGGGAGAGACTCATGTCCGTTTTTGAACAGATAAAGTCCGCAACCGACAACCGTGATGCCAACGCCTATCTCGCGCTGATGGCCGAGGATTGTGAATTTGTGCGGCATCAGAACGGCACGACAATGAACCGAGACGAAATCGCCGGAATGTTGCGCAATATGATGAGTGACAAGACGATGGTCTTTGGGGCGCGGCGCTGCATCTATGAAAACGACGACATTTTGGTGATGCACTCGATCAACGACTACCCGGACGGTACTCGCGAGGCCGTCTTGGCATCCTATTCGTTGAAAGACGGCAAGATCACGCGGCTGGAAACCGGCGCGACGCTTCTGCCGTCCTGATCGGCCCTAGTCGGCCAATTCGGTAACAACCTCGGCAGACTGTTCCAGCGTCTGGTGAACAGGGCATTTGTCGGCGATCTCCATCAGTCGCTGGCGCTGCTCGTCGGTCAGGTCTCCTTCAAGGTGGATTACCCGGATAAACCGGTCAACTTTGATCGCGCCGCGCTGTTCGGCGTCCTGCGCGTGAACTTTGTCGTGATTGACGTCGACGTGGATACCCGCCAACGGCCAGCCTTTGCGGCGGGCATACATACGCAAGGTCATTGAAGTACAGGCGCCAAGACCCGCAGCAAGGAAGCCATAGGGGGATAGGCCACGATTGGTGCCACCATAGGCCTCAGGCTCGTCCGCAAGCACATGGTGCCACGGTCCATTCTGTACGTCTTGTAGAAAGCCGCTCGGATCCGCTTCGGACACCCGGACAATCCCTTCTGGTGCGCCGGGAGGGGGCGGCGGCGGGACGAGATCGACATAGCGCGAGACCCAGGACGCGATGACTTCGGCCGCATATTCAGCGTTCTTCGGATCGGTGACGAGATGGTCTGAATCGTCCAACGTGACAAAACTTTTGGGATGTTTGGCAGCGGCAAAGATATGGGCGGCGTTCTCAATCCCCACGACACTGTCCGTTGGGGCGTGCATGACCAAAAGGGCGCGTCTTAGTGTACCGATGGCAGAAGTCAGTTCGGTTTCTGCGACGTCCTCCACAAAGTCCTGCGAGATGCGGACCGGGCGGCCGCCAAGATGGACTTCGGCCACGCCGTCTTTGCGCAGGCGGTCGGCATGTTCAGAAAATTGATGGGTCACGTGGTCGGGTGAGGCCGGCGCCCCGATCGTGACCACCGCCTTTACCGACGAAATCTGGCCAGCGGCCTTCAACACGGCCGCGCCACCGAGCGAATGGCCAATCAATAGGGCGGGGGGCATATCTATGTTTGCCAGATGTGCCGCAGCGGCCTCGATATCCTGCACATTCGTGGTGAAGGTCGTATTCTCGAATTCGCCACCGGAGTGACCCAAGCCGGTAAAGTCGAACCGCAGAACAGCAAAGCCCATCGCGGACAGACGTTGCGCGATTCGGCGGGCCGCCGCGATGTCTTTGCCGCATGTGAAGCAATGGGCGAAGAGCGCGGTGGCCAGAACAGGGCCATCAGGCATATCAAGCCGCGCGGCCAGCGGCTGGCCTGCGTGACCGGGGAATGTCAGCTTGTCGAACGGCATGGGCGTTTCCGATGTGAATGGGTGCTTGTATATGTTGCGAGCGAGCAGCGGGCTTGCAAGGTGAAGGTGACCTGCGTCACTAGAAGGTGAGGCGCCGTGACTGGCGGTACCTCCGGTGGCTACGGTAAAGAGACAACATGTTGCGACTGATGCTATTTGCCTGTTTGGCAGGGGTTGGAGGTTCCTTTCTGGGTTCGCTGCACCCTTTGGCCGCTAGTTTGGCCGTTTTTCGCGGGCAACTGGCCGCGTTTGGCGTCGTTGTTGCCCTGGCCGTTTGGTACTTTGGGCGGCGGAGCATTGGCCGGATCGGCGTGGTCTTATCGCTGGCGACGGGTTTAACCGTCTGGCTGCCGTATCTCGCGCCAACCTCCGGCTGGCAGTCGCTTTTTTCGGCGCGTGCTGCAGTCGAAGATGCGGTCGCAGTTTACCAGAAGAACATGTCTTTCCGTTTGCAGGAGAGCGGAACCCTTGCTGCAGATATCCTCGCGACAGGGGCAGAATTGGTCACGCTGCAGGAAGTCGACGAGCACAACCGCAGTTTATTAGACCGCCTGCGGACCCAATACCCGTCGCAGTTAGTCTGTCCCTTTAGCACCCGCGTTGGGGCGGTGGCCGTGGCAAGCCGCTGGCCTATGACAGCGACCGAACCGGTCTGTGCGCGAGGGCTGGCCGCGATGGAAGTTGTGGGGCCTGAAGGCCCCGTCTGGTTGATCTCAGTGCATTTGCATTGGCCCTATCCGCACGGGCAGGTGCAGCAGGCTAACGAGATACTACCGATACTTGAAAGCCTGAAGGGAAGCGTGGTTATCGGCGGCGATTTCAATATGGTTCCCTATGCAGCCGCGCCGCGCCGAATCCGTGCTGCAACCCGAACCAAGCCCCTACCGGCCATGCGCGGCAGCTTTCCTGCCTTTGCGCCGTTGTTTCCCCTGCCCATTGACCACGTCTGGGCGCCAGAGGTCGACGGTTTCGAAATGCGACCTCTGTCTGGATCAGATCATTTGGGAATTCTGGCCAAGATCCGGTTGTAGTCCCGGTGTCAGACGAACAATGCCATCTGAGGCGCCAGATCGGCTATATAGAGCCCCATCCCAAAGCCGGTTAGCGCCATGGCCCTTGCTGTCGCGCGCAGGTTTTCTCCACCAAGAATGTTGTAGATCAACATCGCGAAGCCGATGGGGAAGGCGAGAACCATCAATGTCACGGTCATCACGTAAACCGAGAATTGCTCGATTGTATCGACCTTCTCATTGGGTGCGTCCAACTTGACCTCTTCTACAATCAAGAATTTGCGCAGGAAAGAAGGTGTCCTGTGAGGTTCTTTGGGTTCTTCTGGGGTAGTTTCCAAGTTTGGGAACACCTCGTCCCAACGACCGCTTGCACGGGTGTCATCAACTTCCACCATCTCCGCTGCCATGTTTGCGGTAGCCGTGGCCATTTCGTCATCCAGACGTGCATGCGTCGTCGCGACATCTGCCGTTGCACCCCTGAAGTGCTCGGTGGATTTCAGTTTCGGGCGTTCGGTCCGGGGCGCCGGCTCGGAAATCGGGCGGCGTGGGCGTACGGCGGCGCGCAGTTCCGTCGGGTTTTCGAATTCTTCGGCGGTGAACAGAACGCCAGTAGGGTGCCATTTCACCAGGGTTACATCGAATTCGCGCAAAAGATGGCGCACAACGTGATAGCACGCGGTCAGTTGGGTTGATTCCTTGGATTCCCCAAGCAGACCTTTTGTTACGGTCACTTCCAGCGAATAGCGGTAGTCGGCCAGAAGATCAGTAATATCGTTGACCTGACCGTCTTCATTGGTAGGGCGTTTTGAGCAAATCAGGCCTGCTTTAAGGATCGGCAAATGCCCCAATCCAACGCGCAAGGTCATGTTATCACTGTCAAAAAGCGCGTAGTCGTCCTGATCAAGCTCAATTTCGTCAAATTCCAGCGCGATATTGCGCACCGGGCGCTTCAGGCCTTCAACGAGATGGGCGAAATCAATCTTGGGCCGATCTGCAAAGATCAGCGTCGCTTTTACCGTGTTTCGTTCCTGTGACATGGTCCGAATCTCCCCAGAGCCCCGATTCCTTCCAATTTTGATTTAAATTTGGGGGGCAATTAGGGCGAAAAAGGGAAAAATGGCCGGTCGCTGGCCACATTTTCAGGTTTTTGTGTCGTCTTGCCGACAAATGGTTTGGAATTGGTTTGACAGGGAAAGCAAAAAGGCGCCCCGCAGGGCGCCTTTCGTGTTCCAAATCCAGTTGAAATTAGCAGCTGTAGTACAGCTTGTATTCCATCGGGTGCGGAGTGTGTTCGTAGGCGTAAACCTCTTCCCACTTCAGCTCCAGGTAACCTTCGATCTGGTCTTTGGTGAATACGTCACCGGCCAGCAGGAATTCGTTGTCGGATTCCAGCGACTCCAGAGCTTCGCGCAGCGAGGCACAAACGGTCGGGATACCGGCCAGTTCTTCCGGCGGCAGATCGTACAGGTCTTTGTCCGAAGCTTCGCCCGGATCGATCTTGTTCTTGATGCCGTCGAGGCCAGCCATCAGCAGGGCTGCGAAGCACAGGTAGGGGTTCGCGGCCGGATCAGGGAAGCGAGCTTCAACGCGCTTGGCTTTCGGCGATTCTGCCCACGGAATACGGACACAACCCGAACGGTTACGTGCGGAGTAGGCGCGCAGAACAGGTGCCTCGAAGCCCGGGATCAGACGCTTGTACGAGTTGGTCGACGGGTTGGTGAAGGCGTTCAGGGTTTTCGCGTGCTTCAGGATGCCGCCAATGAAGTACAGGGCTTCTTTCGACAGGTCTGCATACTGGTCGCCAGCGAACAGCGGTGCGCCATCTTTCCAGATCGACATGTTCACGTGCATGCCGGTGCCGTTGTCGCCTGCGATCGGTTTCGGCATGAAGGTCGCCGATTTGCCGTATGCGTGCGCAACGTTGTGGATGATGTACTTGTACTTCTGCAGCTCGTCCGCCTGATGGGTCAGAGTGCCAAAGATCAGGCCCAGCTCGTGCTGACAGGACGCAACCTCGTGGTGGTGCTTGTCAACTTTCATGCCGATGCGCTTCATGGTCGACAGCATTTCCGAACGCAGGTCTTGCGCGTCGTCGATCGGGTTGACCGGGAAGTAGCCGCCTTTGACACCAGGACGATGGCCCATGTTGCCCATCTCGTACTC
>CAYFXM010000202.1:0-5239 GCA_964346965.1 uncultured Actibacterium sp. | reverse complement strand
CATACCGCCCCTCGCCCCGCAGGAACCGCTGATCCTCGAGCCGGCCGCCCTGACTGTGTCCAAACGCTGTCATCGAAACCCTCTACTGAAACTTACCTCGAAGCCTAGGCAACCTGCTTGTCCTGTCCAGAGTTAATCTGAAATGACGTGACGCCCTTCCCCTTCCCTCAGCCTTTCGTTACACGGGTTCGCAACTCTAGATCAGACGATGTGGGACCGCCCCAATGCCGATGGAAAAGACTTTCGACGCAACCTCCGCCGAGCCGCGGATTTATGCCAAGTGGGAGGCCGCGCATGCCTTCCGCGCCGGTGCCAATGCCAAGGACGGCGCCAGCACCTATTGCATCATGATCCCGCCCCCCAACGTCACCGGCGTCCTGCACATGGGTCACGCCTTTAACAACACCCTTCAGGATATCCTGATCCGCTGGAAACGCATGCAGGGATTCGACACCCTGTGGCAGCCCGGCGTCGACCACGCGGGCATTGCAACCCAGATGGTTGTCGAACGCCAGCTGAACGAAAAGGGCCAGAAACGCACCGATTTCAGCCGCGAGGATTTCCTTGCCAAGATCTGGGAATGGAAAGAGCAATCCGGCGGCACCATCGTCCAGCAGCTCAAGCGCCTCGGCGCCTCCTGCGACTGGGACCGCACCGCCTTCACCATGGCCGGGGCACAAGGCGACACGCGGGTTGGCCACGAGAACTCGCCCAACTTCCACGACGCGGTCATCAAGGTCTTCGTCGACATGTACCAAAAGGGCCTGATCTATCGCGGCAAGCGACTGGTCAACTGGGACCCGCATTTCGAAACCGCCATCTCGGACCTCGAAGTCGAGAACATCGAGGTCGCCGGTCACATGTGGCACTTCAAATACCCGCTGGCTGGCGGCGCGACCTACACCTATGTCGAGAAAGACGAAGACGGCAACGTCACGCTGGAAGAAGAGCGCGACTATATCTCGATCGCCACCACCCGGCCTGAAACCATGCTGGGCGACGGCGCGGTTGCGGTACACCCGTCGGACGAACGCTATGCGCCCATCGTCGGCAAACTGTGCGAAATCCCGGTCGGGCCCAAAGAACACCGCCGCCAGATTCCGATCATCACCGACGAATACCCTGACCCTGACTTCGGTTCGGGCGCAGTGAAGATCACCGGCGCACACGATTTCAACGACTACCAAGTCGCCAAGCGCGGCGGCATCCCGATGTACCGTCTGATGGACATGCGCGGCCACATGCGCGCCGATGGCGAGGAATACGCCAAGGACGCCGCCAAAGCCCAAGCCCACGCCAAGGGTGCGTCCTTCACTGAAAACGAAGTCGACGTCATCAACCTCGTCCCCGACGACCTGCGCGGTCTGGACCGGTTTGAAGCACGGAAACTGGTTGTCCAACAGATCACCGAGGAAGGCCTCGCCGTCATGACGACCGAGACCCAGAAAGACGACGACGGCAACGAGATCGAAATCACCGTCCCGATGGTCGAAAACAAACCGATCATGCAGCCCTTCGGCGACCGCTCGAAAGTCGTGATCGAACCGATGCTGACCGACCAGTGGTTCGTCGACGCCGAAAAGGTCGTCGGCCCCGCGCTGGACGCCGTCCGCAATGGCGACGTCAAAATCCTGCCCGAGAGCGGCGAGAAGGTTTATTACCACTGGCTGGAAAACATCGAACCGTGGTGCATCTCGCGCCAGCTGTGGTGGGGCCACCAGATTCCGGTCTGGTACGGCCTCGACCTCTCCGGCAAGGGTTTCGTCGATGATGAGGGAGACGGCCAACTTGATTTCGTCGAGATGGGTCGTCTGCTGATCGACCAGAAACTGCTTCTGGGTGACGAGAAACGCCACTGTGGCGCCAGCTTCGAAGACGTGAAGTCCCGGTTCGTCGATGACGAGGCCGGTCTGCCGACCCCGCTGAACCACGCCACCGTGGTCGAGGTCGAAGACCGCAATGCCGCCGTTCACGCCTTCGCCGCCAGCCTTGGCGAGTACGAGGTCACCGAAGACCCGACCAAGCTGATCTACCCGGTCTGGCGCGACAGCGACGTTCTGGACACCTGGTTCTCATCCGGCCTGTGGCCCATCGGCACGCTTGGTTGGCCCGAGTGGACCGAGGAGACATCGAAATACTTCCCGACCTCGACGCTGGTCACCGGTCAGGACATCCTGTTCTTCTGGGTCGCCCGGATGATGATGATGCAACTGGCTGTCGTCGACGACATCCCCTTCGATACCGTCTACCTGCACGGCCTCGTCCGCGACGCCAAGGGCAAGAAGATGTCGAAATCCACCGGCAACGTCATGGACCCGCTGGACATCATCGACGAATACGGCGCCGACGCCCTGCGCTTCTCTTCTGCCGCGATGGCCGCCCTTGGGGGCGTTCTGAAGCTGGATATGGAGCGGATCAAAGGCTATCGGAACTTCGGCACCAAGCTGTGGAACGCCGCCCGTTTCGCCGAAATGAACGGTGTGTTCGAGGCCGAAAAGACTCATACGCAGGTCATATGTGACTCATATGCAAGTCATACGCTGAATAAATGGATCATTGGTGAGGTCGCCCGCGTCCGCGAAGAGGTCGATGCCGCCCTTGAAACCTTCCGTTTCAACGACGCTGCCAATGCCCTGTACGCCTTTGTCTGGGGCAAGGTCTGCGACTGGTATGTCGAGTTCTCGAAGCCACTCTTGATGGGCGAGGACGCGGACGCCAAGGCCGAGACTCAAGCCGTCATGGGCTGGGTTCTGGACCAGTGTTTCATCATGCTGCACCCGATCATGCCGTTCATCACCGAAGAGCTGTGGGAGACCTCCGGCACCCGCGAAAAGCCACTGGTTCACACCGACTGGCCGACCTACCAAGCCACTGATCTGATTGACGAAAATGCAGACGCGGAAATGAACTGGGTCATCGGCCTGATCGAAGACATCCGCTCTGCCCGCGCCCAAATGCACGTGCCCGCTGGTGCGAAACTGGAGATGCTGCACACCGGCCTATCCGCAGACGCACAAGCCGCGTGGGACAACAACGAAACGCTGATCAAACGCCTCGCCCGGATCGAGACTTTGGCAGGCGTCGATGCCTTCCCCAAAGGCTGCGTAACGGTGGCGGCAGAGGGCGGCACCTTCGGCCTACCCCTCGCAGATGTCATTGATATCGCAGAGGAAAAAGCGCGCCTCGAGAAAACCCTCGGCAAACTGGCCAAGGAAATCGGAGGCCTGAACGGTCGTCTCAACAACCCCAAATTCGTGGCCTCGGCCCCGGAAGAAGTGGTCGAAGAAGCCCGCGCAAACCTTGCCGCCCGTCAGGGCGAAGCCGACAAGCTTCAAGCCGCGCTCGACCGTTTGGCCGAGTTGGGTTGATCTACTGTAACTGCCGGATCCGGCTTTCATAGGCTGCCGCAAGGCAGCCTATGTCGTTCTTGCAGGCATTGCGGTCGGACAGCCACGCCCGCTGATCCCGCTTCAACTTGTCTAGAGCACCTCCTGACAGGGTTTTTCTCTTTGACAAGAACAACTTGGTCATTGCGACATCCTGCTCGGCCAAAACCGTAGTCGCGCAAATCGTCTTCTCGGTCACTGTCCCGGCGTTCGGGCACCAACCTGGCAAAACTGTTGGCTCATCGGGTACCACGACGGGCGCCTTTGTCAGCGGAACCTCTTGCTCGATCACAATCGGAGGTGCTTGGGGCGCGGGTGCGAGCTTCGCCTCCTCGACCTTCAGCGCCACAATCCGCTCCAAGGCCAGCGCGGCATAGGCGCTGCCAGCATGGCGATCGGCGAACAACTGCAGCGCGGCGATGGAATTGGAGTTTCGAAAATCCTGCCACTCTGCTGCCGCATCAGGAGATGGCGTAGCAACGGGAGTAGCAATCGGGGCAACCGCCGACGGCACACATCGCCCCGTCAGGCAGGCAGAGCCGACTACCTCGTCGTAATAGGCCGGACGCTGTGCATGGCCGATCGTCCGCGCCATCTCATTCACAGCCAGTTGTGTTGCCTTGAACGCGGCCTGCAAATCCTGCGGTTTGTTCAATTCATCCAAGAAGTTACGGGTAAACACTGAATAGGTCGCCCCGTCATTGTCAGACAGGCGATCCAGCGCTGTCTGCCCCTCTCCAGCCGAAAAGGCGATAAACGTGCCAGTCGGCGCCTGAACTGGAACCAGCCCACGGCTTAATCCCAAAGAGCGCGTTCCGTCGGTGCTTTGAAACGGATTATCGCGGCAGGCGTCGATAATCGCCACAGTCAGTGCAGGCCCCCGTCGCGCGATCTCATCAAGGATCCCGTTGAACCCGTTCTTAAGAACGAAGCTTTCCTTCTCGATCAGGGTCTGAGACCCGCCCTGTCGAATATCCACCGGTACAAGGAAATTCTCGGACCCGTTACTCCACCCATGGCCAGAGAAGGCAAATACCACCGTGTCGCCGGGGCTGATCGCATCCAGGAACCCGGCCAGCGCCACAACCATGCCACGTTGGTCGAGATCGCTGTGGTGATGGACCTCGAAGCCCTTTTCAGCAAAAAAGCCAGCATAGCCCTCTGCGTCGGCCCGGGCTTTCTGCAGGGGCGGAACGTTCTGATAAACGTCATTCCCCAGAACAAAGGCCAGATTTCTAGCCTGTGCCGGTAGCGCAAAGAAAAGGATGACAAACAGGGCTTTCAGCCAAACTGACATGGGCAACATATCCAATCGGTTTGCAATGCCCCCAGTTTATCAGCTTTCGCCACCATTCGTCACCCGCCTGCGCGAACAACTTGACACTCTCACTTCATCCGGACACAACACGCGCAAACACATAACCCGCAACCGGGCGTTCCGTGGGCGCCAAACTGACGAGGAGCTAAGGCCGATGGCCCAGATTTCCCTGACTTTCCCCGATGGCAATTCGCGAGAGTTCGACGCAGGCATTACCCCTGCCGAAATCGCCGCTGGTATCTCTAATTCTCTGGCCAAGAAGGCCATTTCCGCCACCGTGAACGGCGCCCATTGGGACCTGCAGTGGCCGATCAATGAAGATGCGCAGATCGCCATTCACACCATGAAGGACGATGTTCAGGCGCTGGAACTGATCCGTCACGACTGCGCCCATATCATGGCCCGCGCCGTGCAAGAGATTTGGCCCGCTACCAAGGTCACCATAGGACCCGTTATCGAAAATGGCTGGTACTATGACTTCGACCGGGAAGAGCCATTCACCCCCGAAGACCTCGCCCTCATCGAAAAGAAGATG
>CAYFXM010000201.1:0-5264 GCA_964346965.1 uncultured Actibacterium sp. | reverse complement strand
TTGTCACCAGACCCGGCGGCGGGCTTTCAGGAAACTCGTCCAGCTTCTCGGCCAGCGACCACAGCACCAGGCGCAGACGCGTCGGCGCGGGCTTCAACAGAAGAGGCATAAAAATGGTGAATTGACCGAAACGAACACCGTGTTTGCGCAGCAGCGCGCGGGCGTCCTGATCCAGTTCCTTGACCTCGGCAGCAACCTTGTAACGCGGGATAACGCCCAGCGCCTCGACCATGCGGTAGCCAAAGCCACGGGCCAGACCGGAAAGGGTTTCATCGCGCTGTACGTTCAGCAGAGGCTCAAACAGCGTCGCAATCTTGCGATCAATGAAGTGCTGCAGGCGGCGGGTGACTTTTTCGGACACGTCGGTGCCCGCCTCTTCGTCAACAAACGCTTCAACTCGCGGTTTCAGCACGTCGTCGCCGGCAACCAGTTTGCCAACCGCGTGCTCGCCCCACATCAGGCCACCTTGCTCGGTGAAATCAAGCTCGGTATCGGGGGAATTGTAGAAACGGTCCGCGCGTAGGTTGAACTCGGGCGCAAGCGCCGCGAGGCTTGCCTGCCTCAGCGTCTTGGCCTCTTCGGGGCTGGCGCTTGAGTCCTGCTGAAAGCGGAACCCTTCCAGACGGCCGACGAATTCGCCTTCAACCGTCACTTCACCTTTGTCGTTCACGTCGGCCACAAGGCCCTCCTTCTGCTTCAACCGGCGCAACAAAACAGATGTGCGCCGATCAACAAATCTTTGGGTCAGAGCGGCATGAAGCGCATCTGACAGGCGGTCTTCTACAGCGCGAGTCGCCTCTCGCCAATGACTTTCGTCATCTACCCAGCCTTTCCGCTGCGCGACATATGTCCACGTGCGGATAAACGCCAATCTCTTGGACAGGGCGTCGATATCGCCGTGGGTCTTGTCCAATCGCTTTACCTGCCGCGCCAGCCAGTCGTCAGGAACACGGTTATACTCCTGCAGGAACTCGAAAATCCGACCCACGAGGTTGGCGTGTTCGGCGGCGCTGACACCCTGAAAATCGGGGATTCGGCAGACTTCCCACAGTAGGCGCACGTCGGGCCCACCCAACAATCGGTCCCTGACTTCAGGCTGGTTGGACAATGTTTTCAGCGCGTTGAGATCATCGGCGGGGCGCCCGCGGGTCAGCCATTCATTTTCCGTATTGGACTCAAGCGAAGAGATTAGGCGATCCGCGGTACCGAATTGCAGGTCGGTATTGCGCCATTGCAGCTTCTTCAACGGCGTAAAGCGGTGGCTCACAATGGCCTCGGCCATCCCTTCATCCAGCGGCGGCGCTTCACCTGTCACCCCGAACGACCCATCCGAGGTGTGGCGTCCTGCCCGACCTGCAATCTGTGCCAGTTCGTTTGGCGCGAGATCACGCATCCTGCGGCCATCAAATTTGCGGAGACCCGAGAATGCGACATGTTTGATATCAAGGTTCAGCCCCATGCCGATCGCGTCGGTGGCGACCAGATAATCCACATCACCGTTTTGGTACATGTCGACCTGAGCGTTCCGCGTGCGCGGGCTAAGCGCCCCCATGACAACCGCGCATCCGCCCTTTTGACGGCGAATCAACTCGGCAATCGCGTAAACATTGTCGACAGAGAAACCAACAATGGCAGACCGCGCTGGCATCCGGCTGATCTTGCGCGAACCGGAATAGACCAGTTCCGAGAACCTGTCCCTCCGGACAAATTGCGCCTCTGGCACCAGACCGGCAATGGCACCTCGCATGGTATCGGAGCCAAGAAACAGCGTTTCGTGAAGACCGCGAGCCTGAAGAAGACGCTCGGTGAAGACATGGCCGCGCTCTGGGTCAGCACAAAGCTGGATTTCGTCGATGGCAAGGAAGTCCGCGCCGATCCCTGTGGGCATCGCTTCGACCGTACAGACCCAATATTGGGTGCGCTCGGGCACAATCCGCTCTTCGCCGGTAACCAGCGCCACGACCGACGGCCCGCGCAGGGCGACTATCTTGTCATAGACCT
This sequence comes from uncultured Actibacterium sp., assembly GCA_964346965.1. Lineage (GTDB taxonomy): Bacteria > Pseudomonadota > Alphaproteobacteria > Rhodobacterales > Rhodobacteraceae > Actibacterium_B. The sequence goes on along the minus strand of CAYFXM010000201.1, from coordinate 3,263 downwards.
CGCGCGCCAACAGGCGCAGCGGCAGACCGATCACTCCGGTCCGGTGCGCCAGCATCCGTTCTATGGCATAGTGCGTTTTGCCCGTATTCGTCGGGCCAAGCACCGCAGTTACGCGGGATGGCGTCGCCATGATCCTGTCTTCCCGATGCCTGTCTTACAGCGTCACGCCAGAGACCCTGGGCTCCAGCCGCTCTATCGCCTCTTTTAGGTCCGGGTCATGCGGATGTATAGCCCGTGCAGCGGTGTATGCGTCGAAGGCGCGCTGATCTTCGCCTGTTTGTTCGAAAATCGCACCAAGACCGGTCAAAGCGCCGAAATGGCGCGGATTAAGCTCTAGCACACGCTGAAGGTCTGCAAGTGCAGGCCCATAGAGCCCGATATTGAAATAAGCCAAGGCTCGGGCGTTGAATCCTTCTGCAAAATCAGGGGCGTGGTCGGTCAGAGCCGTCAAATGGTCGATCGCCAGTTGATGATCACCGGCGTCCAATGCATCCCGACCCCGGCGCAACAGTAGATCCATCGACGCCGAACCTGAACGAGACCATTCCAGCCAGATTTCCTCCTCGATCACCTCCCAATTGGGCAATTCCGGCTCTAAAAGTTGCTCAAACAACTCGTCCAGCCGGGTATCACCCGCCCAAACCCAGCCGGCAAAATACAAATTCGCCAGAAGTGCCGTAACGGTACAATTGAGAAGTTGACGTTGACGTCCCATATCAATGAGAAGTGTAATGCATTGATCGGGAAAAGCGAGTTCCCGTCGATCAAATTTCGGAGGAATGACATGAGCGACGTGATTTCGGCAGCGGTTGAAGCGCTTAGTGCCAAAATGGACGGTGACTTTGATGGCAGTGCGAAGTTCGTGATTGAGGACGAAGGGGCGATTGTGGTGGATTCTGACGGCGTGCGCGCAGCGGATGAAGAGACCGATGTCACCCTGACCGCCGACGTCGATACTTTTCAGTCGATTCTCGAAGGCGATCTGGACCCGGCCGCGGCCTTTATGACCGGCAAGCTGTCCGTTGACGGCGATATGGGCATGGCCATGAAGCTAGGCTCTGTATTAAGCTAATCTCATGCAAGACGCTCCGCTGTATTCGGATCTCGCCGACGGCCCGGAAGGTGGTTCGGCCTATTGGCTAACCGCCTCAGACGGGGTGCGTCTGCGAATTGGTGTCTGGGACAAAGGCGAACACGGGACAGTGTTCATGTTCCCGGGCCGGACAGAATATGTCGAGAAATACGGCAGGGCGGCTGAAGACCTGCGCCAGCGTGGTTTTGCCTCTCTGGCGGTGGACTGGCGTGGACAAGGTATAGCGGACAGGATTCTAGAAAAACCGCTCGTCGGCCACATTGATAAATTCTCCAATTTTCAGAACGATGTAGCCGAGGTTGTTAAAGCAGCCGAAGCGCTAAAACTTCCCAAACCCTATTTCCTGTTGGCCCATTCGATGGGCGGATGTATCGGGTTACGGTCTTTGACGGAGAACCTGCCTGTGGCCGCTGCTGCGTTTAGCGCGCCAATGTGGAATATCAATCTGCCGCCCGTGAAACGCCCCTTGGCTCATACCGCCTGGTTTACGTCAAAAGTGTTTGGTCTGTCGCATGTCTATGCGCCGGACACGACCGGAGACAATATCTACGTCCTGACAGAGAATTTCGAAGACAACGAGCTCACCCATAATCGCGAAATGTGGGGCTTTATGCGATCACACGCTGAAGCGCGGCCAGAGCTTCACATCGGTGGCCCCAGCATGAACTGGGTTGGAGAGGCATTGAAAGAGTGCCAAGCGCTTGCAGCTCTCCCAGCACCCGATGTCCCGGCGATCACATTCCTTGGCGACAAAGAGTCGATTGTCTGCAAAGCGGCGATCGAAAGGCAAATGGCGCGTTGGCCCGACGGACAGTTGGTAAATTTGGATGACTGCCGCCACGAGCCGCTGATGGAGTCTCCAGAGCTGCAGGCCGACGTATTTAACCGTATCGCAGCCTTCTTCCGGGCCAACGCATCCCGGCAAAACACCGCCTAACCCCTTGCACCTTCTGCGGGCGGATGCCTATCTGTCGCAGAGTACAATCAAGAGGTCTGCGCATGCGTCTTTCGTTCCCCGTCCCTGTTTTCGACACTGCCATTGCCGGAGGCGACGCTTTGGGCGATCTGCCCGATTGGGATCTGAATGATCTCTACACTGGCGAAGATGCGCCGGAAATGCAGCGCGATATGGAGTGGTTGGAAAAAGCCTGCTCGGATTTCGCCGCAGACTATCAAGGAAAGCTGGCCGATCTGGATGCAACCGGGCTATTGGAATGCGTGCAGCGTTACGAACAGATCGACGTCATTGGCGGACGCATCATGTCCTTTGCGGGCCTGCGCTATTACCAGAACACCACCGATGGCGAGCGCGCTAAGTTCTTGTCTGACTGTCAGGACCGGATCACCAATTTCACCACGCCGCTGGTTTTCTACACGCTGGAAATCAACCGTATTCCGGATGAACAACTGGATGGTCTGTTCGCCGAGAACGCTGACCTTGCCCGCTACAAACCCATCTTCGACCGCCTGCGCGCCATGCGCCCGCACCAGTTGTCGGACGAGCTGGAGCAATTCCTGCACGACCAATCCGTTGTCGGCTCTGCCGCGTGGAACAAGCTGTTTGACGAAACCATCGCCGGTCTGGAATTCACAATTGACGGGGAAAAGCAGGGCATCGAGGCCACGCTGAACCTGCTTACGGACACAGACCGCGAGACACGCGAGAAAGGCGCGCGTGAACTCGCGCGGGTTTTTGGCGAGAACGTCAAACTCTTCTCGCGCGTCCACAATACGCTGGCCAAGGAAAAACAGGTCGAGGACAAGTGGCGTAGCATGCCCACTCCGCAGACCGGGCGTCACTTGGCCAATCACGTAGAGCCCGAGGTCGTCGAGGCCCTGCGCAACGCCGTGGTCAAGGCTTACCCCAAGCTCTCGCACCGCTATTACGCGCTGAAGGCCAAATGGCTGGGGCTGGAGCAGATGGAGGTCTGGGACCGCAACGCCCCCCTGCCTGAAACCGATGACCGCATCGTCGACTGGGACGCCGCCCAGAAACTGGTGATGGAGGCTTATGCCGATTTCGACCCGGAAATGGCCAATATTGCCGAGCCGTTCTTCACCAAAGGCTGGATTGACGCGGGCGTGAAGCCGGGCAAGGCGCCGGGCGCTTTCGCGCACCCGACCGTCACCACCGTGCACCCCTATGTCATGCTGAACTACCTCGGCAAAC
>CAYFXM010000200.1:0-5272 GCA_964346965.1 uncultured Actibacterium sp. | reverse complement strand
GGCGGCTGCGCGGTTGGCGCAGGTGTCTCTGGCGGGGCAATCTTTGCGACCACCGCTTGGATCGCGGTGTTCTGCATGTGGATTGGAGCAGTTGTCACGCAGCGCGTGATGATGGCTGCGGCGGGTAAATCGGTCGCCGCAGCCTAAGGGCTTATTCGAATTCCATTTGTTCGTAGACGCGGCCCGCGTTTTTCGTGGCCAATTCTTCGAACGTGTCGAGGTTTTCGTAAGGTGACTGATCGACGTAATAGGCTTCGGCCAGATCACCACCATTGTCGAGGTGTTCGCCCACCTTACCACGCAAGTACTCCAGGTACCCTTTCGTGTAGCGGCGCACCTGATCCATGTTGGTCGGGTGTCCGTGGCCGGGAATGACATAGGTGGCATTCAGGGCTTCGAACTCGTTGTCCCAAGTTTCCAGCCAATCATAGGTCATCGTATGTTCGAAGATCGGCAGCATCCGCTCGTGGAACGCCATGTCGCCGGAGATCACAAGGCTCTGGTTCGGTAGCCAGACCACGATGTCGCCGGGGCTGTGGGCTGGGCCAAGGTAACGGGCTTCGACGCGAAACTCACCCAATTCAAGGGTGTACTCTTCGTCAAAGGTTTCCGAAGGTCCGATGATTTCGGTGCCGTCCGCCTGTTCTTTGATGGTCCGAATGTGGGCCTGCAAGCTGCCGGGTCCGTATTCCTCAAATTCATGTGCCGCGTCGGAGTGCGCGATGATTGGCACGCCCTGCTGCGCCCAATATCCGTTACCCAGCATCGCGTGGCCCTGACCGTTTTCGGTGAACACGGCGACCACAGGCTGGTCGGTGACATCCTTGATCTCGGCATGCAGCGCCTCGGCCAACTTATAGGACGCGCCGCTATTGACCACGACCACGCCTTCGCCCGTCACGATGAAGGACAGGTTGTTGTTATGGCCCGCGTTATCGTAAGTGGGCGGGGCAGTGGCGCCGATGGCGGAAAAGACACCGGGGATCACCTCGACCGGGTGTTGGTAAAGCGGCGATCCCGGATATTGGTCCGGGATATCCTCGTTGGCCCAAAGGGCGGTTGGCAAAAGGCAGCAAAGCAGCCAGCGCATAATCAAACCTCCGAAATGAAACGATAATTGTTGTTATGCCGTTCAACCCGACCCAACCCGCCATTTGGCAGGTGGAATCCGACCATCGGCATTTGTTCTGTGGCCAGACGATCCAGAAGTGCCATCCGGGTGGTCGCGCCTTTCGCGGTGTCCTGATCAGACCCGGAGGCAACATCAGGCCGCGCAAAGGCGACGTGACCGTTGCCGATGGCGTCACCGACGATCATCACCGACTCGCTGCCAGAGCGGACCTCAAAAGACATATGGCCGGGTGTGTGGCCCGAGCTGTCAACCGCCATGATCCCCGGCAAGACCTCTTCGCCCGCATCAAAAAAGTCGATGACATCCTCGATGGCCTCGAGCCGCCGCTTTGCACCCACGGCAAAAGAGGCGCGGGCCTCGCCGATTGTGTCCACCGTTTCCGGGTTGATCCAATAATCCCATTCGGCGCGGCCAATGTGATGGCTGGCGTTTGCGAATACAGGGTCGTCGAAATCATCCAACACACCCCACAGATGGTCGGGGTGCGCGTGGGTAAAGATCACTTGGGTGATGTCGTCAGGTGCAACGCCGAGCGCATCAAGCGTGTCGATCAACTCCCCCGCCGACTCCATGAAAGCACCGCCTGAACCTGCGTCAAACAGAACGGTGTTCTGGCCATCCCGCAGCAAGGTGACGTTGCAGGGCGAATGAATCGTCGCACCGGTGACATTGTGCCGGGCAAGGATATTCTCGATCTCTTCACCCGGGTTGTCGCCGTAGAGAAAGCTGCGCGGAAGCACGAGATGTCCGTCACTGACCGTGTCGATCGTCACCTCACCGAACATGGTGCTGGCACGCGCGGCCAGCGGTAGATGCGTGGCCACGCCAGCGCAGGCCAAAGAGCCAAGAAAACTCCTGCGAGTGAGCATGACTATCCTCCCAGATATAAATAATCGCTTTTGTGAATATATAGTCCTATCTGTATAAACGCTAATGGAATCGCGTGGGTCAACTTGACCATTTAAATGGCTGGATTGTTGCCCCTCGACGACACTAGGCAGACTGGCGTATTCTGCGACTAACACTTTGCAAAGGATCACAGAGTTGGAAAACTGGATCGACCGTTTCAAGGGCCTGTCGAACCTGCCCGACCACCTGCGCAAGTACCTTTTGGCCCGCAGTACCGTTATCAAAGTTAAGGCAGGTACCGTGATCTTTGGACCGGGAAAATCGCCGGACCACCTGTTACTGATGCTGGACGGAACAGTTCGTGTCCAACAGCGGTCCGACTCGGGACGCGAGATCGTCTTGTACCGAGTCACCGCAGGTGAAAGCTGCGTGATGACAACCGCCTGTCTGCTGGCCCATGAGGACTATACTGCAGAAGGGATCGCCGCGACCGACGTGAAGGCCGCCGCCATTCCGCGTGCTGTGTTTGACGACCTGCTGGCCCGTTCGCCCGAGTTTCGGGATTTTGTCTTCAAGGCGTATTCCCGCCGAATGACCGACCTGTTCATGATCATTGATGAGGTCGCTTTTAAACGGTTGGACATCCGCCTTGCTCAGAAAGTCACCGAACTGGCGGATGAAAATGGAATTCTGAAAACCACACACCAGCAAATGGCATCTGAGTTGGGGTCTGCCAGAGAGGTAGTCTCTCGTCAGCTGCAGGAATTCCAGCGCCGGGGATGGATTTCGCAGTCGCGGGGGACGATTCAGGTGCTGGACCGTGACAGCCTGCAACAGCTGGCAAACGTCAAATAGACGACCTCCACGCGGTTTTTCGGCCCGAAAACACAAACTTTTGCAAAAATTTCCGTTTAAAATCGGTTATTTTAGGGAAGTAAGCCAGAGTTTGGTGACTTCGTCACTGAAGCCAAACTCCTGGCCACCTAAATGTTCCCTTGAACGGAATGGAGACGCAAAATGACTGTTAATGTGGGAACCGCTGATCGCGCGATCCGGGCCCTGATCGGGGTGGTCCTTCTTGGACTTGTATTCGGCGCGGAGCTCGCGGTGTTTGAAAGCGCGGTGTCGAAGACGCTGGCGATCGTGGTTGGCCTTGTGATGCTGACCGTTGCCACCATGCGTGTCTGCCCGCTGTATTCGATCTTTGGCTTCAAGACTTGCAAGGCATGACCATGATCGAGACAGCTTTTACACCTTTTCAGTCTTTGGCAGGTGGGGTCCTGATTGGCCTTGGCGCCGTTATGCTTATGGCCACGCTTGGCCGGGTCATGGGGGCAACCGGCATCCTTGCCGGGATCGTCTCGCCCGCGTCCAGTTCGGACCTTGGTTGGCGTTTGGCCGTGCTTCTGGGCATGATCAGTGGTCCCGTAGTGCTTTTCCTGACCGGTGGTTATGTGACTGAGGTTCAGGTGCCCATTTCAACCCCGATGCTGGCCATTGGTGGCCTGATTGTTGGCGTCGGCGTGACCTATGGGTCGGGCTGTACCTCGGGCCATGGTGTTTGCGGCATGGCGCGGCTGTCGCCACGGTCGATTGTCGCCACGCTGACGTTCATGCTTGGCACGGGGATCACCGTCTTCGTCATTCGCCACGTGATCGGAGGGTAAGCGCATGAAACTCGTATACGGATACATCGCTGGCCTGATCTTCGGTATCGGCATTGCCATCTCGGGCATGGCCAACCCGGCCAAAGTGCTGAACTTCTTCGACATTGCCGGGACGTGGGACCCGAGCCTTATCTTCGTGATGGGCGGTGCGCTGGTCGTGACCTTCATTGGCTACAAACTTGTTCTTGGTCGTGAAGCGCCGCTGGTCGACACCCAGTTCTTCGTGCCCACCAGCCGCACGCTTGATGCGCGGCTGATCGGCGGCTCGCTGGTCTTCGGCGTGGGCTGGGGGATCGCGGGTTTCTGCCCCGGTGGCGCCTTGCCGGCTATCGGAACCGGTCGTGTCGACGTCCTGATTTTCACCGCCGCGCTGATCGCCGGCATTCTGATCGCAAAAAACCTTCAAACGCGTTCTGCGCAGAAATCGGCGCAGGCGTAAAGCTGACACCCAAGGTGGGGGAACTGAAGATGACTGACTATCCTGTGAACATGGACATCAAACCCGAAGTTGACGCCTATTTCGACGAGGCGACCAACACGATCTCTTACATCGTGAAGGACCCGACCTCGAACGCCTGTGCGATCGTCGACAGTGTCATGGACATCGACTATGCCGCCGGCCGCATCACCTATGACCACGCGGACGAGCTGATCCGTGTGATTAAAGAGCGCGGTCTGGATCTTCAGTGGATCATCGAGACCCACGTCCACGCCGACCACCTGTCCGCCGCGCCCTATATCCAGCAGGAATTGGGCGGCAAGATCGGTATCGGCGACAAGATCATGGTCGTGCAGGAAACCTTCGGCAAAGTTTTCAACGAAGGGACCGAGTTCCAGCGGGACGGCAGCCAGTTCGACGCACTGTTTAAAGATGGCGACACATACATGGTCGGCAACATGCAGGGCTTTGCCATGTACACACCGGGCCACACCCCAGCTTGTATGGTTCACGTCTTTGGTGATGCGGCCTTTGTGGGTGACACGCTGTTCATGCCCGACGGTGGCTCGGCCCGCGCTGACTTCCCGGGTGGTGACGCCTCGACCCTGTATGACTCGATCCAGAAGGTTCTGACCCTTCCGGATGAGACTCGTCTGTTCATGTGCCACGACTATGGCCCGAACGGCCGGGATATCGAGTGGGAAACCACTGTTGGCGAGGAAAAAAAGCACAACATCCACGTCGGTCAGGGCAAGACCAAGGAAGAGTTCGTCAAGTTCCGCACCGAACGCGACGCGACACTGGAGATGCCCAAGCTGATTATCCCGTCGCTGCAGGTGAACATGCGTGCGGGTGAGGTTCCGACCGACAAGGACGGCGTGCCGATGCTCAAGGTGCCTGTTAACGGTCTGTAAGCGCCACAGGAGAAAATCCATGGAAATCAAAGCCATCACGGCTGGCCTCTCGGTCAGCCCACAGATCGCTGCTGCCGATGTTCAGCATCTGAAGGATCAGGGCTTCCGTTCGATCATTTGCAATCGGCCGGACGGCGAAGGCGCCGACCAGCCGACCTATGAAGAGATCGAAGCGGCTGCCGATGAGGCGGGCCTTGAGGTGCGCTACATCCCGATTGCTCAGGGTAAGGTGGGTGACGAAGATGCGGCCATGTTTGGCGCGGCGTTGCAG
>CAYFXM010000199.1:1874-5284 GCA_964346965.1 uncultured Actibacterium sp. | reverse complement strand
GTGTTGGATAGGCAAATGCAACGTTCTCGCCCACGGTGCGCCAGCGGTAGCCCTCTGCATTGACCCGGTCCGCGACGTTTGATCCCCGTACACCCCGATGAGACATCTTGCGTTTGGCCGCCATATAGCAGGCGTGCTTCTGGGCAGCGTCGGTCAGCGTTCCCGAGACCTTCAAGGGCGGTCGCCCTTTCTGGGCCCGAAGGGCATTGGTGTAGGTGATCACCTCTCGAGCCACGGAGGCTTTAGCGCTGGGAATTTCGCAGGCCTGCGCTGCAGGGGCCAAGAAGGCCATCGTCAGGCAGAGCAAGGCGGCGCGTATTCCCATTTCGTTACCCCTGTGCAATTCCGGTTTCAGCTGCGATTTGCTTGCGGCTCTTGCGGGCGCGTTCCGTGGCTGATTTCAGCTGGCCGCAGGCCGCCATGATGTCTTCGCCGCGCGGTGTACGGATCGGCGATGCGTAGCCTGCCTTGTGCACGATGTCGGCAAAGGTCTCGATCCGTTCCCAGTCCGAGCGTTCATAAGGCGCCCCGGGCCATTCGTTGAAGGGGATCAGGTTGATCTTGGCCGGGATGCCAGAGATCAGCTTGACCAGACGGCGCGCGTCGGCGTCGCTGTCGTTCACACCTTTCAGCATGACGTATTCAAACGTTATCCGTTCCGAGTTCGACAGGCGCGGATAGTCGCGCAGGGCCTGCAGCAGTTCCTCGATATTCCAGCGCTTGTTGATCGGGACCAGCTTGTTGCGGGTCTCGTCCTCGGTCGCGTGGAAGCTGATGGCCAGCAGACAGCCGATTTCCTCTGCGGTGCGAGCGATTTCCGGCACCACACCAGATGTCGACAGGGTGATGCGGCGGCGGGAAAGTGAGATGCCCTCGTTGTCCATCACGATCTTCATCGCATCACGCACGTTCTCGAAGTTATACAGCGGCTCGCCCATGCCCATCAGCACGATGTTCGACAGCAGGCGGGTCTCGTCCTTGGGGGCTTTGCCCAACTCCGGCCATTCGCCCAGATCGTCGCGGGCCATCATGACCTGCCCGACGATCTCTGCCGCCGTCAGGTTGCGCACCAGCTTTTGCGTGCCGGTGTGACAGAAGGAACAGGTCAGCGTGCAGCCCACTTGCGACGAGATACACAGCGTCCCACGACCCTCCTCGGGGATATAGACAACCTCGACCTCGTGCCCGCCCGCGATGCGGACAAGGTACTTGCGGGTGCCATCCATCGAGACGTTCTTCGACACGACCTCGGGGATCGAGATCTCGAATTTTTCGGCAAGTTCGGCGCGATAGGCCTTGGACAGGTTCGTCATGACGTCGAAGTCACGCACGCCCTTCTGGTAGATCCACTGCCACAGTTGGCCCATACGCATTTTCGCCTGTTTCTCGGGCGTACCGTTCTCGATCAGCACCTCGCGCAGGCCCTCTCGGGTCAACCCGACAAGGTTGATTTTGCCGCCCTCGGGCAGCTTGCGCGGAATGGTGGCGACGTCCTGTACGATAGGCGCATCAGCGGGCATGGCGAAATCCTCGAAAAACCGAACCGGCCTTCTACACGAATCACACGGCGAAGGAAATATCGCCGTTTACACTACTGAGTTGGTGCGCCTGGTTACTTGGCGCAGCGTTTTCGAGCCTCGTCCAACGCGGCGGTGAAGCCGCGCAGAGAGAAGGTATCCTTGGTGACCGTCCCGCGCGCAGAGCGGCCCGTGACAACGGCGTCGGCACCCGCCTTCATCGCGTTGATAATCGCGGCATCGTCGGTCGGGTTCGGCCAGGCGTTCTCGCCGTCGGTGTCCAGTTCGAAGGTCCGGCCGCCGATCTCGATCAGCACTTTCGACCCACCTTTAAACGGATAGCCACCGGCAAACTGGACGAGATCCTTGATGTTCTCGGATGGGCGGTGGAAGACCAGCAAGTAGATACGCCCACGGGTCACGTTCTTTGGATTGCCGTTCGAGTCGGTGTTCACAGTCTTGTCCGGGGTCGCGACCGACCAGCATTCGGTCGGGTTGTCGTCGATATAGACAGACCAGTCCGTTTCCGCCGCAACCCGATTGGTGCTTTCCTGTGCCTGCGCGGCGCATGCGGCAAGCGCGATGGTTGCTGCTGCCAGACCCTGTTTGACCCAAGCTGCCATGTTTTCTGCTCCAAAACCTCTTGCGTCAGCGCCCCCGGTTTGCCGAAGGTTTTCGCGTGACGCAGCCATATTAATCCAGTTAAGCGTAAAGCTAAGGAAATTCACGCTGCGATAAAAGCCCCGACGGCAGAAAATCGCGCAAAACCTCGTGGAGACGCGTCATGGCGCAAGCAGAGCAGCTGGTTGAGGTCTGGCGAGGCGATATTCTGGAGTGTACGCATGCTGGTCACGTGGTGGTTTGCAATGCCGAGGGAGAGGTCGTCGAAAGCTGGGGAGACCCAGATGCGGTAATATTGCCGCGCTCGTCGGCCAAGATGCTGCAGGCTTTGCCCTGGGTGGAAAGCGGTGCGGCAGAGCGGGCCGGGCTGACCGATGCTCATCTGGCGGTGGCCTGCGCGTCGCACGAGGGAGAGGCGATCCATACCGATCTGGTCCGGAGCTGGTTGAGCGATCTGGGATTGGGCGAGGACGACCTGCGCTGCGGTGTTCAATCCCCTTGGAACAGGGATGTCCGGAACGGGATGATCCGCGAAGGCGCTTCGCTTTGCCAGATTCATAACAACTGCTCCGGCAAACATGCAGGGTTCCTGACAATGTCTTCAGAGACGGGTGGTGGCGCGGAATATGTCGAGATCGACCACCCGGTGCAGAAGGCCGTGAAGACCACCTTCGAAGAACTCACAGGGCTGGATAGCCCCGGTTTCGGGATCGACGGCTGCTCGGCCCCGAACTTTGCGACGACTGTGACAGGAATGGCCTGCGCGATGGCGAAATTCGCTGCGGCCAGCGAAGACGGAGGTGCCCGGGATCGTGCGATGCACCGCCTGACCCATGCTATGGCCGCGCATCCCGATCTGGTGGCAGGCACAGGACGAGCCTGTACCGAGTTGATGAAAGCCGCCGAGGGCCGAATTGCTCTGAAATTCGGGGCCGAGGGCAACTATGTTGCTATCCTCCCGGAACAAGGATTGGGCATTTCCCTGAAGATCGCCGACGGCGCGACGCGCGGCTGCGAGGCGGTGATCGCCGCGCTTCTGGTGCGTTTGGGCGTGTTAGAGGCGGATCACCTGGCGGTTCAAAAACGCATGAACCCACAGATCAAAAGCCGCCGAGGTATCCCGGCGGGGCGGATCGTGCCGGTGGCCGGGCTGCGCTAGGCCAGCAGGTCCCAGATCAGCTTCAGCGCCATGGCAGAGGAGGACACCACCAGAAGCGGGCGGATCAAGCGGCTTCCAAGCCGTTGCGCCAGCCCCGCTCCGATCCGGGCGCC
>CAYFXM010000199.1:0-1864 GCA_964346965.1 uncultured Actibacterium sp. | reverse complement strand
CCGCCGGGGCATCCCGGCGGGGCAGATCATTCCTGCCGCCAGCCTGCGCTGATCACATCGACATTTCGACGATATCGACCACTTCGATCGAGCCTGAGCCGTCTTTGACCATCGGGCATCCCTTGGCGATCTCGCAGGCGGCCTCGACGTTGTCAGCCTTGATCAGGGTGTAACCGGACAGCGGGTTTGATCCACCATTATCCACCACGCCGCTGGATGACACCGTATAGGACTTGCCGACCGGGTTACCGGGGTCGACAACATTGGGGCCTATTTCCTCGAACCAAGCTTGCCACAGGGCCATTTCTTTGGCGCCTTCTTCTTCGGTCTCCGGTTTCTTGCCGCCGTGATATGCGAAAATGAAATCTTGCATCGCGTTTCCTCCAAAATATCCGCGGGTGGACGCCCGCGCTAAGAATGGATGGAGTATAGCAGGACCGTGACCTGTCGCCGATCACGCTTTGGTTAAAGGAGATCCCAGATCAATTTCAGCGCCATCGCGGTCGAGGTTGCGACCAGAAGCGGCTTGATCAACCGGCTGCCAAGGCGTTGCGCCAGCCCCGCGCCGATCCGCGCCCCGACGATTTGCGCCGCGCCCATGCATAACCCAGTGATCCACCATGGAGAGGCGACGAGCGCGAATCCGGCGAGGCCTCCGGTATTCGAGGCGAAGTTCAGCAGCTTGGTATGGGCGGTGGCGCGCAGGATGCCGTGGCCCATCAGGGTGACGAAGGCCAGCATGAAGAAACTGCCGGTGCCGGGGCCAAGGAAACCGTCATAGGCGCCGATCAGCGGGACCATCAGCCAGATGAACGCACCGCCAGACATGCGTTGCGCCCGGTCGCGGTCGTCCAGCCCTTTCTGGAGCAGGAAATAAAGCGCAACGGCGATGAGAAGGATGGGCAGGATCAGCCGGATGAACTGGCTTGGCAGAACCGAAATCAAGAGCGCGCCACCAAAGGCTGCGAAGAAAGAGATCGTGGCGGGCAAAAGTTGCTTGCGCAAATCGACATGGCCGCCCCTCGCATAGGCCAGTGCTGCGGTGCCCGCTCCGAAAAGCCCCTGTACCTTGTTGGTCGACAGCGCCTGCAACGGGGTTCCGCCAGCAAGCAAAAGGGCGGGAACGGTGATCAGACCGCCGCCGCCCGCGATGGCATCGACGAAGCCCGCAAAGAAGGCCGCCGCCAGAAGTAAGGCAAGGATGTCGGGCGCGACCTCCAGCATGGGCCTTAGGCGAAGTCTGCTTTCGCGTAGCCTTGCAGGTAGAGCAGAGCCGTCAGGTCGCCATGGTTGATGCGGATGTCACATTCCGCCGCGACCGAAGGCTTGGCGTGCAGCGCAACGCCCGACCCAGCCAGTCCCAGCATGCCAAGGTCATTCGCCCCGTCGCCAACGGCCATCACGTCTTCTTTGGTGATGCCAAGGCGTTCGCTGATCTGGTGCAGCGCCTCGACCTTGGCTTCGCGGCCAAGGATCGGCATTTGTACTTTGCCAGTCAGCTTGCCACCGGTGGCCAGTAGGGTATTCGCGCGGTTCTCGTCAAAACCCAAAGTCGCAGCGACCTTGGCGGTGAAGGCCGTGAAGCCGCCCGAGACCAGCGCCGCATAGGCTCCGTTTGCCTTCATGGTGGCCAGCAGTTCCTTGCCGCCGGGCATCAGTTCGATGCGGGTGTTTAGCACGTGGTCGATGACGTCCTCGTTAAGACCTTCCAGCAGGCCGACGCGTTCGGTCAGTGCGCCTTCAAAGTCTAACTCGCCATTCATGGCGCGGGCGGTGATGTCTTTGACCCGCTCGCCGACACCAGCCTCATCGGCCAGTTCGTCGATGCATTCCTGCTGGATCATGGTGCTGTCCATGTCCGCCA
>CAYFXM010000198.1:0-5295 GCA_964346965.1 uncultured Actibacterium sp. | reverse complement strand
TGGATCCACTTTATGAACTATTCGGCGATACCAACGTCGTTAAAGTCTTTCACGCGGCGCGTCAGGATCTGGAGATTTTCTTCCTGGAAGGCGGCGTCTTTCCGATGCCGTTGTTTGACACCCAAGTCGCTGCAATGGTTTGTGGATTCGGAGAGCAGGTGGGCTATGAGACGCTGGTTCGCAAGATCGCCCGCCAGTCGTTGGATAAGACCTCTCGCTTTACAGATTGGTCACGCCGTCCGTTGACCGAAGCGCAGAAAAACTATGCTCTAGCCGACGTGACGCATCTGCGCGTAATCTATGAGTTCCTTGAATCTGAGCTGGAAAAATCAAATAGACACAATTGGGTAGAGGAAGAACTTAAGGTTCTGACAAACTCAGATACCTATATCGTTGAGCCCCACGAAGCCTGGCGCCGGGTCAAGACGCGGACCAATTCAGGTAAGTTCCTTGCCGTTGTGAAAGAGCTCGCTAGGTTCCGCGAGGGATATGCTCAATCGCGCAATATTCCCCGGTCGCGGGTGTTTAAGGATGACGCGATGCTGGAATTGGCTTCGACCAAACCTCAGTCGCCTCAGGATCTTGGCCGATCGCGCCTTTTGCTGCGTGAAGCGAGAAAAGGCGAAATCGCAGAGGGTATTCTGGCTGCGGTGAGAGCCGCCGCCGAGATGAAGCCCGAGGACTATCCAAAAGCCGAGCAAAAGAATGACAAACTTCAGGTCAATCCAGCGTTGGCCGACCTGTTGCGGGTGCTGTTGAAAGCCAAAGCCGAGAGAGCTGGTGTGGCCCAGAAACTGATCGCGACATCTGCCGAGCTTGATAAGATAGCTGCGGGTCTCCGCAATGGTGGCGCGCTCAAAGGATGGCGAGCGGAAGTGTTTGGCAACGACGCGCTTCGCCTGTGCGACGGCGAATTGGCCCTTCGCGCCAATGGCTCCAAGGTTGAGGTCGTCGAGCTTTAACGGCGAACGCTGCGCAGGTTTTGCGCGCCACGAACGATAATAGTCCGCACGCCGGCCAATTGCTGATCGGTCAGATACACGCCTGCTGTGATTTCACGCGACGGCTGGTTGCCTTGCGCGGCACGGCGTAGCGGTTGAGATGCGCGGAACTGGAACGATAGAACACCCTCTACCGCGCGACCGTTGTTTTCAACCAGCAATGCAGGCTCCCAATAGCCTTGGGTTGGCGGCACAGCAACAGCGTGAATGATCGCGCCGCCGGGCGCACGATCCACCCGCAGGCTGAGAATCTGTGCCACAAGTGGGCGTTCATCGATAACGCCACCCGGGGCCTGCTCCACGTATCTCACCGCTTCGCTTCGATCTCGCCCGAACCAGTTCAGCGGGTTCAGCCGACTAGAGCATGCAGAGGTCAGAAGGGCTACCGAGAGAATGGCCAGCAACGAGATACGCGACATAGGAACTCCTTTGATCCTTACCCAAGGAGTTAGCCGAAACCGCGCGCGTTGAAAAGCCGTTCACTTTCAAGGGCTGGACCTTTTCGCGACAAAGTCCTAGGTCGATGATCAGCAACAAGAGGACCCGCAATGGCCAGCGCAGCCTTTGAAGACATTGTCGACACGTTTGAATTCCTGGATGACTGGGAAGACCGTTATCGCACCGTCATCGACATGGGCAAAGGTATGGATCCGTTGGAAGAAGCGTTGCGCGTGCCAGCGACAAAGGTCGACGGCTGTGCCAGCCAGGTCTGGCTCGTGCCCGAGATCGAAGGTGAAGGCGGCTCGGCCATCTTCCGGTTTCGGGGCGATAGTGACGCAATGATTGTGCGTGGGTTGATTGCTGTTCTGAAGGCGCTGTATTCGGGTCAGACGGTCTCTGATGTACTTGCCACCGACGCGCCGGCCGAGCTTGCGCGCCTCGGTCTGCACGACCACCTTTCAGCACAGCGTTCGAACGGATTGCGCGCAATGGTGGAGCGTATTCGTCAGGTGGCTTCAGCGGTCTGAGGTATCATTCTGGCGCGGAAAGAGCGGAAAGTCTTTCCGTCAGATCACCGTATCCGGTGAATCTCCGAACAAAAGATAGCCCCAATTTTTCAGCGTGTTGTGCGGCGACCTTCGTTAGGTTTGGATCGTCGGTCTGAGCCAGATACACAAGCTGCGTGTAATTTCCGAAGTAAGTGTCCCGGAGATCCGGATATCGATCTAGACCAAGCGGTCGCCAGACGAAGGTTTCAAACTGCCGAACCAAAAAATCCGTCAAGTAGAACGACGTCATCTCGTCTCGGCCAGAAAAGCGTTCAACCCCGTCGAAGAAGGCATAGCAATGTGGGCCGGGCATCATAGTCACGCCCAATTCGTCGCATTTCTGTTGAAGCAGCCCGCCTGTCCCACAGTCTCCGTAGACAACGAAAATCTCGTCATACGCGCTGCGATTCCTTTGTACAGCTTGCTCGACAGCAAACGGTATGTCCGCTGGAGTATTATGAAGGATGGCAGGCAGGCATTGAAGATCCATATGATCCCAGCCATTCGCGTTGATCAGGTCCAGGATTTCTTTAGCCAAGGCGCCACAGGCCAGCAACAGAATCCGCTTGCCACCGCGCGGGGCCAGTCCGTCTGATGTCAGGGTTTGGTCGTCGAGCTCCATTTCACCGACGGAACAGGCGGATCAACACGGCCGCAGTCAGCGCAACCGGAATCAGCCCGGACCACATGCTGTCGGTTTCTGAAGCAACCCAAACAGAGACCGCACCGGCGACTAAAACAATGGCGATAATGGCAAGAAGACGTGAAAGAGGCATTCGGATACCCGACTGGTTAGATCTTTCAAGGTGGGGAAAGGTTGCCCCTTATGCAATAGGGCAACCGGTCACAGATCAGCCAGCCGCTCGCGCCGCGATCAGTTCTTTAGCTGTTTCGACGGCAACGGCGGCGTCCTTGCAATAAGCATCCGCGCCAATGGCATTGCCGAATTCCTCGTTCAGCGGAGCGCCTCCGATCATGACAATATAGTCGTCGCGTTTGCCCTGTGTGACCAACTCTTCGATCACAGTTTTCATATAGGGCATCGTGGTGGTCAGGAGGGCAGACATGCCGAGAATGTCGGCGTCGAACTCTTTCAGCGCAGCGATATATTCTTCGGCCGAGTTGTTGATGCCGATGTTCATCACCTCGAATCCCGCGCCTTCCATCATCATTGTGACAAGGTTTTGGCCGATGTCGTGGATGTCGCCTTTGACGGTGCCGATGACCATCTTGCCCATACGCGGCGCGCCGGTGTCGGCCAGCAGTGGCTTCAGAATCGCCATGCCGGCCTTCATGGCTTTGGCAGCCATCAAAACTTCGGGGACAAACAGGATACCATCGCGGAAGTCGTTGCCCACAACGGTCATGCCACCAACCAAAGCCTTGGTCAGAATGTCATAGGGCACCCATCCACGCTCCAGCAGAATGTTGACGCCTTCTACGACCTCTTCGTCCAAACCGTCATACAGGTCGTCTTGCATCTGAGGGACAAGCTCGTCATCGGGAAGTTCCGACAGGATGATATCGTCTTCTTCTTCAGACATCTTGGCGTTCCTTTACTTATCCGCGACGGCGGCGACGGGTGCGGGCAGGTGCGGCATCATCGCCGGTGCCATCGCTGGCGGAGGAGAATCCACCAAGCTTTTCGGTGATTTCTTCCAGAGTCGGACGCTCGCCTTTCGGGCGGGTCTCCAATGCCGCGCGCATAGCGACAAGGTGTTCCGGCATAGTGCCACAGCAGCCGCCGATGATCGCTACGCCGCAGTCGCGAGCAAGGCAGGCGTAATCAGCCATCAACTCGGGCGTGCCGTCATAATGGATGTGGCCGTCGTGGTATTTCGGGATACCCGCGTTGCCCTTAGCGATCAGCGGGCGTTCTGAACCGGACGCCACGAAGCCCAAAGCGGTGCGCAGCAGGTCGGATGCGCCGACACCACAGTTTGCACCATATGCGATCGGCGGGTTGTCCAGCTTTTCGACCAGCGCGGCCATGTCGGCCGAGGTCACACCCATCATGGTACGACCGGCGGTGTCGAAGCTCATGGTGCCACACCACGGCATGTCAGCCATGGCGAAGGCTTTGGCGGCGGCTTTGAACTCTTCGGGCGCCGAGATGGTTTCAACCCACAGAACGTCTACGCCACCTTCTTTCAAGGCTTCAGCCTGTTCGTGGAACATTTCAACTGCGCCGTCGAAGGACAGGGTGCCCATCGGTTCCATGATTTCACCGGTCGGGCCGACGGATCCAGCAACGATGATTTCGCGGTCGCAGGCATCGGCGACGCCTCGGCCAAGTTCAGCGGCGGCGATGTTCAGTTCGCGCACGCGGCTTTCAGCGTTGTGCAGCTTCAAGCGCGAGGCGTTCCCGCCGAAAGAGTTGGTCAAAAACAGGTCTGACCCCGCATCGACGGCACCACTGTAAAGCTTCTTGATCTTCGCAGGCTCATCCACGTTCCACAGTTCCGGCGCATCGCCAGAGCTGAGCCCCATGTTGAACAGGTTCGTCCCGGTCGCACCATCGGCCAGCAGCCAGTCACGGGTTTCCAACAGACGGGACAGAGCATCGCTCATGGGATCAATCCTTCAGGAACAGGGGTAGGTTCACGGCGCCGGATGCCATGAATGGGAATAATAGGCAAATGCAAATTCGCTAAGAAAAATATGAGCGGCGTTCATATTGAAGCGCCGCTCTATAAATTTGGATGTGAAGAGGATCAGACTTCGTTCATGATCTGCTCTTTAGCAACAGCCGAGGATTCGGCCATTTGCGCACGAATGGTGGCCTCGTCCGCCTTGTCGCCAAGATCGCCAGAGACCTTGCGGAAGACGTCTTCGCGACCGGCTTCCTCGAAATCCGACAGGACGATGGATTTGGCATACTCCTCGGCCTCGTCACCGGATTTTCCCAGAAGCTCTGCGGCCCACAGGCCAAGCAGTTTGTTGGCGCGGGCCTCTGCCTTGAATTTCATTTCTTCGTCATGGGCAAATTTGTTTTCGAAGGCCTTTTCGCGATCGTCGAAGGTGGTCATCAGTTGATCCCCTAATGGATAGTGTCAAAAAGAGTTTTGCAGAACTCGCGGGCGGCCTCAAGTGCAGCAAAAGCGTTTTCTGCCAAAACTTGCTCTGCGTTGCCGCAAGGCGTAAAGAGCAGCTCAACCCGCCGGGGCGCTTGATTCCCGGCCTATCCGCGTTGGAGAGAGCATGGCCCGTCGCAAGAAGGTATACGAAGGCAAGGCAAAGATCCTGTACGAAGGCCCCGAACCGGGGACTTTGGTCCAGTATTTCAAGGATGACGCCACCGCTTT
>CAYFXM010000197.1:0-5326 GCA_964346965.1 uncultured Actibacterium sp. | reverse complement strand
GGTTCGGCGCGTCGAGCGACTGCACCTGCCCGGGCTGGAACCACGTGGCGCCGCGATTGCCGAGATCGAAGTTGATGACCAGCCGATCCGCATCGTGGCCACTCACCTTGGGCTGATGCGGAAGCATCGAAACCGGCAGCTTCACCACCTGCGGCAGGAACTCGAAACCATGGCGCCACTTCCAACCGTAATTGCGGGCGACATGAACGAATGGTCCGCTTCAGCGGGGTTCGAAGCTCTGGGAGCTGACTTTACCCTTCATTCGCCCGGTCGCAGCTTCCACGCTTCCCGACCCGTCGCAGGGCTGGACCGGATCGGTCATTGCGAAGCCTTCTCGCTCTATGATGCTGGGGTCGACGAAACCGCCGAAGCGCGGCGTGCGTCAGACCACCTGCCCGTCTGGGCGGATTTAACCCTGAACTAAGATCAGAATGCGTCGGGTTGTGCTTCGCGCGCCATGTGGTCGAGCACGGCGTTGACGAACTTCGGCTCGCGGCCTTCGGGGAAGAAGGCCTTTGCCACATCCACGAACTCATTGATGACCACTTTCGGCGGAACCTCAGCCGCAACCAGCTCGGCCCCTGCGGCGCGGAACAGTGCGCGGATGGTCGGGTCGATCCGGTCGATCGGCCATTTGGCAACCAACGCGCGGTCTGTCATCTGGTCGATCTTGGCCTGCCAGTTGACGGCATTCTCAAGAATGGCGCGGAAGAGGTTCACGTTGCCCTCAGCCATCTCATATTCATCGTATTCTGCGCCAAAACGATGGGTTTCGAATTCCTTGCGGACCGCGTCGATGGATAGGTCCGAGTGCTCCATCTGGAACAGAGCCTGCACGGCATACAGCCGGGCGGCGGATTTCATTTGGCGCTTGTCTTCGCGGGTCATGCGGTGGGCGTTCCTTCGGCCTCTCCGGCCAGTTTGATCTCTTCCGCGGCGGGCTTGAAGCCAACGCCTTTGGTCTGGGCGCCCCATTTGCGCGAAAGTGCGATCAGGTGCAAGGCCGCAGCGGCCGCTCCGCCCCCTTTATTTTGCCCTTTGGGGTCAGCACGGACTTCTGCCTGCTCTTGGTTCTCGACCGTCAGGATGCCGTTGCCAAGACAAGCACCCTGCAAGCCTAGCAAGGTCAGGCCCCGCGAGCTGTCGTTACAGACTGTGTCATAGTGGGTGGTCTCGCCCCGGATCACGCAGCCGAGCGCGACATAGCCGTCGAAGTTCGACATGCGATGGGCGGTCGCGATGGCGGCGGGAATTTCCAAGGCACCGGGCACCTCGACAATCTCGTGCCACGCGCCTGCCGCTTCCAGTTCGGCCACAGCGCCTTCCACCATGTTGTCGGCGATGTCCTTGTAATATGGCGACACGACGATCAGCACCTTCACGGGCTTGTCGAATTCAGGACGCGGCGGGGTGTAATGCGAGGCTCCGGCCATGGATCAATCCTTCGTAATCGGGCGGGTTCCGACGATGCTTAGATCATAGGCATCGAGTCCCACATATTTTGTTTGCGGCGAGTTGGTCAGCAGCACAAGTTCATGCAGCCCCATGGCTGAGAGAATCTGTGCGCCAAGGCCGGTGTGCTTGATAGTCCGAGGGCCTTCTTCATCGTCGCGTGTCAGTTTGGGCTGCGGTTCACGGAACAGACAGATCGTGCCACGACCCTCTTCTGCGATGATTTCCATTGCAGTACCAAGTTCTCCGGCACGCTCGACGCCGATACCCAGAACATCTTCCAACGCACGTACAACGTGGGTGCGGATCAGCACCGGCTCTGGGGTGGTAATGTCGCCCTTGGTCAGCACGATATGCTCGACCCCACCGGTCTGCTCGGTGAAAACGCGCATGGTCCATTCGCCTCCGTGGACAGACTGAACCGTTTGCGAACGCGTCTCTTTGACCAGATGGTCGTGGCGGTTGCGATAGGCGATCAGGTCCGAGATCGTACCGATCTTCAGACCGTGTTTCTTCGAGTACTCAACAAGCTCAGGCAGACGCGCCATTGTGCCGTCTTCATTCATGATCTCGCAGATGACACCGGCGGGTTTCAGGCCCGCCAGACGCGACAGGTCCACCGCGGCCTCGGTATGGCCTGCGCGGATCAGCACGCCACCGTCGCGCGCCTTCAGAGGAAAGATATGGCCCGGTGTGGCCAAATCGGCACCCGTCATATCTTCGTCGATGGCGACGGCAATGGTCCTCGCCCTGTCAGGCGCAGAAATACCGGTATCAACTCCTTCACGCGCTTCGATTGACACTGTGAATGGTGTTTCGTGGCGCGAGGAATTGGTGACCGCCATCATCGGCAATTGCAGCGCATCGCAGCGTTCTCGGCTCATGGGCAGGCAGATCAGACCACGACCGTGGGTCGCCATGAAATTGATGGCATCCGCATCCGCGAATTCGGCGGGGATCACCAGGTCGCCCTCGTTCTCACGGTCCTCGTGGTCGACGAGGATAACCATACGGCCCTGACGGGCTTCCTCGATGATCTCTTCGGTCGAGGACAACGCGTGGGCGAATTCGGATGCTTGGGTCATAGCCTGCCTTTCGGTGTTCCTTGCCAGTTAGCGCGCCTTTGGGGAAATGGCCAGTAAAAGCCGGTGAAATGCTATTGCAACGTCGCGAGTAGCGACCGCATGAAGTCCTGCCCCGCCTCGAACTGTTCGACCGAGAGATACTCGTTCGGCTGGTGCGCTTGCTCGATACTGCCCGGCCCACAAACTACAGCGGAATAGCCTGCTTGCTGGAACTGCCCCGCCTCGGTCGCATAGCTGACCACATGGCTGGCGTTGTCACCGGTCAGCTTACGCGCCAGAGCTTCGGCCTCGCCATTCGGCTCAGGTACAAGCGCGGGAATATCGAACTTGGGAACAAGGTGAACATCCGCAGCCGGTTGGATCGATTTGATCCGCGAGCGGATTTTCTCAACCTCGCCGACGAAAGCCTCCCCCCATTGGGTCGTGGTTTCGCCCGGCACACAGCGGTAGTCAAAGGTGAAATGGCAATCGAGCGCGGTGATATTCCCCGCGGTACCGCCATTCACCACGCCCATATGCAAAGTTGTAAACGGTGGATCAAAAGTCGCCGCAACCTCGGACGGGGTCTTGGCGGCGTTCTCCTCGTTACGCTCGTTAGCCCATTGGATCAGCCGTCCAGCCTCCATCGTGGCGGAAACGCCGTAAGGCAACAGTGAAGAATGCACCTCATGTCCCCGGACATGGACCTTGAAACCTCCCATGCCCTTGTGACCGGTGACCACTTTCATCATCGACGGTTCACCGACCAACACCGTCTGACCGCGGGGCGTTCCGTGACCAAGCATATGTTCGATCAGTGCGGGTGCGCCAATGCAGCCAAGTTCCTCGTCATAGGACAGGGCCAGTTGCAGCGGGCGCTGAAGATCCATCTTGCGGGCCTCGACCAACGCCCAGATTGCCAGCGCGTCGAACCCTTTCATGTCGCAGGTTCCACGTCCGAAAAGCTTGCCGTCTTTCTCGACAACTTCGAACGGGTTGGTGTCCCACGGTTGCCCATCCACCGGTACCACGTCGGTGTGCCCAGACAGGACCACGGCCCCCTCGACCTCTGGCCCCACATGCGCATAAAGCGCCACCTTCTCACCACAGGGGCTCGGCGCGCGAACCGGAGCGATACCATGTGAAACCAGATACTCTTCCAGCCAGTCAACAAGCGGCTGGTTGGTGTCACGGCTGACAGTTGGGTAGGACACCAGCTTGTCCAGAAGCTCTCGGGGGGAAAGGGTGCGCGTCATTCTCGCTATCCGATTGAGTACCGGCCCAAAGTGCTACCGGCACCTCAGGGCGTCAAGCAAGTAGCCGCGCAATTCCTAGTGAACCGAGTGCTTAATCCGGCGCACCATCCACCATACCGCGAAAATAATTGGCAGGGTAACGGCCGCCGTCAGCATTCCCTTTGAGATATCCAGCCCCTGCGTCAGCGGGTACAGCAGATACGTCGCCAAGGACACAGCGTAGTAGCTGATGGCAACGACCGACAGCCCTTCAACCGTCTGCTGAAGGCGCAGTTGCAGGTCGGCTCGGCGATCCATGCTTTCCAGCAGCTTCTGGTTCTGTTCCGACCGCGCCACATCCACCTGTGTCCGCAACAGCTGACCCGCTCGGCCCGCACGTGCTGTCATGTCAGACAGGCGGCGTTGGGTGGACTGCACGGTGCGCATCGCCGGATCAAACCGGCGCATCATGAACTCGGCCAGTGTCTGACGGCCACCAATACGCTCTTCCCGAAGAACCTGTATGCGCTGATTGACGATCGCCTCATAGGCCGTAGTCCCGCTGAAACGGAATGCTGCTCCTGCCTGCATTGCCTCCAATTCCGCCGAGATCGACAGGAGCGCCTCGAGCGACTGCTCCGGGTCAATCTGGCTGTCCGGCAATTGCGCGACGAGAACCGTTAGCTGCTCTTCCAATTCGTTCATACGTGGCGCCAGATGCCGGGCCTTCGAAAGCCCCAGCATCGCCATGGAAGTATATATCTCTATTTCGCAAATCCGCTGTATCACTCGTCCGATCCGCTGCTCTCCGGTCCCAGGTGCAGTAAACAGGGCGAAGCGGGCATTTCCGTTTCCGTTGATACGAAAGTCACTTGCGATCTGCGCGCTGCCGTCAAGCACCATCGAGGTTGCGAGGCTTTCCGATTGAAACCAGTCTGCGAGCTTGGCATCTGTAGAGCCTTCGCTGAAGGGCGCGATATGAACCTGCACTGATGTAATGCAGGTCGCATAAAGTGTATTTACCCACTCGTCCGGGAACACTTCGAAATCTGTCGGATCGAACGGTCGAGCGGATTCTCCATCGAAAAAGACTGTGTAGGTGACGAACTCGGTATGCCGCTCCCATTTCAGTCTGAACTTGCCGAGTTCGCCGCTGTAATGCTTGGCCTCAGGCACGGGATGTGCGGCCCCGTAACGATCCAGAAGGCGGATAAGCGACTTGAGTTGCTCTTCATCCGGCGCGTCTTCAGCCGGTTTCAGCGCGAGGCAGATCGCGCGGCCCGGTGAAGCCTGAACGGGAAAAGGCCGAGCGTGAAGCTCGTTACGCGTAATGAACCGGCTCGGGTGGTCGATCAGTTTTTCCATTGGTCGTCCGCTTTTTGAATTCGCCCCTTTTAGCAAAGAAATCACGAATTACCATGGAAAAACATTAGGTTAGCGGAATACATTGGCATACAGCGGTTGCGCGGGAATAAATTCTACAAATAGCTGATGTAAAAGAAAAAAGCCCCGCCGAATGGGCGGGGCTTTCTGTGTTCATGTTGCTGATGCTCACTCGATCATGGTGAGCAGCTT
>CAYFXM010000196.1:0-5339 GCA_964346965.1 uncultured Actibacterium sp. | reverse complement strand
GTCTTGATCGTCGGCATCGCGACCTATCTTTCGCACCGGGTCATCGAACGCGGCCAGAAAGCGCGCGGGCTTGCGGATGAATATTAGAAGAAGGTAGGGATGACGGAGGATGCGAGCAAACTCGGTCAGGGCGCTGCTGGTGTCAGCATAGAGAACGTCAATCTCTATTTCGGCAACAACCATGTCTTGAAAGACGTATCGCTTGAGATCGAACCGGGCGAGTTCTTTACCTTTCTCGGCCCCTCGGGTTGCGGCAAGACGACACTGCTGCGATTGATTGCCGGCTTTGGCAAGGCCCAGACAGGGCAGATCAAGATCGGCGGCGTGGATGTCAGCGCGCTGCCGCCGTGGAAACG
Organism: uncultured Actibacterium sp.; assembly: GCA_964346965.1. Lineage (GTDB taxonomy): Bacteria > Pseudomonadota > Alphaproteobacteria > Rhodobacterales > Rhodobacteraceae > Actibacterium_B. The sequence goes on along the minus strand of CAYFXM010000196.1, from coordinate 4,983 downwards.
TAACGTGGGTATGGTGTTCCAGAGTTACGCGCTCTGGCCGCACATGACCGTACGCAGGAATGTTGCTTTCGGGCTCGAAGAACGTCGTTTGCCGAAACCGGAGATCCATCGCCGCGTCGACGCCGCGCTTGAGCTCGTGAGCTTGCTGGAGCTTGCCGGACGCCGTCCCTCGCAGCTGTCGGGCGGTCAGCAACAACGTGTGGCGCTGGCGCGCACGATCGTCGTCGAACCGCAGGTATTGCTGCTTGATGAGCCGTTATCGAATCTCGATGCCAAGCTCCGCATCCAGATGCGTCAAGAGTTGTTGGAGTTGCAGCGCAAGCTTGCACTGACGACGATCTTCGTTACCCACGACCAAGAGGAAGCGAACACGACTGCTGACCGTATCGCTGTCATGGATGCGGGCGTGATTCAGCAAGTGGGAACGCCCGCGGAGCTCTACGACAGTCCGGCCAATCGATTCGTTGCCAACTTCCTCGGCACCGCCAACGTCATCGACGGATCACTGTCATCCGAAAACGGCCAGACGATCTTCCGTTCACCGGATGGTATTGCAGTTCCGCTGGATACCGCACAGTTGCAGACGATCAAGGACAGGCAGGCGCGCGAGCACAGTATTGTCTTTCGCCCGCAAAACGTGACCATACGAGCGCAAGCTGATTCGCCACCACAGTCAGGCGTCGAGATAAAGGGCGTGGTGCAGCACCGTGAATTTCTCGGCAGCATGGTTCGGTACTCGGTGTCGGCAGGTCATAATATGATTCTGGTCGATGATGCTCACCAGCGCGGCGTGCCGCCGTTTCCCGTCGGGGCCGACGTGAGCTTGAGTCTCGCCAGTGAACAGGTGGTCGTGTTGACGGAATGAGCGCACTACACGCGAGCGCGCTTACGGGTGCCAGTTCGCCAACGCCTGCATGGCGATCGTGCCGGCAGGCCCGGCCGCCCACAACTCGGTCTGATTGGCTGCGCTTAGCGTTTTGCCGGCAAGGATCACTAGCTCGTCGTTGAACAATGGCGCCACGCCGCGATAGCGGTAGGTACGCAGTTGCCGCTGCGAGTGGCGCTTGGCGGCCTCAAGCAACAGCGTCGCGGTCAGGGGTCCGTGGACGACCAGTCCGCGATAGCCTTCCACTTCGGTGGTAAAGGGGTGGTCGAAATGAATACGGTGCGCATTGAACATAAGTGCCGAGTAGCGAAATAACGTGACCGCATCGGGCATGAAGCTGTCCTTCCAGTCCACATCCGCGGGAAGCGCTGATTGTTGGCGCGGCGGCTGACCGGGCGGAGGAATCTCGCAGTACACGAGGTCTTGTTCTTCGTCGACGCAAGGTCCGCCGACGGTACTCAAGGTATGTCTTACGGTCACGAGCACCAGATCGCCACTGCGCCCGCGTTTTTCCTCAACAGAGAGGATCTCCGAAGTACGTTCTATGTTCTCACCGATCGTGATCGGCTTGTGAAACTGCAGGCGCCCACCGGCCCACATCCGCCGCGGCAAATCGACCGGCGGTAGAAAATCGCCGCGTAGCTCGTGCCCGTCCTCGCCTAGGCGCGAGCGTCGTACCGGGTGGCGGAAGTAAATCCAGTGCCAGAACTCCGGCAGCACCGCGCCTTCGCGATATGCCTCGGGTTCGAGATCCAACGTAGCCGCCATGGCCATCGCCTGGCTAGACGCGATGATGTCTCGTTCTGTGCGTTTACGTCCGACCCACGTGCTCAGGTCCGCTGTCATGAACTCACGTCGTCATGAATCTAGGTCTTCAACGTTCTTAGTAGTGCATCGATGCCAGCCTGCGCCACGGTTTCATCCTGGTCAGGATGACCCGAGCTACAGCCGACACCGCCGACGATCTGTCCGTCGACAAAGATCGGCAGACCGCCGGCAAAAATCATGAAACGTCCCTGATTACTGACCTGGATGCCGTAGGAAGGTCCACCCGGGCCGCTCGTTTCGCCGTATTCGCGCGTCGACTTGCGCGCTGCAGAGGCGGTATATGCCTTGCTAATGGCGATGTCGATGCTGGTGATTCTGGCATTGTCCATGCGATGGAACATGAGCAAGTGGCCGCTGTCGTCGGTGATGGCGATGTCCATATCCACATCGATCTCGCGCGCCTTCTTCTCCGCCGCTTGCATGATGACACGGGCGTCGTCGAGCGTAAGCTTTGGTACCGTTTGCATTCGCCTCAAACCTCGATTCTCTCTGCGATCTCTGTGGTGAAGCTTATTAGCCTAGATGTTTCTTGAAAAATGCTGCCGTGCGTTGATTGGCGCTATCGGCCGCGCTCTTGTCGTAGTGCTTCCCGCCTACGCGGGCGAAGGCATGGTCCGCGCCGGGATAGCTGTGGATCGTTACTTGCGGGTGAGCTTGTAAGTGGGCCTTGACCTTGGCCTGTGCTTCCTTAGGCACGAACTGGTCCTCCTCAGCGATGTGGAGCATCAGCGGTCGCTTGATGTTTTTCGCCTCATCGAGGAAATCCTGAATACCGACGCCGTAGTAGCTCACGCTGCAATCGGCATCTGAGCGCGTCGCCATGAGGTAGGCAAGCCTTCCGCCCAAGCAATAACCCACCGTTCCCACCTTTCCCGTGCAGCCTTGGCTCGTGCGTAGCGCCCTCAGCGTCGCGATCAGGTCCCCGATTCCCTTGTTCTGGTCAAAACCCTGCATAAGGCTGCGTGCCCGTGCCCACTCGGCATCGGTCTGGTCCGTGAGCTGAACGCCAGGTTCCTGGCGCCAAAAAAGATCGGGCGCGAGCACGAAATAACCCTGGCTGGCGTGAGCGTCCGCAATGTCGCGCATTACCTTATTAATCCCGAAGATCTCCTGGATTAGGACGATCCCAGGTCCGTCGCCGGAGACGGGTTTCGCGAGATAGGCGCTGAAGCGTCCGTCTTGAGTCTCGATCGTGATCTCTGGCATCGAACTGTCCTCCCTAGGGGGTTGGGTATCACTCTCCGGTGATCGAAGGCAATGGCGAGCGCACTGCCTAACGCTTGTCGATTCTATCGCACCTTTCGGTCGGTATGAGCATTATTCTGCTCGCATGTGTTTTACGAGGACCCCCTTCAATTTGCGCTATATTTTCTTAAGAGAGCAGCTGTAGAGGTACACAGGAGACCATTTCCTTGGCCGATTTCTTGCCGAACCACCAGCTGCAAGGGGCGCATTGAGCCCGGCCGCTGAGCTTGGGCGTTGGACATCCCCAAAAGCGCATCGCGTAGTACTAACGGTATGGCCTGGTCGCGGATAGACTGCACTGTTGCAATTCTTTTCTTGGTCGTTGGGATTAGCATCCCAACGGTAGTTGTGTTGCGACACTTTATGGGAATGGATCTACTTGCTTGGCTGCCCATGCCAGGGAAGATGGTGGCCGGAATTGTATGTGTCTTAGTTTCTCTGCTGGTTTGTGTCTGGAACTTCTATCTGTCGTTCGTCAACCCGTGGCGACACAAAAGAAGACACGGCAACTTGGACGGATTCCGATCAACTTCAGGCCTTCCTGTAATAGGGGGTGTATTTATCGCTTTCGCCGCGACACTCATGCTAGCGTCAACCGCGCTGGGCGTGCTGTTGTTGTGTCTTTATGTCATAGACGGGTATGGTCTGCCGTGGATATTTTTTGCGGTAATTGGTAGTGAGTGGTAAGTCCGGCAAAACGCCCAGCTATGCGATGCAGCGAGCCTTTCTTAAACGGGCTTAGCCGTGACTTCGCAGGTCGGTGACCACAAACGTTGGCTGACGGATGCAAGATGTCTTGGTACGAAGATCTTTCTCCTATCGATTATTTCGGCTCCGAAGCGTCTACCCACCTGAGAGCGGTGGGGTGGCTGGCGAGAGATCACCCCTACCCAGTCGGCGAGACGGATAGAGAGACCTTCGAGCGCTTGCGGGAACTGCTTAAAGACCCCTGGCAACCTTGTATTGCCGCGGGAGGCCATGAATGTGAGCTCTGTCAATTTGATGGCCAAATGGGAAGCAGCAATCTCTTCGTCCCCGGTAACGGTGTTCTATACGTGGCTCCCGAGCTGATCACCCATTACATCAATTCACACCGGTACTTGCCGCCTGCCGAATTCATAGAGGCCATTATGCGATGTCCGGATATGCGATCGATGGACTACAAGAAGGCTATCCTGGAGAACGGGGGTAGAGCCCTTGTCAGGCAAGCGGGCTGATAGCGCGCGCAAGCTAAAGCTGGACTTCTTCAGAGATGGCTATGGGTACAGCATGTTGGGGATAAGGTGGGCCTAGGTTGATACGTTAGACGGCGGGAATGCGCTTGTGAAAAACGCAGAGCTTCTCGAACGCAAGGTCGTCGCTGCGCTTCGCCCGCGCATCAGGGAGCGCCTCCACGCTGTCTCCTATCGGTGCATTAAGCATGAGGCCGCGCCCTCCGATCTTGAAGATCCGGACTTCTACATGGGAGGGGAGCTCCTTCTTACGTTTGACGGTTCCCCGCTTTTCATCTCCTGGGACGAGAATGCGGGCTGGAAAACGGCGTTCTCGGTGCAGACATCCGAAAGATCTCTTTTCATTCACGATGCGCGGTTGGAGTCCTTCGATGCGTCTGCAATATCCCTCTGGCGGCGCCACATCGGGTCGCCTTTAGTAGCGGCTCAGGTGCTCGGTTGGGATGAAGTTCCCTACGCGGTAGTCCTCGACTTCGAGCGGGGTGCTTTGGTCGTAGGCTCGGCTTGCGAATCGCAGCTCGGCGACGGCGACGACCTCCTCGTTCGAGAGCAGAGTTATCTAGAGCAATTCTCGCGCCTGGACGTTCTTTGGCGCTCTCGTCCCACACCCTAACAAGGATTGGAGGCCGATCTTTCCCAAGAGACGGCCCCACCTCGTACCTAGGTTCGGCCGGATGGTTCTGGACACCCGCGTTTCCAGGGGATATCTGTCAATTCAAGCCATATTTCTCTAACAAAGGAGCCCGAGGGGAGGTAAGCGTATGGCTTCTCGTCCAGTATTTGCTGCAGAGC
>CAYFXM010000195.1:0-5378 GCA_964346965.1 uncultured Actibacterium sp. | reverse complement strand
AAGGGCAAACTGTCGGACTTCGGTCTGCAGCTGCGCGCCAAGCAGAAGCTGAAAGGCTACTACGGCGACCTGACCGAGAAGCAGTTCCGCCGCATCTATGCCGAAGCCGAGCGTGTTAAAGGCGACACCGGTGAAAACCTTATCGGTCTGCTGGAGCGTCGTCTGGACGCCGTCGTTTATCGCGCCAAGTTCGTGCCGACCATCTTTGCTGCGCGTCAGTTCGTGAACCACGCCCACGTCAAAGTGAACGGTAAGCGCGTCAACATCCCGTCCTACCGCGTCAAAGAGGGCGACGTGATCGAGGTACGTGATCGCTCCAAGCAGCTGGCCATCGTTCTGGAGGCCGCACAGCTGCCCGAGCGTGATGTTCCGGATTACCTAGACGTCGACCACTCGAAAATGACTGCCACTTTCGTGCGCACCCCGGGCCTGTCGGACGTTCCGTACCCGGTTATCATGGAGCCGAACCTCGTGGTCGAATTCTACGCGAAGAACTAATCTTCGCTGCACCAGATATTCAAAGAAAAGCCCGCCAGTTTGGCGGGCTTTTTTCCTGGGCTCAGAACAGTCGGAGCGATTCAATATAGCGGTCGAAGGAATCGTCCGTCACCGCCGGAACCGCTTGTCCTAGCCTCTCTGCGCGAGCTTCGAACTCCGCCAAACCCCTGTGCAGAGCCTTCAATTCGGCCTCGAGTGTCGGGTCGTTCATGATCCTCCCATCAAAGGCCTGTCCGGCGTAGACATCCGAAGCGACATCGCGGAAGTCGATCGCTTTGCCGGTTTCGACTTTGGCGATCCTGATGAACAGGTCGTCGCCCCGGCCTAAAACCTCTTCGTTAAACGCCGCTAGGTGCAGGTCCAGAGAATTGCCGCCGGTGATCTGCCAACCAAACGCACCAGCTTCGGAAGACGGGGCGTCCATCGGTGCGGTGCTAACGGCAGCCGCGATGGTCACGAAGTCGCTCTGCGGCGCCGCGTCGAGGTTCGCAAGCATCTCGTCCTGTGCGTATTTTGCTTGAAGATAGTCGTTCAGGTCGGTCATCGCATGGTCAAGCGCGTGGCCGTCGAATATGGTTGGCCCGGTGCGGCCATCCGTTGTTCCGCCTGCAAATACTGATAATGGAATACCGATCGCAGTTGCTAATAGCAAAGCGTTACCGCGACCGAAGTGTCGAGAAAGTAACATCGGTCATATCCTGATTTTTTTAAAGAAGTAGCGGCGCGATACTACCACATCTCCTGTTTCGCGACAAATCAGGGTGGCGCTTTCAGTACGAGATGGAACCGGTTAGGACGCCGGGGCCAAACCATTTCATAGCCAGTGCATCCAGCGATCCATCATCGCCCATTTCAAACATCATGTCTTCGAAGGCGAAGCGCAGATCGATATCGTCGGTGCGAAAGGCCATCGACAGCCCGCTGCTCGCTTTAAAGTCGCGGTAGACATAGGCGTATTTTTCGGGTTCGGCCTCGACCATCGGGGCAATCACTCCCTTTGGCGCGATGACGCCGGCGACCTCACCCTTTTCGACCCCGGAAAGAGCAGCTTCGAGATTGGCATAGGGAATGAGGTTCCTGCCGCCGGACGCCGCCCAATCCGACATATCGCGACCAGGAAGCGTGCCGATTGTTCCTTCGCCCAAACCCAGTTTCACCCCGGCCGGGCCGATGATCGAATAGATATCCGGATAGAGATAAGACATGCTCATATCGACACCTTCGCCGTGGTCTCCATCAACCGGTAAGGCCGCGATCACCGTGGTGACTTCGCCGGATGCCAATGCCGGAAGCAACGCGTTGCGGGGCAGTGCGACCCAGACACACACGGCTTGCATCCGTTCACACAAGGCGTCGCCAAGCTCCCGTTCGAAGCCGACGATTTCCTTATCGGCGGTCAACTCGGAATAGGGCGGATTGGCCGCGTCTGTCGCTAGTGTAATTGTATCGGCCAGAGCCGGCGCTGCGAGAAACAGGGCCGCCGCAACCATCGTCGTCGTCTTCATCATCTTCCCCTCCCGAAAATGCCTTTGGGTTGGTAGTTTAGTCCGTACAAGCCCGCCTGCCTTTGACTCGAGTCAAGCCAGTCGCTTTGATTTTCCAATGTTTTTCGACCGAACTCGATGCCGCATTGCAGGGAATTGCAGCATCCCTTATTAGGCCTTCGCGATGCTAACGGAGACTCGAGAGATGAGCAGCAAACCAGCAATCGAGACAAAGTTCGAGCAGGCGCTATTCGCGTCGCGCTGGCTGATGGCGCCCATGTATCTTGGTTTGGTGATCAGCCTCGGCATGCTGACCGTCGTCTTCTGTCGGGAGCTGGTCTACTACGCACCGCAGGTCTTCTCGATGACAGCAGAGAAATCGATCCTCGTGATCCTGACGCTGATCGACCTGACCTTGGCCGCAAATCTTCTGCTGATCGTGTTGTTTTCTGGCTATGAGAACTTCGTCTCGAAGCTGGACATCAACGACCACGGAGACCGGCCTACGTGGATGGGCACAGTGGATTTCTCTGGTCTGAAGATGAAGCTCATTGCCTCGATCGTGGCAATATCGGCAATCCATCTGCTGAAACAGTTCATGGCGATTGGCAAGACCGATACACCGCTTGATACGCAGGCGCTCTATTAGCTCGTGGTGATCCATATAACGTTTGTGGCCTCGGGCGTATTGATGGCCGCGATGGATTGGCTGACTGCCAAGAGCAAAGTGTCGAAAAGCGGGAACTAATCCCGTCGACTCAACCCCATCACACGCCCTGTACGCTTTCGGCAACACCTGCCGCGGCACGGCGCATTGCCTCTGGTCAGAGTCCAAACACCCGTCTAGACAGATTCTCAGGAGGATCCGACGATGAAAATCACGCCTCAACCGGGCATTATGGACATTGCTTTGTACCAAGGCGGTCAAAGCAAGGTCGAGGGCGTGTCCAGTGTCGTGAAGCTTTCCTCGAACGAGAACCCTTTCGGTCCAAGCGACAAGGCCAAGGACGCGTTCTCGCGGACGGTGCATAACCTGCATCGCTACCCCTCTACCGATCACGCCGATCTGCGCAACGCCATTGGCGAGGTGCATGGGGTTGATCCGGCGCGGGTGATCTGCGGTGTGGGCTCGGATGAGATCATCGCCTTCCTTTGTCAGGCCTATGCAGGACCGGGGGACGAGGTCATCTATACCCAACATGGGTTTTCCATGTACCGGATCTCTGCACTTGGCGCAGGAGCGACCCCGGTCGAGGTGCCAGAGGTTGATCGCGTGGTCAGTGTCGATGAGATTTTGAAGGGATGCTCCGATCGCACCCGTCTCGTTTTCATCGCCAACCCGGCGAACCCGACCGGTACCATGATCGATATCCCGGAACTGACCCGGCTGGCCGAAAGCCTGCCGGACCAAGCCTTGCTGGTCGTTGACGGAGCCTATGCCGAGTATGTCGAGGGTTATGATGGCGCCGCCGCACTGGTCGAAGCGCGGGACAATGTCGTTATGACGCGCACCTTTTCGAAGATCTACGGTCTGGGCGGGTTGCGGGTCGGCTGGGGATATGGCCCGGCCGAGGTAATCGATGTGCTCAATCGTCTGCGCGGACCGTTCAACCTCGGTGAAGCGCAGTTGCAGACTGCTGAAGCCGCCGTACGCGACGTCGACTATGTCGAACGCTGCCGAGTTGAAAATGCCACCATGCGCGCGTGGCTTGAAGAAAAGCTGGCTGATTGTGGCGTGCCGGCCGATGGGTCGTGCGCGAATTTCGTACTGGCCCGGTTTTCATCTTTGGAAGAGGCTGAGGCATGTGATGCCGCCTTGAAAGCCGAAGGTCTGATCGTGCGAAAGGTCGGGGGCTACAAGTTACCGAATTGCCTGCGGATCACAATTGGGGACGAGGCCTCTTGCCGCCGCGTGGCGACCGTTGTCCGACAATTCAAGGAGGCGCGGGCATGAGTGTAATTTACAACCGCGTCGCCCTGATCGGCCTTGGCCTGATCGCAGGCTCCATGGCGCATGCCATGCGGCGTGACGGTTTGGCGGGCGAGATTGTTGGAACCGCGCGTTCGGCGGAAACCCGGAAGATCGCGGCGGAAATCAATCTGTGCGACCGCGTCACAGAAACAGCCGCAGAGGCCGTCAAGGACGCCGACCTGATCGTCTTGGCTGTGCCGGTCGGTGCGATGGGTAAGGTCGCCGCTGAGATTGGCCCGCATCTGAAGTCCGGCGCGACGGTGACCGACGTCGGGTCCGTAAAGAAAGCCGTAGTCGATGCTGTCGCACCGCACCTGAGTGGCGATGTTCATTTCATTCCGGGCCACCCGCTGGCGGGCACCGAGCATTCCGGTCCCCGCTCTGGCTTTGCCGAGCTATTTGACAACCGTTTCTGCCTGTTGGTTCCGGTGGAGGGAACAGAGCCCGCGGCCACTGCGAAATTGCGGGGCCTTTGGGAGGGCATGGGCGCGAATGTTGAAGAGATGGATGCCGAGCACCACGATCTGGTGCTGGCGGTTACCAGCCACGCGCCGCACCTGATTGCCTACACGATGGTGGGTGTTGCCGACGATCTGCGTCGTGTGACCGATAGTGAGGTTATCAAATACTCGGCCGCTGGTTTTCGTGACTTTACCCGGATCGCGGCCAGCGATCCAACAATGTGGCGCGACGTGTTCCTGAATAACAAGCAGGCGACGCTGGAGATTCTTGGCCGGTTCACCGAAGAGCTTTTCGCATTGCAGAGGGCGATCCGCACAGGCGATGGGGACCACCTCTTCGACTATTTCACGCGCACACGCGCGATCCGGCGGGGGATTATCGAGGCCGGTCAGGACACGGATGCTCCGGACTTTGGCCGTGGAGGGCAAAGGTGATCCGGGCGCTGGCCCTCTCCCTTTCCCTGATCCTGCCCTTGCAGGCGGCCTGGGCCTTGGCGCCCGAAATCTCTATTCGACCAACGGCACGCCCTGCGACGCAGTTACAGGTGCAGACGACCCGCATTCGCGTTTTTTTCAATCCAGACTTTCGACCGACCCCTCGACCGGGTTCCGGACGGCGGTCCGCTGTTGCCGAACGCACGATCTTCTTCGTGCCCGTTCACCGGGGCAGCGGTGGTTTTCAACCAAAAGCGCGACCGGGCCGCACCTTTGCGTCCTCTGGTACCGTTCGGGTCATGCCCGTTTCTGTCGGCCCCTCTGTTACCCGTCCGACCGCGCGCCCTTATCCAACCCGTCAGGCGACAATTACCCCGGCCAGCGCCGTCATAACCCAGCCTCAGGTTGTCGTCCGGGGGAAGTCTGGGAAAATCTGCGGCAAGTCCTCGATCCGGGGCGAGAAGCTCTCTCGTATTTCGGGCAACATTCGGGGATGCGGAATCGCCAAGCCCGTCCGCGTGTCAGAAG
>CAYFXM010000194.1:0-5400 GCA_964346965.1 uncultured Actibacterium sp. | reverse complement strand
GATAGGTGTCGTACATGAAGTCCTTGCGCAGGGCGGGCAGGCTGACGGCGTTGCGCGCCTCGGTCAGGAACTCTGGAGCGCCTTGGAAGGACGGCGTGTCGGTCAGAACCGACAGGCAAGTCGCGCCGCCGTCTTCATAGGCTTTGGCCAGTACCGGTGGATTGAAATCCTCGCGGATCAGACCTTTGGACGGGCTGGCTTTCTTGATTTCGGCGATCAGGCCATAGCCGTCCTTGGACGCTTCGATCAAGGCATTCGCAAAGCCGCGGGTCGGGCTGGCGGCTTTGGCCTCTGCCTCGATCTCGGCCAGCGGTTTCGCGGCCTTGGCGGCGGCGACCTCTTCCAGCTTATAGGCTTTGATTTTGTCCAGAATGGTTGCGCTCATGATGTGCCGGTCCAGTCGATTGGTGTTTCCCCTCTTGCGATAAGCCAGTCGTTCACCCGTGAAAAGGGGCGAGAGCCGAAAAACCCGCGTCTGGCAGAAAGCGGTGAGGGATGGGCGGTTTCAATACGCAAATGGTCGGGGTTGTGCAAATGGCCCCCCAGCTTTTGCGCGTGTTTGCCCCAAAGGAGGCAGGCGCGGGGGCGGGTATCGAGGCGCCGCAGAACTTGCTCGACAAGTTCGGACCAGCCGAGTTTCGCGTGGGCCCCTGCTTCGCCAGCAGTGACAGTGAGGGCCGAGTTAAACAGCAGCACGCCTTGGTCCGCCCATGGGCGCAGGTCGCCATTGGTGGGGTAAAGGTTCAAGTCCTCGGCCAGTTCCTTGAAGATGTTGTTCAAAGACCGGGGCAGGGGGCGCACTTCGGGTTCTACCGAGAAGGACAAACCATGCGCATGGCCGGGTGTCGGATAGGGGTCTTGTCCTAGGATGATTACCTTGACCCGATCCGGCTGTGTTCGCTCCAGCGCCGAAAAAACCTGCGGTGCGGGGGGAAGAATGCTACGGGTGTCGTTTTCCAGCGCCGAGGCGATGGAAGGCAGGGTTTCCGCAAAGAAGGGCAGCGACGACCAGTCGCCAAGGCGCGACAGGTCGAATTGCATCAGTGGCCTGCGGTCATCTCTGCGAGGGCCGTGATGCGGGCCATGGCCTCGCCACTATCAATGGCTTCGGCTGCCATTGCGACACCGTCTTTCAGGTTGTCGACCTTGTCGGCCAATTGCAGAGCGGCAGCGGCGTTCAGCAGGACGCAATCACGATAGGCCCCTTTTTCGCCCGACAGGACGGCTTTCAAGGCACGACCGTTCTCTTCGGCAGTGCCGCCTTTGATGTCCTCGAACGGATAGACCGGTAGGCCGGCCTCTTCGGGGTGCAGTTCCAGATCCGTGACCGTACCGTTTTCCAACGCCGCGACATAGCTGACGCCGGTGATGGTGATTTCATCCGTGCCGTCCGAGCCATGCACCAGCCACGCCTTTTCGGACCCAAGCTTGCCCAGTACCTCCGCCATCGGACGGATGAAGTCGCGCGAGAAGGCCCCGGTCAGCTGGCGTTTAACGCCCGCGGGGTTTGTCAACGGCCCAAGAATGTTGAAAACAGTCCGCGTGCCCAGTTCGATACGCGAGGGCATTACATGGCGAATAGCTGGGTGATGCATCGGAGCCATCATAAAGCCGACGCCAATTTCGCGCAGCGCCTCTTCGACCACATTCGCGCCAACCATGACGTTCACGCCCATCTGGCCAAGCGCGTCCGCCGCGCCGGATAGCGACGAAGCGGCCTTGTTGCCGTGCTTGGCAACCGGCACGCCACAGGCCGCGACAGTGAAGATGGTCGCGGTCGAGATGTTCAGGGTTTTCTTGCCCGAGCCACCGGTGCCAACGATATCTATCGCACCTTCAGGCGCTTTCACCGGCACGCAATTGCGGCGCATGGCCGAAGCTGCACCCGCGATCTCATCCACGGTTTCGCCACGGGTCCGCAGGGCCATCAGTAGCCCGCCGATCTGGCTGGGTGTGGCCTCACCGGAGAATAGAATGTCGAAGGCTTGCTCTGCCTCTTCGCCTGTTAGGGCGCGCTCGGCGGCTGCGCCGATGAGGGGTTTCAGGGCGTCGCTCATGCCGTCACCTTTACTTTGGCCAGATCAAGGAAGTTTTGAAGCAGCTTGTGCCCGTGTTCCGAGGCGATCGATTCAGGGTGGAACTGTACGCCGTGGATCGGCAGTTCCTTGTGGCGCAAACCCATGATCATCCCGCCTTCCAGCCAGGCGTTGACCTCAAGACAATCGGGCAGGCTTTCACGCTCCACGATCAGTGAATGATAGCGAGTGGCTTCAAACGGCGAGGGTAGGCCGGTAAAAACGCCAGTCGCGTCGTGATGCATCGTTCCCATCTTGCCGTGTACAATCTCGCCGGCGCGCACAACCTTGCCGCCGAAGGCCTCGCCAATCGTTTGGTGGCCAAGGCATACGCCCATCAGCGGGGTTTTGGTTTCGGCCGCAGCTTGGGTCAGCGCCAAACAGATACCTGCCTGTGCCGGATCGCAAGGACCGGGCGACAGCAGGATCGCTTCTGGGTTCAAGGCCATCGCCTCTTGCACGTTGAGCGAGTCGTTGCGCTCCACCCGAACATCCGCACCCAACTCGCCCAGATAATGGACAAGATTATAAGTGAAACTGTCGTAGTTATCGATCAGCAGCAGCATCTTTTGCGCCTTTCGTGAATTAGGGGTGACCCGCTGGCCATGGTCGCGGTATAAATGCCCAGAGCATGGCAACGGGGTCAAGGGCAGACAGACCCCGCACAAGGATACAAAAGCCGCAACGGCACTTCTTTGGAGGCAAATATGGGCAGAGGTTTTCTCAGTGGCATCATCGCGGGCCTTTTGGTTTCTTTCGGGTTCCTGTTGGTCTTGTCGACCATGGTGCCCATGAAGCCCACACCGCAGCCGGAAAAGCCCGCAACCGCGCCCGCGGAAACGGCGACACAAGATGCTGTTTCTGAGGAAGCCGCGCCGGTGGCGTCTTCCGAAACAGTAACACCTGAACAGGAAGCCCCTACGACCACAGAGGAAAGCTCAGCGCCTACCGCACCCGTTGCAGCGCCGGTAACGCCCATGCCGGAAGCGCCTGAACCGCGTCAACAAACCAACGTGGTGTCTGATGTCGAGGTGCCGGGTAAATCTGGTTTTGACGATCAACCCACTGCGTCGGACGCGCCGGAGGCTGTTGCTGCGCGGACCGACAGTGACGATTCCGCTCCCTCTGCAAATACACAAAGCGCGGCAATGCCCGAAGTGTCTGACAATATCTCGGTAAGCCCAGAGACACCCGAAGCGACCTCTCCAGCGTCCCCCGAGTTGACTTTGGAGAGCGATCCGGTTTTGCCCAGCCCAGCAGTGCCCGCGCCTGTCGAACCTGAAACTGAGCTGGCTCCAACCACGCCCCAAGGCATCGTGCGTAAAGCAGCGCCCGGAAAGACGATCTCCTCTCCAAACGTAGCCGTTGATCGACTGCCAAGTATTGGTTCTGCAACAGAACCTGAACCTGAAGAGCCTGCACAGGTCGAGGGTAAGGCATTGGACGTCAACGCCGAACCGGCGGAAATAATCGTGGGTAAGCCCATGGTTTCCTTGGTCCTTCGGGATATCGGTGGTGGTGGTGTCGATATCTCGGCGTGGAAAGACGTAAATTTCCCAGTCACCTTCGCGATTGATCCGGTGCGTCCGGATGCGGTGGAGGTTGCGCGCGCGTACCGCGAAGCGGGATTTGAGGTCGTTCTGTTGGCATCAGGGCTCCCCGAAGGTGCGACCCCGAAAGACCTGGAAATCGCGATGGGCGAGTATCTGACCCGGGTTCCAGTGGCGGTTGCCTTGATGACAGACATCACCGCGCCGAAACCTTTCCCGCAGTCGCTGGTCAAGCAATTGATCGCGATTGCAGATGACAGCGGCCACGGCGTCGTAACTGGTGGAAAGGGGTTAGGTGCAACCTCTCAGGTCAGAGCCGGATCGGACGTTCCGGTTGTTGAGGTTAGCCGAGTTTTGGACGCAGGTGGAGAGGACGCAGCAACTCAGCGGAGATTGCTGGACCGCGCTGGATTCGACGCGACGCAAAGCGGCAGCGCAGTTCTGTTTGCCCATACTTATCCATGGACATTCGTGACTCTTCTGGAGTGGGGACTGACTGGGGGCAGCGACCAAGCGCAAATGGTGCCATTGTCGGCTGTTTTGAAAGCGAGCCGCTAAAAGCCCTCTTATCAATCAGCTGTTGCCAGTGCGAACGAACATCCCAGCATCCTCGGCCGCCTTGCGGATTGCCTTGGACTTGTTGACCGTTTCCTGAAATTCGGCCTCCGGGTCGCTGTCAAACACAACGCCGCCGCCTGCCTGAATATAAAGTTTCTCGTTTTTCACAACGGCTGTTCGCAAGGCAATACACATATCCATGTCACCGTCTGCGCTGAAATACCCCACGCCGCCGCCATAGACGCCGCGTTTCTCGGGCTCCAACTCGTCGATGATTTCCATGGCGCGCACTTTCGGTGCTCCAGAAACGGTACCGGCGGGAAGGCCCGCCAGCAGGGCAGACAGGGCATCCTCGTCGTCGCGGATTTCACCAACAACGTTCGAGACGATGTGCATCACGTGGCTGTAGCGTTCGATGATGAACTCTTCTGTCGGACGCACAGTGCCGATCTTGGCAACCCGGCCCACATCGTTGCGGCCGAGGTCGAGCAGCATCAGGTGTTCAGCAAGTTCTTTCTTGTCGGCCAATAAGTCGGCCTCAAGCGCGCGATCCTCTTCCGGTGTTGCACCGCGTGGACGGGTTCCGGCTATCGGTCGGATGGTGACCTCTCCATCGCGCAAGCGGACAAGGATTTCGGGACTGGCGCCGACGACCTGGAACCCTCCGAAATTGAAATAGAACATAAAGGGTGACGGGTTGGTGCGTCGCAAGCTGCGATAGAGCGCGAATGGCGGCAGCGGAAAGTCTTGGGTCCAGCGTTGTGCCGGTACTACTTGGAAGATGTCTCCCGCGCGGATGTATTCCTTGGCTTTTTCGACGGCCGCAAGATACCCGTCCTTGCTGAAGTTCGACTGCAGTTCACCTGTAGGGGCAACCTCGCCAAGGTCGCGCGTCGCGTCCGGCACAGCCCGCTCAAGATCGCGTAGCGCGTCCATCACCCGTTCAGCGGCTTGATTGTAAGCGGCGCGCGCCGACAGACCGCTGCCAGCCCAAGCGGGCGAGACAAGTGTAACCTCTCCCTTTACGCCATCGAGAACAGCGACAACTGTTGGACGCATGAGAACGGCGTCGGGAAGGCCAAGCGGATCGGGGTTTACATTCGGCAAATGCTCCACCAACCGGATCATGTCATAGCCAAGATATCCGAACAGGCCCGCTGCGACGGGCGGAAGATCGTCGGGCATTTCCACACGGCATTCGGCAAGCAGGGAGCGAA
>CAYFXM010000193.1:5202-5428 GCA_964346965.1 uncultured Actibacterium sp. | reverse complement strand
TTGCCGCTGATTTGAAGCCTTACCCCGACATCGAGAGCAAGATTCTAACCGGGAAACCAGGTGTGGTTCTGACGGAATATGCCAAGGAAATTGGGGCAGATTTGATCGTCACAAGCGCGAGCAGACCAGGAAGCGATGGCTATGCCTTGGGCTCGACGGCCTCACGCCTTGCGCGGCGTGCGACCTGTTCAGTGATGGTGGTTAGGTAACTTGATAAGATCAATAT
>CAYFXM010000193.1:0-5083 GCA_964346965.1 uncultured Actibacterium sp. | reverse complement strand
CCGCATGGAGTTATCCCTTGTAGGAGCCAATCCTGAGTGATCATTCCTTTCCAAACCAGTGATGGCCCTCAAATGGGTTGAGTTGGTTTCTGGGGCCGGCCCCTAGAATAAGTCCCGTTTCGGAACATTTTCTGTGCTATTTCAGCTTTTCGCCTTTGTTTTTAGGACTTGCCCATTCTAGCACTGTCTTCGGGAGGCAGGGGCCGGAGGTTCGAATCCTCTCACTCCGACCAATTAAACAAGGGCCCCGCGGGGCCCTTTGTCATTTCTTGATTGCCATTCCGTCTGTCGGGCCAATGGCTTGTGCCCGCCCGAAAGTTCATTCTGAAAAGTCACTTCTTTGACCGACGGTTTCTTTGCCGCCGCAGGATCAGGCCAACGCGCAGGGCGGCTGGCAGTCCGATACGGGTGCGGGTTTTCAGAACCGGCGATTGGGTTGTTCCGCCGCCGGTGGCTTCGCGCTGCAGGATGTAGATGCCGGACATGATAATAATCGCGGTACCGATATAGGTACTTCGATCCGGGAATTCGTCGAACAGTAGCGCGCCATAGACGACGGCCCAGATGATCTGAGAATACTGTGTCGGCGCCACGATGATCGCGTCACCCTTGGAATAGCCCGCAACCAGAAGCCCCATGCCAATCAGCCCAAACAGCGAGACCAGCGCCATATAGCCCAGATCTACCAACTGCACCTCGACATATACGAACGGCAGGATCACAGCCGCCAGCACAAGGTTGGTCATCATCGGATACAGCACCATGACCACGCCGCGTTCCTCGTTGCTGATCTTCCGAACGACAACCGAGTTCAGGGCTCCGGCAAAGGCGGCCAGAAGTGCGGTGGCGTGGCCAAGTTCCAGCTCTGCCTGCCCCGGTTGCACCACCACTACAACGCCGCACAGGCCCAAAAGCACGGCCAGCCAGCGGCGCAGGCCAACGGTTTCGCCCAACATCGGAATCGCAAGGACGGTGATGATCAGCGGCGTTGCAAAGACGATGGCATAGACTTGCGACAGGGGCAGGGTGCTGAAGGCGTAAAAGGCGCTGACCGCCGCGACCGCACCAGACACGCTGCGCAGGGCCAGCCACCAAGGGTGCTTGGGGCGCAGCGTGCCCGGCTTTTCGTCGCCGATCATGAAGATGGTGATCAGGGGAAAACTCAGCAGAGCCCCGAAGAACAGGATTTGGAAAGGGGAATACACCCCACCCAATTGCTTGATGAACAGATCGTGGGTCGCAAACACGCCAAAGGCGCCCAAACCATAGAGAGCGCCAGCATGATTGCCAGAAAGAGCGGAAAGCCGTGCCATCGGAAGACTTTCAAGTTGGTTATTCAGTTGTCGTAGATGCGCGGAAGACGGGCCTTGGCCCTGCCTTAGCTACCGGGCCGACCTTCGCCCCGATTCTTCCTGCGATTCCCTCTTACGCCTGAACAATCTGTTGTGCAATCCGTGTCACGTCTTCTCCGACTCCATAAAGCAAAGCGGACTTGCGGTGCGCAGAAAGTGAATTCCTACGAAATACAGTCCTGGGACGACCGTACTGGCCCCATCGGATTGCAGGGAAACCCGTCCTCGTCAAAAGCCTCGGGCCACGGAAAGCCAGGATTTGAAATCCGGACGGAAGCCGCCGGTGAACAACACAGCCCCCACATTCGGCAGATCCAGCGATGTCTGACCGCCTCCGGTAAATTCCGGGGATCTGGCAGCCGGATTGACCGCTGCCGATAATCAGGTCGTCGCCGGTCGGCAGTCCCTCCCCTTTGGAAGGAACATAACTGTATCAAGAGCTCAACAAAAAAGGGCGGTGCAAAGCACCGCCCTTTGAAATTCATCTGGATGACATCTAGTCCAGTTGGCGTTCGATTTCTTCGCGTTCGAAGATCTCGATCACGTCGGCGGGGCGGATATCGTCGTAGTTCTCGAACGCCATACCGCATTCCTGACCCGACTGAACCTCGGCCACTTCGTCCTTGAAGCGCTTCAGGGTCTTCAGCGTGCCTTCGTGGATCACCACGTTGTCGCGCAGCAGACGCACACCGGCAGAGCGGCGTGCAACGCCTTCGGTGACGATACAGCCAGCAACCTTGCCGACGCCGGTAACCTTGAAGACTTCCTTGATCTCGGCGTAACCGATGAAGTTTTCGCGGATCTCGGCCGACAGCAGACCCGAGGCGGCAGCTTTCACATCGTCCACAAGGTCATAGATGACCGAGTAGTAACGAATTTCGACACCCTTCTGGTTGGCAGAGTTGCGGGCCGGAGCATTGGCACGGACGTTAAAGCCCATAACCGGAGCGCCGGAGGCTTCTGCAAGGCCAACATCGGATTCGGTGATTGCACCGACGCCAGTGTGAATGACACGAACACGCACTTCATCGTTGCCGATTTTTTCCATCGCCTGAACAATGGCTTCGGCAGAACCTTGTACGTCGGCCTTAACGATCAGCGGCAGTTCCGCCACGTTCTCGTCTGCCTTTGCCTTGGCCATCATCTGGTCCAGCGTGGTTGCGGCACCGGCTGCGGCGCGTTTGTCCTTGGCGGCCTGGATGCGGTAGTCGGCAATTTCGCGCGCTTGCGCTTCGGTGTCGACCACGTTCAGAACGTCACCCGCTTCGGGTGTGCCGTTCAGACCCAGAACCTCGACCGGTACCGAGGGACCGGCTTCTTTCACGCGGTCACCCTTGTCGTTGACCAGCGCGCGGACCTTACCCCACTGCTCGCCCACGACGAAGATATCGCCTTGGCGTAGCGTGCCGTTCTGAACCAGAACGGTGGCAACAGGGCCGCGGCCCACGTCAAGCTGAGCTTCGATCACGGCGCCGGATGCGGCGCGGCTTGGGTTGGCCTTCAGTTCCAGAATTTCCGACTGAAGCGCGATGGCTTCCAGCAACTCGTCCAGACCCTGACCGGTGTGGGCGGAAACCTCAACGTCCTGAACCTCACCCGACATCTGCTCGACGATCACTTCGTGTTGCAGCAGGTCGGTGCGAACCTTCATCGGATCGGCGGTCGGCTTGTCGCATTTGTTGATCGCAACGATCATCGGAACGCCAGCGGCTTTCGAGTGGTTAATCGCTTCGATCGTCTGCGGCATGACCGCATCGTCCGCTGCAACAACCAGAACCACGATATCGGTCACCTGCGCACCACGGGCACGCATAGAGGTAAAGGCCGCGTGGCCCGGCGTATCAAGGAATGACAGGGTCGTGCCGCTGTCGGTGGTCACCTGATAGGCGCCGATGTGCTGGGTGATGCCACCGGCTTCGCCAGCAACAACCTTCGCGTCGCGGATTGCATCCAGAAGCGAGGTTTTACCGTGGTCAACGTGGCCCATGATGGTGATGACCGGCGGACGCGGTTCAAGGTCTTCGTCCTTGTCCTCGACCGAATCGATCACGTCTTCCACGTCAGCGTCGGAGACACGGACGATCTTGTGGCCAAATTCTTCGATGATCAGTTCAGCCGTATCCTGATCGATCGACTGGTTCTGCGTGACCATCATGCCCATTTTCATAAGCTCTTTGACAACGTCAGCCACACGTTCGGCCATACGGTTGGCCAGTTCCGACACCACGATGGCCTCGGGCACCTGAACGTCACGAACAACCTTTTCGCGCGGCTCATTGCTGCCGCTCATGGCTTTCTGGCGCAGGCGTTCCTGCTTCCGTTTCATCGCCGCAACAGAGCGCTGGCGACCGTCGCCACCAGACAGCGCCTGATTCAGAGTCAGCTTGCCCGAGCGGCGGCCATCGCCACCCTTGCCCTTGCCGCGGTTGCGGTCCTTGTCCTGACCGTCGCGATCACGACGCGGCGAAGGCTTCGGACCACTGCTGCGTGCGCCTGCGGCACCGGCCTCGGCGGCTTGGGCGTCTGCTGGCGTCGGTGCAGCTTTCTCGGTTTTGGCGGGTTTGGCAGACTTGGCGCGTTCCTCGTTCTTGGCCGCAGTGCGGCCTTTCGTGCCCAGAACGGCCCGTTTACGCTCTTCAGCTTCGCGCTTCTTGGCTTCGGCAGCCTCCTTGCGCTTGCGTTCGTCCTCTTCGGCACGCTGGCGCGCTCGCTCGGCGCGATCACGCTCTTCGCGTTCTTTTGCCTCGACCTCTTCGCGGCGACGCTTGCGATCTTCTTCGCGGCGGCGCTCCTCGTCGGCACGGGCTTTCGCCTCGTCGGCTTCGCGGGCCTTGGCGGCCTGCAATGCCTTCATGCGGCGTTCCATCTCGCTGTCCGAAACCCCCGCCTTGCCGCCTTTCGTCTGGCCACCCTGGCCAGCGCCCGGCTTACCGGCACCCGGCTTAGGCACCATAACGCGCTTGCGCTTGGTTTCGACCACCACATTCTTGGTCCGGCCGTGGCTAAAGCTCTGCTTTACCTGACCCGACCGAGGTCCGCCGCGCAGACCCAGTGTTTTTTTGCCGTCGCTATCGCTCATATGGTCTTCGTACCTTTCGCGGGGGACACTCCCCCATCCGTCGTCTGGCGCATCGCCTGAAGCTTGGTGGCATCCTCTACAACACGTAGCGTGAGTCCACCAGCAGCAAGTGCGCCGTGTATTACATGGTCTCGCCCGAAAGCTAAACCCAGTTCCTGGGCCGTCAGACAGGTGATGTGGCTTTCCGGTCCAGCCGGAGGCCGTAGTTTTGTTTTCCCGCGCTCCGAGCCATCGCTGGCTTGCAGCAGGACAGTGGCCTCTTCGGTGGCCAGCCATCCCTTGACCTTCTCGTATCCGGCGACCGCATTGCCGGCCTTGCGAGCCAGCGAAATGCCGTCAATCACGCGGCGGGTCAAAAGCCGTTCGACCTGATTTACCAGATCATCCGGCACCATGACCGACTGCTTCGCCCCGCGTGCGAACTGGCGCTTCTTGACCGCCAGCTCCAGTGCCGCGCGTGTGGCCGTAACCCAAATGCCCCGGCCCGGCAGCTTGCCCGCCAGATCGGGAACGATTCCGTTGTCGGGACCGACAACAAAGCGGATCAGCCCTGCCTTGGGCTGAACCTCGCCAGTGGCAATGCACTTACGTTCCGGCTCTTCCGGCCGTGATTTGTTGCCGCCGCGCCCCAAGGCCAAGCTCCGAGGTCTGA
>CAYFXM010000192.1:1297-5465 GCA_964346965.1 uncultured Actibacterium sp. | reverse complement strand
GAAAACCAAGCGCGATAGCCTTCAATCGTCACGTGGTCGCATGTCGGGCACTGCCAGACGTCATAGTCGACGCTTTTCAGGTTTTCCTCTTTAATCTGACCTTCCTGAAGGTGGTTATCGTCCCAAACTTCGTCCAGACGTGTCATTTCCGATCCGTCCCGCAGACAGATCCGCGGCTTGTTGCGTTTCCATCGGCGATAGGCGTTCACGGGGATCAACAGAAGCGGCGCGGCAATCGCCCAAATCCAACCACCGAGTGTATTCAGGATGCCCTCGATAAACCGGCTCAATCCACCCACCGCACGTTCCCCGGCGCTGGCGTCATATTCGCCGGGATAGCGGCCGGTTAGTTCCAGAATGACCTCTTCTACGCCCTTGTCGATGCCGCCGATATAATCGTCGCGCCGGAAGTATGGCAGGACATTACCATCAACAACCACCTGCATCGGCTTGTTCATATGAATGCCATAGCCCGAGCCTACCTCGATCCTCATTTCGCGGTCGGCGCGGGCGATCAGCATCATCACACCATCGTTGCGTTGCGCGTCTCCGATGCCCCAGTAGTTGAACAGCCCGGTCGCAAAGGGTTCGATCGCACCGTTATGGCCGAAGTCCTGCATCGAGTGGATCGTCACAACCGTGAATTCGATCCCCTTCTTATCACGCAGTTCCTGCAATTTACCGCGGATGCGGGCCTCGTCCGCATCCGGTAAAAGGTCCGCAAAATCATTGACATAGAGCTCTGTGTAGTCCGGATAAGTCTGCGCCTCCACCGTCACCGGCAGCCAGAGCGCCAAAATCAGGGACATCAAATACCGCAAAAGAAAAACTCCCGACTGTGCGGGAGTTTTCTAACATCGTTTCACGGGACTGTTTAGCCGGGATTGGACGAGACGCCCACCTGAGCGGCGCGAAGCAACCGGTCGAACAGTTTGAAGCCCTGAGCAGAGACCTGAATGATCTCGCCCTTCGTGGTGCCGGGCAACGGTGCTTCGAACATCGCTTCGTGGATTTCCGGATCAAACGTGTCGCCGACCTGGGGTGCGATCACTTCGATCCCGTGTTTGCCGAAGACATTGGTCAGTTCGCGCATGGTCAGGTCGATGCCGTCCAGCAGTGCCTTGTTGGCTTCGCGCTGTTCGTCGGTCACGGCCTCCAGCGCACGCGAGAGGTTGTCGTAAACCGGCAGCATATCGCGGGCCAGTTTCGAGCCACCGTATTTCTCGGCATCGCGACGATCCCGTTCACCACGCTTGCGCAGGTTCTCGGCGTCCGCCAGTGCCCGCATGAAACGGTCTTTCAGCTCGTCGCGCTCTGTTTTCAGCGCCTCAAGCTCTTCGTTGTTGTCGTCTTCGGGTTCTTCCAACGACTCCGGATCGGTAATATCGATCAGCTCTTCGTCGGACACGAGTTCTTCTGCCACGTCTTTCTTAGCCTCAGCCATTTGTCTCAACCTTTGCCACCGCCGGAAATCAGCTTTCCGACCAGCTGCGCCGTGTAATCAACCACCGGAACCACGCGCCCGTAATTGAGCCGGGTCGGTCCGATCACACCAACGGCGCCGATAATCTTTCGATCAGCGTTCATATAGGGAGAGACCACCAAAGAGGAACCCGAAAGTGAAAAAAGCTTGTTCTCAGAGCCGATAAAAATGCGCACACCCTCGCCTTCCTCGGCCAGTTCAAGGAAATTGGCGATATCCCGCTTGCGTTCAAGGTCATCAAACAGGGTCCGGATGCGGTCCAATTCCTCTGCTTCGGGGCTGCCTTCCAGAAGATTCGCCCGTCCGCGCACGATCAGGCGCTCGTAGGACGTATCCTCGCTGTCCCAAAACGCCATGCCGTTTTCGACCATGTCGCGTGCCAATGCATCGAGCTGTTGGCGATTGGCGGCAATCTCGGTCGTCATCACTTCACGCAATTCGCTTAGCGTGCGGCCCTCGGCCACGGAATTCAGGAAATTCGCCGCTTCGCGGAGCGAGGACGGGGTTTGCCCGACCGGTGGGCTGAACACGCGGTTTTCCACCCGACCGTCGGCAAAGACCAGAACAACCAAAGCCCGGTCCGGCGCAAGGCTGACAAATTCGATATGCCGGATCGGGGCTTCCTGTTTCGGCGTCAAAACCAGAGACGCGCCATGTGTCACGCCGGACAGGGCCGAACCGATACTGTCCAGCAGGCTTCCGACATCGCTGTCAGTGCCGCCGACAGTCGCGTCGATCTTGCTTTGGTCGTCGCGATCCAGATCACGGACCTCCAACAGCCCGTCCACGAACATCCGCAGCCCCAATTGCGTCGGCACCCGACCCGCCGAGACGTGAGGGCTGTCCAGCAGGCCCAGATACTCCAGATCCTGCATCACGTTGCGGATCGTCGCCGCCGACACTTTCTCTGACAGGGTTCTCGTCAGCGTGCGCGACCCCATTGGCTCACCTGTTTCCAGATAGCCTTCGACCACGCGGCGAAACACTTCGCGCGAGCGGTCATTCATCTCTTCCAGCAGCTTGCTTTGTTCTGACACGGTCATATTTCCTTGATTGTCATTAAAGAGCTGTTGGAACCGGCGTCAATGACCCTTGCATCGCGCGCCGCGACATGTGAGCAAAGCGCCAAGTTTTACTGGAAGGAATGACCATGCGCCCCTCTGGCCGCCAGCTTGATGAATTGCGCCCGCTTTTGATCGAACCGAATGTGACCAAACATGCCGAAGGATCCTGCATGATCCGTATCGGTGACACCCATGTGCTGTGCACTGCCTCTCTCGAGGAGCGCGTGCCGCCGTTCCTTAAAAATAAGGGCTTGGGCTGGGTCACGGCCGAATACGGGATGTTGCCCCGATCGACCTCTTCCCGCATGCGCCGCGAAGCCTCCGCCGGCAAGCAAGGCGGTCGTACCGTCGAAATTCAGCGCCTGATTGGCCGTTCGCTGCGCGCGGGCGTGGATCGGGTCGCCATGGGCGAGCGTCAGATTACCGTCGATTGCGACGTCATTCAGGCCGATGGCGGCACCCGTTGCGCGGCGATCACTGGTGGTTGGGTCGCGCTGCGTCTGGCCGTAAACAGGCTGATGAAGGCCGGAGATATCATTTCCGACCCCCTCACCGACAACGTAGCTGCCGTATCCTGCGGCATCTACGCCGGCCAACCAGTGCTGGATCTGGATTATCCCGAAGACAGCGAGGCTGGTGTGGACGGCAATTTCGTCGTCACCGGTCGCGGCAAGATGATCGAAGTGCAGATGTCGGCGGAAGGATCGACCTATTCGCGTGACGAGATGAACAGATTGCTGGATCTGGCTGACAAAGGCATAGCCGAACTCGTCGCCGCCCAAAACGCCGCCGTGGGGGCTTGATGCGTAAATTCACCGATAAGAAGCTGGTTATCGCCACCCATAACAAGGGCAAATTGGCCGAGATTCAGTCACTATTCCAGCCTTTTGGCGTCGAAGTGACCTCGGCGGGCGAGCTTGGTCTCGACGAACCGGAAGAGACCGAAACCAGCTTCATCGGTAACGCCCGTATCAAGGCGCAGGCTGCGGTCAATGCCACTGGCCTGCCCGCCCTGGCCGACGACAGCGGGATCGAAATCGACGGTTTAGGTGGCGCGCCCGGCGTTTATACGGCCGATTGGGCGGAAACGCCGAACGGCAGAGACTTCGAAATGGCCATGACGAAATCGTGGAGCCTGCTTGATAAGGCCGAGGCGCCCTTCCCTCGCACCGCACGTTTTTGCTGTACTTTTGTCTTGGCTTGGCCCGACGGGCACGAGGAAATCTTCGAAGGTCACGCTCCCGGTCAGATCGTCTGGCCAATGCGGGGAGAACAGGGTCACGGATATGACCCGATTTTCCAGCCCGACGGCTATGACATCACGTTCGGCGAGATGGACGCGGACGAGAAGAACCGCATCAGCCACCGCGCCCGCGCCTTTGAAAAACTGGTCGCGGTCCTTGGCTGAGGATTGGCAAAACGGGGGCTTTGGCCTCTATATCCATTGGCCCTTCTGCCAAGCCAAATGCCCCTATTGCGATTTCAACAGTCATGTCGCCGCGCAGATCGATCAGAAACGCTGGAAAGACGCCTATCTATCTGAAATTAAACGTATTTCATCTCTCGTTCCCGGTCGCACACTGAACACAATTTTCTTCGGTGGCGGAACACCAAGCCTCAT
>CAYFXM010000192.1:0-1287 GCA_964346965.1 uncultured Actibacterium sp. | reverse complement strand
GGACGTGGTCGCCGAGGTCATCGACACCGCCCGCAAGGCTTGGCCCTCCGCCAATGACATGGAGATCACGCTGGAAGCCAACCCAACCTCGGTCGAGGCTGGCCGGTTCCGGGGCTACCGTGACGCCGGGGTAAACCGGGTGTCGATGGGCGTTCAATCCCTCCGGGATGAAGATCTGCGCCGCTTGGGGCGCCTTCACTCGGTGGCAGAGGCTCGCGCGGCATTTGAAATAGCCCGAAACACCTTTGATCGGGTCAGTTTCGACCTGATTTACGCTCGACAAGACCAAACCCCACAGGATTGGGCTGACGAGTTGCGAGAGGCTCTGTCGATGGCGATCGACCACTTGTCGCTATACCAATTGACAATCGAAACAGGCACCGCTTTCGGGGACCGTTATGACCGGGGGCTGCTGCGGGGATTGCCAGACGAGGACAGCGCCGGGGATATGTATTTCCTGACACAGGAAATCTGCGAGGCTGTAGGCCTGCCCGCCTATGAAGTCTCCAACCACGCCCGTCCCGGCGCTGAGTCCCGGCACAATAAGATTTATTGGCGCTACGGCGACTATGCCGGCATTGGCCCCGGCGCGCATGGGCGTCTGACGATCAATGGTCAGCGATACGCGACAGACACGCCTCTCGCACCGGGGAAATGGCTTAAAAAAGCCGAATTAGGCTGGAATAGTGACGAAAATTGCGTTGCGCTCTCCCGTTTTGATCAGGCCGGTGAATACCTGATGATGGGGCTGCGTCTGCGAGACGGTATCAGCATAAGCCGATATGAATCTCTTCTTGGCGGACCGCTGGCCGAGACCACGGAACTGGAAAACCACGGAATGGTGCATAGGTCGGGTGATGTGCTGCGCACGACGGACGACGGTCGCGCTATACTGAATGCCGTTATCCGCGAACTTCTTCCAGAGGCCGAGGAGCGAACAGCGACATGAAGATGGTTTGGCTGCTTCTGGGGCTGCTTTGTGTCGGACTGGGGATGATCGGTCTCGCCCTACCCCTGATTCCGACGGCCCCCTTCCTGCTGCTGGCCGCGTTTTTCTTCGCGCGTTCGTCTGAAAACCTGCACAGCTGGTTGATCACGCATCGCATTTTCGGTCCTATGATCCTCGAATGGCAAGAGCGCGGCGCCATTCGGCCCTCCGCAAAAAAGGCGGCAACCGTCTCGATTGTCGTCGCCTTCTTATTGTCGGTGATCCTTGGCGCGCCGAGCTATATCCTGATTATCCAGGTCGTAGTCCTAAGTGCTGTAACGGTCTTTATTTGGACACGT
>CAYFXM010000191.1:5032-5481 GCA_964346965.1 uncultured Actibacterium sp. | reverse complement strand
AACCAGCACAAGATCCCCGAAACTTTCCGGAACAATCTCTTGTAGGTCGGCGAAGGATTCAGGCTGTGACGTCGCCATAAGCGTCGCTCCACCGAGCCGCTTTACGGGGACCGCCCGGTAGCGCAGGCAAGCCCGCGCGCCCATTGACTGAATGAGATGTGCGTCCGGAGGATTAGCAGTCAGATCGACGGCAATGGACGGCGCGTTCCCCAGCCCGGCATTGTGCCGGCGGTCACTAGGTTGCAGATTGGGCTTGTGCTTGGGCGCCGCGGCCATAGAGGGACTCACGCTGGTCTCGAATGGAAACAAGCCTGCGCCCTTATGGTTAATTGGCGGTTAAGCGAGAACTACTTGCGGGCGTCCATTGCCGCCGAGAACCGCTCGAACAGGTAGTCGCTGTCTTGTGGACCCGGCGAGGCCTCAGGGTGGTATTGCACCGAGAAGACCGG
>CAYFXM010000191.1:4311-5022 GCA_964346965.1 uncultured Actibacterium sp. | reverse complement strand
GTCCAGCGCGATCCCGCAGTTCGAGCCGTCGAAAAGCGACACGTGGGTTTCACGCACGCCTTCGGGCAGCGTCTGTGTGTCGACCGTAAAGCCGTGGTTCATCGAGGTGATCTCGACTTTGCCGGTGTCGTGGTCTTTGACTGGGTGGTTCGCACCGTGGTGGCCGTGGTTCATCTTGATAGTCTTGGCGCCAAGCGCAAGCGCCAGCATCTGGTGGCCAAGGCAAATACCGAAGACGGGCAGATCGGCCTTCAAGACCTCCTTGATCATTGGAACCGCGTATTCACCGGTCGCCGCCGGATCGCCAGGGCCATTGGAGAGGAAAACACCGTCGGGGTTGTGAGCCAGAACTTCCTCGGCCGTCGCGGTGGCGGGCAGAACCGTGACGTCACAGCCAGCCGAGGCAAGGCAGCGCAGAATGTTACGTTTCGCGCCAAAGTCGACAGCGACAACCTTGTGGCCGGGCTCGGTGCGTTTGGTGAAGCCGTCCGGCCATGCCCAACGCATCTCGTCCCACTGATAGCTTTGCGAGCAGGTAACTTCCTTCGCCAGGTCCAGACCTTCAAGGCCGGGGAAGGCGCGGGCTTTCTCGACCAGTGCCTCGATGTCGAAATTGCCTTCGGGGTCATGGGCCAGCGCCACATGCGGCGCACCTTGCTGGCGAATCGCACGGGTCAGGCGGCGGGTGTCGACCCCTCCGATACCGATGCG
>CAYFXM010000191.1:0-4242 GCA_964346965.1 uncultured Actibacterium sp. | reverse complement strand
CCCAGCCATGCGGTCAGCTCTTCTGTCGAGCGCCAGTTGCTGGGCTCGGTCGGATCCCATTTGACAACCATCCCGGCCGCAACCGGGTCAGCAGTTTCGTCGTCTTCTGGGTTCACACCCACGTTGCCCACATGAGGGAAGGTGAAGGTCACGACCTGGCCTGCGTAAGAGGGGTCGGTCATGATTTCCTGGTAGCCCGTCATCGCCGTGTTGAAGCATAGCTCGGCCACCGTATCGCCGGTTGCGCCAAAGCCGCGACCGTAGAAGACGGTGCCATCGGCAAGAACTAGGCAGGCGGTCGGTTTTTCGAGGGCAGCGTCGGCAGGCATGAGGGGGCTCCTGTGCTCAAATTGCGCGGAAACTATGCAGGGCGGTGCGCGGCGTCAAGAGCTTATGCAGTTCTGTGCTGACCCAAGGAAAACAAGGGGGATTGGTTGCGATCCGGAACTGTTTGCGCTAGCGTCCGGGGCTGGACCATTGGGATGAACGGACCTGATCAGATGGATATTCGCACTCGTATCAACGTGGCGTTGAAAGATGCCATGAGGAATAAAGAGACGACTCGGCTTGCAACGCTGAGACTCATCAACGCCGCGATCAAGGACCGCGATATTGCAGCCCGCGCCGAGGGGAATGACGACGGGGTCGCCGACTCGGAAGTCCTTGCGATTCTTGGCAAGATGGTGAAGCAGCGCCAGGAAAGTGCCCGGTCCTATGACGAAGGGGGACGCCTTGATCTGGCCGAGCGGGAACGCTCGGAAATCACAGTGATCGAAGATTTCCTGCCCAAGCAGTTGGATGACGACGAGGTTGCCGCCGCGATCAACGCCGCGATCACCGAAACCGGTGCCAATTCGATTCGCGACATGGGGAAAGTGATGGGTGTGTTGAAGGGAAAATACACTGGCCAGATGGATTTCGGCAGTGTTGGCCCGATGGTCAAGGATCGTTTGGGCTGATCTGCACTGGCTCTATCAGAGCCTTTCTACAAAGCCATTTCATAAGATCCTGGGTATCTTCCAGAACCCTATTGACCGGCACATCGGGGAAGACTTCTGCCAATATAGCGCTGACTTGGGGAAGGTTCATTGGGTCTTGCAAGATCAACCAAATGGTCTTGGCCATGGGATCCAATTTGACCACGACGCGACCGTCGGGATCAGACATGAAGGTTTGCTCTCCGGCTTCTTTAATCAGAGTGCCCTCGCTTGCGACATAGGCCCTTTGTGGATCGAATGGCGGCGGGGATGCGGGGCTTAAGAATTGTGGAGCCTTGACCAGATTGGCATCATCAGAGTCAAGCTGGGGCAGTTCATCCGACCATTCAGAAAAGTAGTCTTCCAAAAACGCCGCAGCGTCGGCTGCTTCAGAATACTTCAATTTTAACACCGGAAGCTTTTGCGCCAGGTGGCTCAAAAGCGCCAAGGTCACCCCTGAATGAACATGGCGGCCAAAATTCTGGTAGAGGAGCGTACCGACGGTCTCGTCTGGCGGGACAGTCTCAAAGCGCGTTGTTTCCCCCTCTGCGCGATCCAAAAAGACAACGGCTCCGACCGGTGACGTTACCCCGTGTGACGGCAGGTCAAATGGGGCGACATATCGATATTGTTTGTTTCCAATGCTTTTTTTCAAGTCCGTGCCACGAGCGAGTAAGTCGTCCACGCCGTCAGGCAGGGGGAGTCGTGCGCGCGGTAGAACGCCGTTGGCTTTGCCCAGGACGTGATTTTCCTGGCTTAGCGACAAAGAGAGGTAGTCGTCGGTAAATATGGGAAAGCCATGTGCCGCCATGCAGATAGTCAACGTGCTCTTGCCCGCCCTCCGAGTGTTGGGGAACAGGACCAAGCGCCCCTTCATTTCGATTGCTGCCGTGTGAAGGCACAAAAACCCTTTCTCCAGAAAGGAAGGCTCTGTCGATAGCGCGGCGGCCACGTCGCAAATTGCGTTGACTGGCACGAGGGTCTTGGGATCGGTGCCTTTGCGAATAGCATGGACGAAATACTTCCCGTCTGAATCGCGAGGCTGAATCTCAAAGAATGGTGATTTGCCGCGGTCTTTAGATGAGACTTGGTAGGGCCATCCCGGCATGATGATGTCGATAAAAGGTAGAAGCTCGTCGCAGCCATCGAGCAACAGTGGGTCATCTGTCTCCGAGAAAAACAAATACTGCTTGCCCGAACTCAATGTGCTGGCCTCCTCTTTACTCAACAAAATTGCCCCGCCGGATCGACGGGGCAACCAAATTGTTTCTCAGAATAATAACTTATCTTATCAAGTTTCGGAGTTTTCACATGCCTCTTCCGAAGTCGATGAGCACGAGGATTGAGAATCTTGGCTCGACGAAGATTCACTTCCACTGGACTCGGAGGAACCGGAAGATCCCGATGATCCGCCATCGCTCGATCCACTGCTTGCGCCGGAGCCGTCGCTCGCACGCGCAGTACTCAGGGTTGAGAAACTAGGGGCGGCATAGGCGCCGATCGCCAATGCGCTGATACGGGCGAGCGCCTTACGGCGTGAAAGTGTTTCCTTGGTTTCTTCGGACATCTTCTGCTCCAATAAATGAGTTTCTAATCTGTAACGGTAATATGAAGCTGCAGCGAAATTTCGGCGATTGGCAATATTCCTTAGGTTTATACGGCGGATATCAACCGATTCCATACGCGCCTTATTGCCAAGGCACGACGTATCCAATGGATAGCGGCGCGGAAATTCTTCTTTAGCGGACTAATCAATTATTGCTCAGTACGAAAAGCGGCTGGCAGCTCTCTTGCCAGCCTTTCTCTCTCTTCAGGAGTCAGGAACGCCCCCAATTCGACCTCGCGGTCCCCGCCCTTCAAGGTCAGATAGTTTTCGACAGGACCGCCTTTTTCATGCAGCTCGACCTGTATCCAATAAGGGTTGGCTTCCCACTCCTGTTTGGGTGCGCGTGGATTGTAGCGGACCAGAGTAACGCGATCCGGCCAGATCCGCAGCTCCTCCAAAACTTCTCCGTCCTTGTATGACCGCTGGAGAAAATACCACATCGCCGCGAGCACCCCACCGATAAACGGCAAAAGCCCCCATAGAACCGGCGTGCCCAGAACCGCCAATAAGGGCAGCAGCACGAGGGATGCGGTGATCGCGATAAAGATCACAAAGCCCCGTTTGGGCAGCGAGCGATAGGGCCACAGGTGCAGCTCGGTTGGCGCGTCCTTAGTCGCAGGTTCGATCCATTCGTAGGGCATAGGATTTATTCTAGCAGGCAAAGAAAAAGGGCGCCCGGTGGGGCGCCCTTCTATCGGTTAGGCTCGGGCGCTTAGTGCGCGTGGCCTTTGTCCCATTCTTCCTGCTTGGGCAGGGTTTCGAATGTGTGCTCTGGCGGCGGGCTCGGCAAAGTCCATTCCAGAGTATCCGCATACTCGTTCCAGTAGTTGTTCTCTTCAACGCGCTTACCTTTGAACAGGGCGTAAAGCACGATGCCAAAGAACAGTACGAAGGACGCGAAGGAAATCAGCGCACCGATCGACGACATCTTGTTGAAGTAGGCAAATGCCTCCGGATAGTCGATGTAACGGCGCGGCATGCCCTGACGACCCAGGAAGTGCTGCGGGAAGAAGGTCAGGTTCACACCGATGAAGAACAGCCAGAAGTGGATCTTCGCGGCGAACTCGTTGTAGTGACGACCGGTCATCTTGCCGAAGTAATAGTACACACCGGCGAAGATCGAGAAGGCCGCACCCATCGACATGGTGTAGTGGAAGTGCGCAACGACGTAGTAAGTGTCGTGATAGGCGCGGTCCACACCTGCCTGCGACAGGACGATGCCGGTCACACCACCGATGGTGAACAGGATCAGGAAGCCCAGAGCGAAGAGCATCGGCGCTTTGAACTCGATCGAGCCGCCCCACATGGTCGCAATCCAAGAGAAGATCTTAACCCCGGTTGGTACAGCGATGACCATCGTGGCCAGCATGAAGTAGCTCTGTTGGGTCAGCGACATGCCAACGGTGTACATGTGGTGCGCCCAGACGACGAAGCCTAGGGCACCAATCGCGACCATAGCGTAGACCATCGGCAGGTAGCCGAAGACCGGCTTGCGCGAGAAGGTCGCGATGACGTGCGAAATGATACCGAAGCCCGGCACGATCACGATGTAAACCTCGGGGTGACCGAAGAACCACAGGATGTGCTGGTACAGGATCGGGTCACCACCACCTGACGGATCGAAGAAGGTGGTGCCGAAGTTACGGTCTGTCAGCAGCA
>CAYFXM010000190.1:0-5502 GCA_964346965.1 uncultured Actibacterium sp. | reverse complement strand
CCCTATGTCGGCGAGATGTTCGAAAGCGACGACGTGGATGATGCGATGGTTGCGGTCGGTGTCTCGGTCGATCCGGCAAGCCTGCGCGAGGAATACGACGCGCTGGTGGGTAAGCTTCTGGCGGATGCCACGCTGACGATCCCCGAAAGCCGTTTCGCGCATAAGGGTGGTCGCACGGGCTACATGCATACCGAACATCTGGGTCATCTGCTGGCCACGATGCAGTGGTTGCCCCGCGCCTATCCCGGTTGCCAGTGGTGACGGTCATGGCGCAGCCCTCTGTAGATCAGGTTTGGGAATGGCTGGATGCCGTTCCCGATCCGGAAATCCCCGTGATCTCTTTGGTGGATCTGGGGATCATCCGGGGCGTGAACTGGGAGGACGATCAGCTGATCGTAACCGTCACGCCAACCTATTCGGGCTGCCCTGCGACCAGCATCATCAACCTCGATATCGAAACCGCCCTGCGCGAAAAGGGTATCGAGAAGCTGGAACTGCGCCGCCAATTGTCGCCTGCCTGGACCACCGACTGGTTGTCCGAAAAGGGGCGCGCGCGGCTGGAAGAATTCGGCATCGCTCCGCCGCAGCCGGCGGGCGGTCCTGAACGCTGCCCGCGCTGCGGCGGCACCCATCTTGAAAAGCTCAGCCAGTTTGGCTCAACCCCCTGCAAGGCGCAGTGGCGGTGCAAGGACTGTCTGGAACCATTTGATTACTTCAAGTGCATCTGAGGGAGGAAGCCCATGGCGCGCTTTCACGATCTGGAAGTCACCGACATCCACAAGACCATCCGCGACGCTGTTGTCGTGACCCTGAAGCCCGTCAATGGCGCGGCCGAGGAATTTGATTTCACCCAAGGCCAGTACCTGACCTTCCGTCAGGACTTTGAAGGCGAGGAGTTGCGCCGGTCCTACTCGATCTGCGCAGGCAAGGACGAAGGCATCCTGCAAGTTGGCATCAAACGTGTTGACGGCGGCGCATTCTCGACCTGGGCCAACGAAGACCTGAAGGTCGGCGATACGGTTCAAGCCATGCCGCCGATGGGCGGGTTCTTTACCGAACTGAATGCTGCCAACGAAAAGCAGTACCTCGGCTTTGCCGGCGGCTCTGGCATCACGCCCGTCCTGTCCATCATCAAGACGACACTGGCGCGGGAGCCGAACTCGACCTTCACGCTGGTCTATGCCAACAAGGGTGTGAACACGATCATGTTCCGCGAAGAGCTGGAAGACCTGAAGAACACCTACATGGGCCGCTTCAACGTCATCCATGTGCTGGAAAGTGATGCGCAAGAGATCGATTTGTTCACCGGTCTGGTGACCGAAGAGAAATGCGCCGACCTGTTCAAGACCGGTTGGATCGACATCGAAAACGTCGACACGGCTTTCATCTGCGGACCAGAGCCGATGATGCTGGGCATCGCCAAGGCCCTGCGCGATCACGGACTGGATGACAGCCAGATCAAGTTCGAACTGTTCGCCAGCGCCCAACCGGGTCGTCTGAAGCGTAAAGTGGTCAGCAAGGATGCGGCCAGCAGTGCCAATCAGGCCAAGGCTTCGATCACGATGGACGGGGCGACACAGACCATCGAGATGCCCAAGGACACCACCATTTTGGATGCGGCCTTGGACAACGCGATGGACGCGCCCTACGCCTGTAAGGCTGGTGTCTGTTCGACCTGCCGCTGCAAGGTGCTGGAAGGCGAGGTTGAGATGGTCACCAACCACGCGCTGGAGGATTACGAGGTCGAGAAGGGCTATGTCCTGTCCTGCCAGTCCTTCCCGCTAACCGACAACGTCGTTGTCGACTTCGACCAATAAGGGGGAAAGATCATGCCTGAAGATATGAGCATCGAAAGCTATCTGGCCCAAGGCGGCGTTCTGACCAACCCGTCGAACGTGCCCCCGCGCTATCGCGCTGAGCTGATGAAGCTGATGGCGACCTTCGTGGACAGCGAGTTGGCGGGCGCCGCCGGGTTCGCAGACATCATCAACGAAGGCCCCGGCATCAAGGAACGCATCGCCGCTGCCAAAATCGTTCTGGAGAAGACCGACAACGCTGACCGCGTGTTGACAATCATGGGTGAATTCGGGGCAAATACCGAACGCTATGCCACCCACCATCCGTGGACGGCACGCCTTGATCGGAACGCAGATATTGGCAGTACCCGAAGCGAGCACGACATGCGTTTGGCGGTCTTCAACTACCCGCTGCAAGGCTGGGCCGATGCAGTGGTGATGAACCTGCTGATGGGCCGGGCCGTGGCCGTTCAACTGGCGGAGTTCAGCCTTGTCTCCTACCAACCTTTAGCCGAAGTCTTTCGCGCTATTGCACCAATCGAGGCGCGCCACGCAGAACTGGCCGAAGAGGGCCTGACGAAGCTGTTGGAAGACGGCGACAAGGCTTCGATTCAAACCTCTGTCGACTACTGGTGGCCCCGTGTCGCCGGATCATTTGGCGGCAATGACCCTGACCGGTTGGAGACGCTAAAGGCCATGGGGCTGCGCCGGGTCGGCAATGCCGGACTACGCACGCGCTGGACGACAGAGGCCGGGGCTGTTCTGGCCAAGCTCGGCCTTTCTTCTCCGCAGTGATTTTGTGAACGACGCGCCTTAGCTGATCTTGGGCGCGTCGGACATGTTCTTCAAGGCCGCCTATGCCTGCCTGATTTACCAACTGGAAGCGATGTATTTCGCGGTGGCTTAGCCGCGGTGAAGAACGAGGCGGATTTCGTCTTTGCCCTCCGCAATGCGGTTCGCTGCCAAAACTTCCCTTCCGCGACCGAGACCGTCACCATAACCCCGGACGGGTTGGAGGTATTTTCAACCGGATGGATGGAGGAAGGGCCAAAACCTTACTCCTATTCCGCGGGTAGAAGCTTGCCCACGCATTCGCCAAACCCGACACGATAGCCCTCGCCGACGGCCGCGCCGCGTAGGGTCATTGTATCGCCATCTTCCATGAAACTGCGCTGATCGCCGGTGTCCAGAGTCAAAGGCTCCTTGCCGCCCCAGCTGAGCTCAAGCAGGCTGCCCCGGTTTTCCTTTTCAGGACCCGAGATCGTGCCGGACCCAAGCAGGTCGCCCACCCGCATCGGGCATCCGCTCGTGGTATGGTGCGCGAGTTGCTGCGCGGCCGAATAGTACATCTCGTTGTAATTGGTCCGGGCGATAATGGTCTCGTCCTTGCCGTTGGGGGCGAGTCCAACTTCGAGGTCGATGTCGTAGAGCATCGGGCCGGGTTCCTCGAGATGCGGCAGCAGCTCTTTCTCACGCTCAGGAGTTGAGGTGCGGAACGGCTCCAGCGCAGCCTTGGTGACGATCCACGGGCTGATGGTGGTGGCCGATGCCTTGGCTTGGAACGGCCCAAGCGGCTGGTATTCCCACGCCTGAATGTCGCGTGCGGACCAGTCGTTCAGCAGAACGTAACCGAAGATCATGTCATCGGCTTCCTGCACACCGATACGGCCCTTGGACCCAGTGCCGACGATGGCGCCCATCTCGAGTTCCAGATCGAACCGTTTCGATGGGGCAAAGATCGGGGCTTCCATATCCGGGCCTTTCAGCTGGCCATAGGGGCGCTGAACATCGGTGCCGCTGACAACCACCGACGAAGCGCGGCCATTATAACCAATCGGGATATGCAGCCAGTTCGGCGGCAGAGCATTCTCAGGACCACGGAACATGGTGCCGACGTTGAAGGCGTGATTTCGGCCCGCGTAAAAGTCTGTGTATTCCGTGACACGGAAAGGCATGTGCAGGTCGGCCTCGGCCATCGGCACGGAATAGGTGATTAGCTGGTCGCGGATTTCCTCCGGTGCGTCTTCGGACAGCATGTCCTGCAATTTAGCGCGATAGGAGGCCCAGACCTCTGGCCCCAATTCCATGAAGTCGTTCCAATAGGAGGCGTCCAGAACATCCGCATCCGGGTCGGCGCGCAAGATACCCGCGGCTTCCAGCCCAGTGGCGTCGATGATCCGGTCACCGATGGCCACACCGCAGCGCATCTCGGCATCGCCCACAGAGAAGACGCCATACGGCAGGTTGTTCAGCGGGAAATCGGTCGTTGCGCTGTTGGCGCTTTCGACCCAGGAACGGAGAAGTTTGGTCATATCGGTCTCTTACGTGGCATCCGGCTGGTTTTCGGGGCGCGCGGCCTCGAATGCCGGGAGTTTCATGGCAGCCTCTTCGATCTGAAGAAGACGCTGGAATGGTGTCATGTCAACGCCCCAGCGGTGGGCGTTGTAGAGCTGAGCGACTAGGCAGATGTCGGCCAGCGTTGTTTGGTCGGAAAAACTGAAGGTCGGACCTTCGGGCAAAAGTCCCTGATAAGAGTGGAACCCATCGGTCATCCAATGGCGCATCCAGTCGATTCCATCGTCTGCCGAGGCACCGTGTTTGGATTTCAAACGCCCCACAACCTTCAGGTTATTCACCGGGTGGATGTCCATCGCGATGGTGTGGGCTGCCGCCAGTACCTTGGCCCGCGCCACCGGATCGGCGGGCAGGAAAGCCGGATTGGGGTAAGTCGCGTCCAGATAGTCGATGATCGCCAGCGACTGGGTCAGCACTGTGCCATCGTCCAGTACCAGCGTCGGCACACCCTGCCCCGGATTCAGCGCGGCGTAATCATCCGTCCGCTGCTCGCCGGCCACAAGGTCCACGGGGGCCGTCTCGTAAGACATCCCCTTCAGGTTCAACGCGATCCGCACCCGGTAGGATGTGGTCGATCTCCAGTACCCGTAAAGCTTCATTTCTTGCCCGGCGTGCCGTCGAACTTCTTGTCGATGTCGGACCAGCAATCAATGTAGTCATCCTGAAGCGGTGCCTCATTCCCAGCGAATTCGGTAAGGTGCTGCGGGAAGCGGGTCTCGAACATGAAGGACATGGTGTTGTCCAGCTTCTCGGGCTGCAGATCGGCGTTGGAGGCGCCTTCAAAAGCGTTCTTGTCGGGCCCGTGCGGGATCATCATGTTGTGCAAGCTCAGGCCACCGGGGATGAAGCCCTGAGGCTTTGCATCGTACTGGCCATAAATGTTGCCCATCAGCTCGGACATGATGTTCTTGTGGTACCACGGCGGGCGGAATGTATCTTCCATCACCATCCAGCGTTCGCGGAACAGGACGAAGTCGATATTCGCTGTGCCGGGTTGACCAGACGGAGCGGTCAACACGGTGAAGATCGACGGATCCGGGTGGTCGAACAGGATTGAGCCGACCGGGCAATAGGTGCGCAGGTCGTATTTTACCGGAGCGTAGTTGCCATGCCACGCGACGACATCCAGCGGCGAATGGCCGATCTCGCAGCGGTGGAACTGGCCGCACCATTTGACGGTGACGGTCGAGGCCGCTTCACGGTCTTCAAAGGCCGCAACCGGCGATTTGAAATCACGGCGGTTCGCCATGCAGTTCGCACCAATGGGACCGCGGCCCGGCAGTTCGAATTTCTGGCCGTAGTTCTCGCAGACAAAACCACGCGCGGGTCCTTCCAGCACCTCGACACGGTA
>CAYFXM010000189.1:0-5527 GCA_964346965.1 uncultured Actibacterium sp. | reverse complement strand
CAGGCGGGTGCCGCCACCGGTCCATGCCGGGTGTGCCGAGGGGTCGATGTCCAGAGCCAGGGTCTCGCCTTCGCTGCCCCAGGTGGAGCGCATCTTGACGACGGTGCCGTCGGTCATCTTGACGTCGATGAAGTGGTAATCGGGGTGGATGTCTTTTTTCATGTCCCGTCTCCTTACGCTTCAGCGCCAGCTTTGGGCTTGTAGTTGGTGACTTCTGCGATACGTGCGGATTTACCACGGCGCGAGCGCAGATAGTACAGTTTGGCGCGACGGACGCGGCCACGGCGAACAACTTCGATGCTATCGATGTTGGTCGAGTACAGCGGGAACACACGCTCCACGCCTTCGCCGAACGAAATCTTGCGAACGGTGAACGAGCCGGCAATGCCTTCGCCGTTCTTGCGCGAAATGCAGACACCTTCGTAGTTCTGAACACGGGTGCGGCTGCCTTCGGTCACTTTGTAACCGACGCGGATGGTGTCACCGGCTTTGAAATCCGGGATCTTCTTGCCGAGAGCTTCAATCTGCTCGGCTTCAAGCTGTGCGATCAGGTCCATCGCATCTCTCCTAAATTGCTCACGGTTTTTCCGTGAAGTTTTCCGCGCCCTCAGAGCTCTTGGACTTCGCACGGGTCCGCCGCAGCGCCCGCCAGAGATCAGGTCGTCATTCCTTTTGTCGCTTTCCGCCTTCGTGAAGCCCAGAGTTCATGCAGGTCGAAGGTCCCCGCTGAGCTGTCTGGCACGAATGCAAGAAACACCCGAGTCGGTTGCCCGACCGGGATGAAGGGTCGTTTATGCCTGTCTGTGTATGAAATCAAGCCCCAATCCCTTTGTTTCTTCATTGAAAGGGGCACTTGGCGAACTGAAGACGCTCAGGATTTGGACCGGTACTTTTCCCACAAGTCCGGACGCCGCATCTTTGTCAGTTCTTCGGCCTGCTCCCGCCGCCACTCGTCGATTTTGGCATGGTTGCCGGAGAGCAGCACCTCCGGGATAGGGCGGCCTTGCCACTCGGCAGGGCGCGTGTATTGCGGGTGTTCCAGCAGACCGTTGGAGTGGCTCTCGTCTTCTGTCGAATCCTCGTTGCCCAAGACACCAGGGATCAGGCGGACGGTAGCGTCTATCATGGCTTGGGCTGCGATCTCGCCACCGGTCAGGACAAAGTCGCCGAGAGAGACCTCTTCCACGCGGTGGTATTCCAGAACTCGCTGATCCACACCTTCGAACCGACCGCAGAGCATGGTGATGCCTTCGGCCTGTGACCAACGTTTCGCCATGGCCTGATCAAAGGGTTTTCCCCGCGGCGAAAGGTAGACGACGGGCCAATCCTTCCGCGAGGGTGGGGTACCAAAAGCCGCCTGACGCAGGGCGTCATGCACGACATCAGCGCGCAAGACCATCCCGGCGCCACCACCTGCGGGGGTATCGTCGACATTCTTGTGTTTGCCCTTGCCGAAGGGCCGCAGGTCGATCGTTTCCAGCGCCCAAAGCCCCTGATCCAAGGCGCGGCCTGTCAGCGACTGCCCCAACACGCCCGGAAAGGCCTGAGGAAACAGGGTGACGATTTTCGCCGTCCACGCGCCCTTGATCCGGGGGCGCTCCTCCATCAGGTCACGCGGTTGCAGCGAGGCGCTGATCGAGAGGCGGCCGTGGGATTTGGGCTTTTTCTCAGGCATCGGGGAAGATTCCAGCGGGTGGATCGGCGATGATCCGGCCAGCTTTCAGATCGACCGTGGGAACGGCCTCATTGGTGAAGGGAAGAAGCGCAGTGGTCTTCAGCCCAGGGCCGAAGATTTCCAACAGGTCGCTGGCACCGTGATTGTGCACCGCGCGAACGACTCCCAATTTCTTCCCGCCTGTATCAAGCACTTCCAGGCCGATCAGATCGGAGTGATAGAACTCGTCATCAGGCAATTCGGGCAGGGCCTCGCGCGGCAGGAATAACTGGGTTCCCTTTAGCGCGTCGGCCTGTTCCTTGGTGTTGACGCCCGACAGACGGGCGGCAAAGCCGTTCTTGATGGCGCGTGTGATCTTGACGCTGAATTCGCGACCGCCGTCTTCTGTGCTCAACGGGCCGTAGTCGCCCAAGGCGTCAGGCTCGGCACAAAAGCTTTTCAGCCGCACCTCCCCGCGTACGCCAAAGGCGCCCATGATCGCACCCATGCAGACTTTGTCGTTCATCCGCGTCACTCCGCGCAGAACCCGGCGCGCAACCATTGCCCACCGGACTGCTCGCACAATTCGCTTTGCTTGTTCCGTTCAAACAGGACACCTGCCACGAAGGCAACCATCACGAAGATCACAAGACGGATCAGGCGAAACATGCGAGCCCTTGTTCACAGCACCCGGCCAGCTCGTGCCGGCCGGGAAGCCAAGGATTATTCCTCGGCTGCGGCTTCTTCCGCGGGGGCTTCGGCAGCTTCGGCGGCCTTGGCGGCTTTCTCTTCGGCACGCTCGACGGCCTTGGCGCCCGGCTCACCTTTTTTCGGGTTGGCGCGCTCTTTCTTCTCCAGAACGCCAGCGGCTTCCAGGAAGCGCGAAACACGGTCGGTCGGCTGTGCGCCTTCACCCAGCCAGTACTGAACGCGTTCCATGTCCAGTTTTACACGCTCTTCGCTGTCTTTCGGCAGAAGCGGGTTATAGGTGCCCAGACGCTCGATGTAACGACCGTCGCGCGGCATGCGGCTGTCAGCAGCAACAACGCGGTAGAAGGGGCGCTTTTTCGAGCCGCCACGGGCGAGACGAATTTTGATAGCCATGATGAGTTCTCCTTAGGATTGGCGATCAGCGGTTTTCACCGCTTATTCTTGGTGTTTCTTGTGGTGTTGTATGACTTCCTGAATGACGAAATTCAGGAACTTCTTGGCGAATTCGGGGTCGAGATCGGCGCGATTGGCCAGATCTTCCAGACGGGCAATCTGCTTGGCTTCCCGGTTAGGGTCAGACGGTGGCAGGGCGTGCTCGGCCTTCAGAACACCCACGGCCTGGGTGTGCTTGAACCGTTCGGCGAGCGTGTAGACGAGGATCGCGTCTAGGCGGTCGATGCTTTCGCGGTGCTCTTTCAAAAGCGCGGCGGCGCGTGTCACATGATCAGTCAATGGCCCAGCCTTTCGGTTTGAACAGCGGATCGCAGTAATGGCTGATCTCCAGCGCGATGCCATCGGCGATCTGGCTGTTACGCAGTTCAGCAGGCGAAGGGTGACGATAAACCGCGTCGTTCCCGTCGATAGTACTGGCGCTCTTGTCTTTCACTGCCCCCAGACGCTCGGCCAGACGGATCGAGTCGAGGTTCTTGGGATCGATATAGCTGACGGCGCCATCCCAGCCCTGTTCGTAATAAAAATGCTTGCGCGCAGCGTTGGTGGCTTCCAGCGCATAGCCATGACCGGATTTCTCGGGCCAGATGATCCATGCGATCTCGCGCTCGGGCCAGACAGCAGGCTGCCAGCCGCCTGCCATGCCAAGCGTTTCGTCGGTGTCCTTGTCGTGGATCATCCACATGCCGAATCCGCGAATCTCCCAGTGGCCGATCTCGGCGGCGTACAGCATCCACGTCTCATAGGCGTTCAGCGGCCCGCCCATAAAGCGAGAACGATAGCTGGAGAATGTCGCACGGAAGTTCGGATAGTCATCAGGTTCCGGTCCACGCAGGACCAGACGCTCGGTTTCCAGAATGGGAATGTCGCGATGGCCCATTACGCGGCCTCCGGTTTGGTGGAACAAGTCATGCGTAGGCCTCCGGTCCGCCGTCGTCGTCAAGCGGATAGGTGAAGACCAGTGCGCCGTCGAGTGTGTCGGTTTGCACGCCACCAAGCTTTGTCACCAGCGCCTGGCTAGCGGTGTTCTTGGGCGATACATAGCTGACGATCTGCTCGGGGCCGATGCTGCGCAGGTGGATCAACGCGGCTTCGGCGGCTTCAAACGCGAAGCCTTTGCGCTGATGTTCGGGGTCGATGAAGAAACCAAGCTCGATGGCCTCATCACCGATCTCGACACCTGCGAAGACAAAGCCAATCGGCGCGCCGTTATGGGTCACGGTGAACATGCCGTCCCCGCGCAGGACCCACCCGGCGGTATAGTTGCTGAACTGCGCCCAGATCGCGGCCTCGTCCGGGACCTCACCCATGAACTTGCCCGACGGCGAAGAGAACAGCCGCGAGAACAGGTCATAGTCTCCCAGAACCGGGGCGCGCAGGGTCAGCCGTTCCGTCTGCAAAACGGGCAGCGCAGCGCGTGCAGCTTCGGCGATCGGGGCGCCGGGGCAGGGGAGGGTGACGGGCGAAATCATGTCAGGTTATTTCTTCTTCCCGAAACCAGACAGACCGGGGGGCAGGCTGCCGCCACCAAGGCCGGGCAGACCGCCCGGAAGACCGCCGCCCAATTGCTTGGCCGCTTGTTCCAGCGCTTTGGGATCCATCTGGTTGGGGTCCATGCCGCCGGGCATATCGGGCATGCCACCTTTGCCGAACATGCCTTTCATGGCCTGCTTCAGCATGCCGCCTTTGCCCATTTTGCCCATCTTCTTCATCATGTCGGCCATCTGGCGCTGCATCTTCAGAAGCTTGTTCAGCTCGGACACTTCCAGACCGGCACCCTTGGCGATCCGCTTTTTGCGGCTGGCTTGCAGCAACTGCGGGTTGGCGCGCTCTTTCTTGGTCATGGACTGGATCAAGGCGATCTGGCGTTTCAGCATCTTGTCGTCGATGCCCGCGCCTTCCATCTGCTTCGACATTTTCTTCATGCCGGGCATCATGCCCATCATGCCTTCCATGCCGCCCATCTTCATCATCTGCTCAAGCTGCATCTTCAGGTCGTTCATGTTGAAACGGCCCTTCTGGAAGCGCTTCATCATGCGTTCGGCTTGTTCAGCCTCGATGGTTTCCTGAGCTTTCTCGACAAGGCTGACGATGTCGCCCATGCCAAGGATGCGGCCAGCGATCCGTTCGGGGTGGAATTCTTCGATCGCGTCTAGCTTTTCGCCCAGACCGACGAACTTGATCGGCTTGCCGGTGACCGCGCGCATCGACAGCGCTGCACCGCCACGGCCGTCACCGTCCATCCGGGTCAGGATCACGCCCGAAATGCCGATACGCTCGTCGAAGTTTTCCGCGGTGTGCACCGCGTCCTGACCGGTCAGACCGTCGACCACCAGCAGCGTTTCACGCGGGTTGGTGATGTTGCGGATGTCCTCGACCTCGGTCATCAGAGTGTCGTCGATGGACAGGCGGCCTGCGGTGTCGAGCATATAGACGTCATAGCCGCCCATGGTCGCCTGCTGCTTGGCGCGTTTGGCGATATCGGCAGGCGATTGGCCGGGCACGATCGGCAGGGTGTCGACGCCGATCTGGTCGCCCAGAACCTTCAGCTGGTCCATCGCCGCCGGGCGATAGACGTCAAGCGAGGCCATCAGGACGCGTTTGCCGTTTTTCTCTTGCAGGCGCTTGGCCAGTTTCGCGGTGGTGGTGGTTTTACCGCCACCCTGCAGACCGACCATCAGGATCGGGGCAGGCGGGTTGTCGACCTTCAGC
>CAYFXM010000188.1:0-5537 GCA_964346965.1 uncultured Actibacterium sp. | reverse complement strand
CCCGCCAGCGGCAGTACGAGATCGGCCTGCTGCTGCAGGAAATCGCTGTCGTAGGTGCTGATCGCGATGACGCTCTCGTTCTTGTCGGACAGCTGGGCCGCTGAATTGGCGTCGAGCGGCGGGTTGACGCCGAGCGTCAGCAACACCGGGTGGGGCGACGCGAGTATGGCCGCGGCGTGCTCGCCTGCGCCGTCGAGCGCGATGCCCCCAGGTCCGCGGTGCGGTGTCGCGCCGGCAAGGCAGGCGCCGGCACTGTTGGCGCCGGGCGACAGGTAGCCCAGCGTCGCCTCGGCGCGCTCGGTGATCGCCTCGCAAAATTCCTGGATCAGCCCCAGGTGCGGGTTGGCCAGCGCCTGCACGCCGGCGATGACCGCGGCTTGCTTGCCGTCGACCAGCGAGCGCGCGATCGCGAGATGCGTCTCATTGACCTCGGCCTGCCGCAGCATTGCGGCGAGATGACCCTCGAGACCGCGCCCGCTGGCCTCGCCGATCGCCACCGCGACCGCCGCGAGATCAAGCACCAGCTGCTCGGCGGAACCGGTCAGCTCGGCGCGCAGCGGAAAATTGTAGCACCCGCCGAAATGCGTGATGCTCGAGATCGCGGCGCCGTTATTCAGCGCCGCCTTGCGCAGGCGATGCGACAACAGGGGCTGTTCGAAACGCAGGTTGCCGCCGATGATCAACGCCGCGTCGAGCGACTCGATCGACGCTATCGAGCGCCCCAGCCAAGGCATGATCGGCGCCCTGTCCTGGGTCGAATAATCGAC
Organism: uncultured Actibacterium sp.; assembly: GCA_964346965.1. Classification (GTDB taxonomy): domain Bacteria; phylum Pseudomonadota; class Alphaproteobacteria; order Rhodobacterales; family Rhodobacteraceae; genus Actibacterium_B. The sequence continues at coordinate 4,770 of CAYFXM010000188.1, read as the reverse complement.
CTGGGTCAGGCGGTGGTCGATGTGGTTCGAGCCGAGCGCGCGCACGATCTTTTGCGCGAGAAACATTTCCTCGAGCGTCGCCTGCGGACTGACGAGCGCCGCGAGACCGCTACCGGCCGCCGCCAGCTTGGCCGCTGCCGCCTCGAGCGCTTCTTCCCAGTCGACCGGCTTCAGTTCGCCCGACTCGCGCAGTAGCGGTTGCGTGATCCGCTGATCGGAACGCAACGCGGCGTAGCTGAAACGGTCGCGGTCGGCGATCCAGCATTCGTTGATCGACTCGTTGTCGCGCGGCACCACGCGCATGATCCGGTTCTGGAAGCTGTGCCAGTGGATATTGGTGCCGACGCAATCGTGCGGCGATACGCCTGCGCGCTGCCGCAGATCCCACGGGCGGTAGGTGTAGCGCGACGGCTTGGCCGTCAGTGCGCCGACCGGGCAGACGTCGATCATGTTGCCGGACATCTCGGAAACAATCGCCTTGCCGACGTAGGTGCCGATTTCCATGTGCTCGCCGCGGCCGGTCGCGCCGAGCTCGGGCATGCCGGCGATCTCGTCGCCGAAGCGCACGCAGCGGGTGCAGTGGATGCAGCGCGTCAGGTCGGTCGCGATCAGCGGGCCGATGTTCTTGTCCATGACCACGCGCTTTTGCTCGGTGTACTTGGACACGCCCTCGCCGAAGCCCATCGCGACGTCCTGCAGCTCGCACTCGCCGCCCTGGTCGCAGATCGGGCAATCCAGCGGGTGGTTGATCAGCAGGAATTCCATCACGCCTTCGCGGGCCTTCTTGACCATGGGCGAGTTGGTTTTCACGACCGGCGGCTGGCCTTCCGGACCGGGGCGCAGATCTTTGACCTGCATCGCGCAAGAGGCAGCCGGCTTGGGCGGCCCGCCAACGACCTCTACCAGACACATCCGGCAGTTACCGGCGATCGACAGACGTTCGTGATAGCAGAAGCGTGGAACCTCTACCCCGGCTTGCTCACAAGCCTGGATCAGAGTCATGGCGGGATCTACTTCGATCTCCTGCCCGTCGATGACAATCTTGCGAAGGTCGCTCATAGTCTATTTGCTCCTCAACAGCGCGCCGATCTGGCTGTTCCGGTCAATTTCTGCCTGACCGACGGTGCAGTAAGTCTGCTTGTCGGCTAGTAAGACGCCTTTTGAGGCAAGATAGTTCTGGGCCGCGCCCTTAACGCGGGCCCTTTCGGTCTTGTCCTCGGCAAAGGCTTCGATTTCGTCGTCGCTGAATCCATCGGCCTTGGCCGTGTCTACCAGCGATTTCATATAGAAGTAGGCGCGGATCTTCCGCGGCTCGATTGTGTCGCATTCCTTGCGGATCATGTCCGCTATGGCGACAATGGTCAGCCCGTCGTTGATGGGCTTGTGATAACGCAACTCGCTTGGCACTGCTTCGGCCGAACCGGTCGAAGCGCCAAAGGCCATCAGGGATGCAATTGCGGTCATGGCTATGGGTTTCATGCTTTGCCTCCAATCAACGTCGCGTGGTTTGCGACGATGGTAGAGGTGGGAAACACGCGAGCCGCTATGCAATAACAAGAGGCATGTTCCGCACCGGAACGGCGGATCCCGGCCAAGGGAGAGAGTCCCTTACCCATCCGCTTGGCGGCAAGCGCCAATTTATGATGCCCTTGAAATTGCACGTTTATTCTGCCGCCATGGCCCCCATGCGACCGGTTTTTTGCGCTTTGATGCGGTCTTCAATCTCTTCACGGAAGTTTTTGATCAGACCCTGGATCGGCCAAGCCGCCGCGTCGCCAAGTGCACAGATGGTGTGGCCTTCGACCTGCTTGGTCACGTCGAACAGCATGTCGATTTCCTCGACCTCTGCCTCACCGCGCACGAGACGGTCCATCACGCGCATCATCCAACCGGTGCCTTCGCGGCACGGGGTACACTGACCACAGCTCTCGTGCTTGTAGAATTTCGACAAGCGCCAGATTGCCTTGATGATGTCGGTCTGCTTGTCCATGACGATCACCGCCGCAGTACCAAGGCCAGAGCCCAACTCGCCGCGCAGATAGTCAAAGTCCATGATCGCATCGCGCATGTTTTCACCGCGCACACAAGGCACGGACGAACCACCGGGGATAACAGCCAGCAGGTTGTCCCACCCGCCGCGAATACCGCCACAGTGCTTTTCGATCAGTTCTTCGAACGAGATCGACATGGCCTCTTCAACAACACAAGGGTTGTTCACGTGGCCAGAGATGCCGAATAGCTTGGTGCCCGCGTTGTTGGGGCGGCCGAAGCCGGTGAACCATTCAGGGCCGCGACGCAGGATGGTCGGAACCACGGCGATGGATTCAACGTTGTTCACAGTGGTCGGGCAACCATACAGCCCCGCACCCGCCGGAAACGGTGGTTTCATGCGGGGCATGCCCTTTTTGCCCTCAAGGCTTTCGATCAGCGCTGTTTCTTCACCGCAGATATAAGCGCCCGCACCGTGGTGCAGGAACAGATCGAAGTCCCAGCCAGAGCCAGCAGCGTTCTTGCCCAGAAGGCCCGCGTCGTAAGCTTCGTCAATGGCGGCCTGAAGCGCTTCACGCTCGCGGATGAATTCACCGCGGATATAGATGTAGGACGTATTCGCACCCATCGCGAAAGACGCAATCAGCGCACCTTCGATCAGCGTGTGCGGATCGTGGCGCATAATCTCGCGGTCTTTACAGGTACCGGGCTCGGATTCGTCGGCGTTGATGACCAGATAAGACGGACGACCATCGCTTTCCTTGGGCATGAAGGACCATTTCAAACCCGTCGGGAAGCCCGCACCACCACGACCACGCAGGCCAGAAGCCTTCATCTGGTCGATGATCCAATCGCGGCCCTTCTGGATGATACCAGCCGTGCCATCCCAATGACCACGCGCCTTCGCACCAGCCAGATTACGGTCGTGCATGCCGTAGATATTGGTAAAGATCCGGTCCTGATCTTTCAGCATCTTACTGTCCTTCACTGTCCCGGCGTTTCCGCCAGATCCAAAATATGTTGATCAGCGCCCAAACGAACGCCGCGAGAGCCAACAGGTCAAACAGGAACGCGAACCGGGTCGGTAATCCCAGCTTTGCCCCCAAATACTGCGCCCCCATCCACAAGAGCATGGCCCCTGCAATCACCAGCGCGACGATGCGTCCCTGCCTTGCAATCTCTTGGTCCGTGTCACGGGCCATGTGATCTCTCCATCAGGGCCAGCGCCATCGCGCCGCCGGGTGTTTCGCCCTGCCCCGCAAAGGACAGGGTATTGATTCATGCGCCTTGATAGCGCCACGTCCCCTTGCGGGACGCCAGTTCCTGTTCGCCCGCCAAAACCGCCGAGGGTTTCCACTTGGCTGCGGGCTTTTCCGCCACGGGGGCGGGTGTGGTGGCAGGTGCGGCTTCTGCCTGCGCAACCGGTGCTGCTGCCTCTACGGGCTCTGCAACACTGGCCTCCTCCTGCGCGGGGGCCGCACCTACATCCTGTTTGCCGACAAAAGCGGCGACAACGACACCAACCACAAGGCCGGCGATAATCCCAACAACCGTCATTCCCATCATGATAAGAACGACCGCAACAACCGCACCGACGATACCGCCCGTCAGTTTGGCCTTATTGTTTCCTCCGGTTTCAGACATCTAGTTCTCCCTTTGATGCAGCGATTTACTTTTCGTAAACCTCTCCATCTTTAACACGGGAGCTGAACTCAGTCTCTCCACCAGCGGCTAGTACTTTAGCCTGATCTACCCAGGCATCGCGGCTGACCCTTCCCTTGAACCCAACGAGGTTCTGATCGGCCCAAGCGACCTGTTCTTCGGTCCACGCGGCGATCTGATCGAAGTGGTAGTACCCCATCGAGTTCAGGAGCGCCTCCAGCTTCGGTCCAACACCTTTGATCTGCTTCAGATCGTCGGCTTTGCCGTCGCGCGCGCCCTCCAGCCCCTCTGGCTTGGCCTCTTCCGAAACCGACGCTTCTGCTTTGGCTTTCGGCTTCTCTGCCTTGGGCTCAGCCGCTTTTTTCGGAGCAGGCGTGGCCTCAGTTTTCGCCGCAGGCTTTTCGCGACCTTTCAACCAAGGTGTCAGGATCGGAACCTCAGTCCCGTCGATACGCTTAACGGTTTCACCCAGATCAACAGCCAATTGAGCCGATGCGTTATACTGGGTCTTGCCGCTTTCGTGCTCGGTCAGCGCGGTCAGGCCTGACAGAGGCTCTGCCGCGTAGCGACCGTTCTGCGGACCCGGAACCGGCACCTTACCAGCACGCAGATCATCGATGATCTTGCCAAAGTTTTCGGCGGTCAGGTCTTCGTAATAGTCCTTGCCGATCTGGGCCATCGGCGCGTTTGCGCAGGCACCAAGACATTCAACCTCTTCCCAGCTCAGTTTGCCATCCTCGGATAGCTCATGCGCGTTTGCTGCGATCTTTTCCTTACAGACGGCGATCAGGTCTTCCGCGCCACAGATCATGCAGGACGTGGTCCCGCAAACCTGAATATGTGCAACAGACCCAACAGGTTGCAGCTGGAACATGAAGTAGAAGGTCGCAACCTCGAGCGCCCGGATATAGGCCATTCCCAGCATATCGGCGACATATTCAATCGCAGGACGGCTCAGCCAGCCCTCTTGCTCTTGCGCACGCCACAGAAGCGGGATGATGGCCGAGGCCTGACGGCCTTCGGGGAACTTGGTGATCTGCGCTTTCGCCCATTCCAGATTAGGAGGCGTGAAGGCAAAGCTTTCGGGTTGCTCAGGGTGAAGTCGGCGAAGCATTAGCG
>CAYFXM010000187.1:0-5549 GCA_964346965.1 uncultured Actibacterium sp. | reverse complement strand
TCCGTTCACCTTGGCCGAGCTGACCAGCATGGCCGGGAAATCGCTCAGCTTCAGCGTACCCAGGATAAAGCCCATGATGATCGTCACGACCACCGCCGTGGCGCCGGCTTCGGTTGGTGTCAAACGGCCCGAGAAAATTCCGTAGAAGATGATGCCCGGTACGATGAAGGCATACCAACCGGATTTCAGGGCACGGCCAAGCTGCGACGACCACTCGCCAAAGCTCATGTTCCCGCCGCCTTCCCAGCCATACAGCCGGTTCATGATCACATTGGTGGCAAGGATAGAGGTCAGGATCGCAAGGCCCGGGATCAGCGCGGCAAGGAACAACGTCGAAGCCGATATGCCCAGAACAAGGCCGATGATGATGTAGGCGATAGACGGCGGGATCAGAATGCCGGTACAGGCACCTGCCGCAACCAATGCGCAGGCATAGGGGCGCGGATAGCCAGATTCTACTAACCTGTTGATCGTCATACGGCCTACCGCTGCGGCGCCTGCGGCATCAGAGCCCGAGATCGCCGCGAACATGCCGCAGACCAATACCGTGGCCGAGCCGAAGCCGCCCTTCGCATAGCTGGTCAAAGCCTCGGCTACGTCAAGAAACTTGCGCGACAGGCCAGTCCGTACCAACACGTCACCAGTCAGGATAAAAAGTGGCACCGCAGTCAGGGCGAAGTGATCGATACCGTGGAACAGGCTTTCGCCAACAAGTGAAAGAGGCAGCGCGCCAGACCACATCAGCATCGCGATGGCCGAGGCTCCGATGGCAGCCCAAACGGGAACGGCCAGTGCAACGAGCGCGACGAACAGGACGACAGGTCCGTAGAAGTCCCAGCCAAGTTCGACTGTTTGGTTTAATTGGTTCCAAAGCATGGCCGGGTCCTCAGTCGAATAGCTTGTCGCCCTCGTACACGGGACGTCCGTGACGAAGATCGTTGATGTCTCGGATGAACGACTGAATCAGGCGCAACATAACGAGGCCGAAACCAATCGGAACGGCCGACAGGAACCAGACTTGCGAGATCCGCAGCCCGTGGGTTACCGATCCGAATTTGGCGGAAACGAGCACCGTTTCCAGGGACCAGTAGAAAGCGATGACCGACACTGCGAACATCACGATGTCACCGAAAATATAGAGAACGGCTTTGGGGCGCGGGCCGACATATTGCATAAGCACGTCGATGCGGATATGGCCCCGCTGGCGGACGGCCGCGGCGGCCCCGATCCATGCCAGGTAGATGAACGAGTAACGGACGATCTCTTCGCCCCAAATCGAGGAATAAGACAGCAACTCGCGCCGCAGAACCTCTATGAACATCGTCACGACCAGCATCGTATAGAAAACCAGGAGCGCCCAACGTTCGGCGTTTTGGTTCAGATTTCTTAGAACAGATGGCATAAATTTCTCCTGTGCTCCGGCGCGGCATCAGCCAGCGCCAGCCAGTCGAGATAATTGAATTTGGGGAACATGGACGGCGCGGTCAGCGCCGCCCATGCAAGAGGTCAGGCTCAGGCGTCGTGGACGTAGTATCGACCCGCTGTGCCTGCGGCCTCTTCCAGTTTGGCGAATGTGTCCATCGAACCCGCAAGTTCGACCTTGAACTTATCCCATTCGGAACGCTGATACCCACCTGCGGCTTGCCATTCCGCGAGTTGATCGTCTGTCAAAGAATGGAACTCGACACCCGCCTTGCGGAGCTCCGACATCGCGAAGGAACGCGCGGCCGGCACTTTCGCCAAATTCTGCTGGGTGGTGATTTCACTCGCATGCTCAAGACCTTCCTGAACATCGGCAGGCAAAGAGTTGAACCATTCGAGGTTCATCGAGAAGACCTGGCTGTCAGGCACTGCCTGCGTGAAAGTCACGTGGCTCAGAATGTCCTTGAAGCCAAAGACGTACAGAGCGCCAACCGAGGGGTCGAGAGCGTCTGCCACACCTTGCTTAATCGCAGACGGGGTTTCGCCCCATGCAACCGGTGTCGGGTTGGCCCCAACCATTCCATAATACTGTTGCAGCATCTTTGAGCCTGGTACGCGGAATTTCACACCTTCCAGATCGCCAGGTGTAATCACCTTGTTGCCGCCCTTGCGAACCGCGACGACTCGCGGATCAATCACTACGTAGAACAGCGCTTTGAAGCCCGATGCTTCAATCTTCGGGTGGACTTCAGACTTCCATGCGTCCGAACCCACCAAGTTGGTAAACCGCTGGTTTGAACCACAAAAATACGGCATGTTGATCAGGTCGACTGCGCTTGCATACGGTGCGAAATTCGACAGGGAGTGTTGCGCGCACTGAATCGTACCTGTCTGAACGGCTTGCGCAAGCGCACCGCCAGCTCCAAGTTGACCTCCAGGCGCCAGTTTTACGTAAACTTTGCCGTTGGTTGCGTTTTGTATGTTTTCTTTCAGATCGAGCTGCATGATTGGATAGCTGCGCGATGCGCCGAGAACATAGGCGGTTGCCAGTGTCATGACGTGGTCAGCGGCCGCTTCCCGCTCTTTTTCTTCCCTAGCGGTTTGAGCTGCTGCTTCGGTTGACCACAGCATCCCGGCGGCCCCGGCCACCATCGCTGCGGTAAAGCCTCCCGAACCGGCGAGCTTCAGAAAATTACGGCGTTCCACCGACGCGAGTTCGCGTTTTTCACGATCCATGTTTTCCTCCCATTGGGTCATGATCTACGTCCATTCTTTTCAGCTGCTTCGCGCTTCAAAACCGCAACCACGAAGGCCAGAGAAGCACCAAAAAGCAGAAGCATTTCACCGACATCTCCAAGAAACTGTGTTCCACCAAAAGCACCGGCGGAAACGTTCGCAAGGAATATGACAAACAGGGCAAGAGCCACGAACAAATGCACGGCTGCTCCTTTCACGAGCTGATTCGAGGCAACTGTAAGCGCTTACATTGCACCATGCAAGCGCTTACATTGTGGGCCAGGTACGAATCCGCTAAACGTATGACGAGGACCAATTTATTAGTCTTTCGACCCGTTTAGCAGGCAAGAAATATCTATGAAAATGGCACCAGACAGCGATCAGAACACTCAACACGCAACTGTTTCGCCAACCTTGGAGGACGTCGCCGAGCGCTCCGGCGTTTCTACCGCGACGGTATCGCGCTGCCTAAACAACCAGTTGGTTGTGTCCGAAAAGACGCGCAGCCGGGTAATGGAAGCTGTGAAAGCTTTAGGCTATGCACCAAACTTCGGCGCCCGCGCCTTGGCAGCCAAGCGAACCAATACGTTCGGCGCGATTATTCCCACTATGGAAAACGCAATCTTTGCACGCGGCCTCCAAGCCTTTCAGGAAGAGCTTGAGCGCAACGGAATTACTCTACTTGTTGCCAGTTCTTCCTACAGCCCTGAGCTCGAAGAGAAACAAATTCAAAGCCTCGTCGCACGGGGCGCTGATGCGCTGCTACTAATTGGGCACGATCGGAGCCCTGAAACTTATGAGTTTCTCGAAAGACGCCAAATTCCCTATGTTATCGCTTGGGTTTACGATGATGACCAATCCAGAACTTCAATTGGTTTCGATAACCGCAAAGCCATGAGGGCTCTCGCTGAAAAGGTTTTGGACTCTGGGCATCGCTCATTGGCTTTGATTACCGCCGAACTTGAGGGCAACGATCGCGCACGCCAACGCTACGAAGGCGTATTGGACGCCATGAAAACGCGAGGGATCGACCCGACAATCCTGCGCACGATCGAGACACACTATTCCATTTCGAACGGGGCCAACGCTTTAAAAACGCTGCTAGAGTCCAATCCGAAGCCAACCGCCGTCTTATGTGGCAATGACGTCCTTGCAGCCGGAGCGTTATCTCAAGCGCGCAGCCAAGGTCTCGATGTCCCCGGTGACATTTCAATCACTGGTTTCGACGACATTGAGATCGCTGAGATCGTGACGCCACCATTGACCACCGTTCATGTTCCGCACCGTGACATGGGAAAGGGAGCCGCGAGGTTATTGATAGCAATGCGCAACGGCGAAGAAGCAGGGCCAAGTGTCGAACTGGATGCGATTGTCGTCGAGCGGGACTCGCTTGGGAAGTCGCCCTGCTGAGTTGGCGCCTCACATATTGTGTCTGATAATCGGCTTTAGACGGACAGCGGAGATTGACTGAAACGAAGCCAATGTCGGCAAAGGGTCGTTCTGATATTGTCGGTTTAGGGACTGAGCCTCACCAACTGAACTGTTCCACCGCTATGTTTAGGAAACGGGGGACCGAGAATGGCGAGCAAACGACCGAAGCCCGAAGAGATTGTCTCGAAGTTACGTCAGGTTGAAGTGCGGATGGGGCAAGGCATGCGCCGTCTGGATGCGATCAGACAGATCGGCGTTGTGAACAGACCTATTACCGTGGCGCAAGCAGTATGGTGGAATGGGGCTGGATCAATTGAAGGAACTGAAGCGACTGCTGAAGGAGAACGACCGTCTGAGGCGAGCTGTGTCGGACCCGACACTCGACAAATTGATCCTCGCGGAAGCAGCAAAGGGAAACTTCTGAGCTCCCTCGTCGCCGTGCTTGTATCGATCATGTCCGAAGCCAGCTCAAGGTCTCGGAACGCCGAGCTTGCCGGGTGCTGGGGCAACACCGATCCACGCAAAGGCGTATTCCGCGGGGCAGGCCAGATGAAGGCCGACTGGTGGCCGAAATGATTGAGCTGGCCAGTCAATATGGCCGATACGGCTATCGTCGTGTCGCGGTCTTGTTGAGAGAGGCTGGATGGTCTGTCAGTGATGGGCGTATCGAACGGCTATGGAAGCGAGAGGGGCTGAAGGATCCACCGAAACAACCGAAGAAAGGGCGGCTCTGGCTGAACGATGGCTCATGCGTTCGACTTAGACCAAAGCATCGCAACCACGTGTGGTCATCTGACTTCGTTCATTGCCGCTTAGATGACGGAAAGGCGTTCCGCGCAGGCAGGATCAGTCTATGAGGTGATGGCCCTTCTCTCGCATAGCGATGAGAAAACAGCCGCAATTTACACAAAGAAGTTCGAACGTAAGAGGCTAATTGAGAAGGCTGTAGCTCGCCGCCGGATAGCGGAAGGAACCTAAAGTGTCCCACGAGGTCGAAAGCGTGGGACACCTAGTGCCCGTAGGTCCCATAAAATAAGCTATTTCAATGGGGAGATGGTACTCCGTAGGGGAATCGAACCCCTCTTTCCAGGTTGAAAACCTGGCGTCCTAACCGATAGACGAACGGAGCGCTCTTTGCGTGAGGGGGTATTTAGAAAATGCCGCCGGGGGGCGCAAGTGGTTTTTACGTTTTTTCTGCGAAAAATCTTACGCCGGTGAAGCGTCGTCCAATCGAAGCTGTACGCGTTGTCTGCCACCCCATGAATTTACTTCCAATTTTCCGGCAAGGTGGAAGCGTGCGCCACCGTGGCGCAACAGCATGATGCCCAGATCAGTATCAAATGCACCGAAGCAAATGGCGTCGAGGCGCGCCTGAAGCCCGTCGCTGACTGTAAGTTTTAAGTGCGTTTCACCAACGCGTTTGGCGAAGGAAATCGCGCAGTCCGGAAAAGCAAACCGAG
>CAYFXM010000186.1:5180-5549 GCA_964346965.1 uncultured Actibacterium sp. | reverse complement strand
TCAAGGCCGTGGCGCGTGCCTTACGTGAAGCGGTTGAAACCGACCCGCGCAAGGCCGATGCCATCCCGTCGACCAAGGGGGCGCTGTAAGCCCCATGGTCACCGCGATTGTAGACTACGAGTCGGGCAACCTGCACTCGGCCGAGAAAGCATTCCAACGCATGGCGCAGGAAACCGGCGCGGGCGAGGTCATCGTGACCTCGGACCCCGACGCGGTGCGCCGTGCGGATCGCGTGGTCCTGCCGGGCGACGGGGCTTTCCCTGCTTGCCGGAAAGAACTGTTCGACCACCGCGGGGTGTTCGAGGCCATCGAAGAAGCCGTCATCACCGGCGGCAAACCCTTTATGGGCATCTGTATCGGGATGCAGAT
>CAYFXM010000186.1:2793-5170 GCA_964346965.1 uncultured Actibacterium sp. | reverse complement strand
ACGCGCGGGCTTGAATATGAAGAGACCCCCGGCTTCGACTGGATCGGCGGGCAAGTCGAAAAGATCGCGCCGTCTGATCCTTCGCTGAAGGTACCACACATGGGCTGGAACGATCTGGTGATCGACAACCCGCACGCCGTGCTGGAAGGCATCGAGACCGGCGACCACGCCTATTTCGTGCACAGCTACCACTTCAAAGTGGCCGACCCGGCGCATTTGATCGCCCATTGCGACTATGCCGGGAAAATCACCGCGATTGTGGGGCGCGACAACATCGTGGGAACTCAGTTCCACCCGGAAAAGAGCCAAGCCAACGGGCTGCGGATTATTGGTAACTTTCTGAACTGGGCACCGTAAGGGTTACTTCACGCGGGTCCAAGTCTGCCCCCTGCAGATGCCGAATACACAGCCCTTAACCTCCAGCCTGTCGCCATTCAGCGCCATTTTGGAGTTATAGGTCTTGTCCCGATCCGGCGCCCAGATCTTGCCCCCGGCATAGGTACCCTCTCCTTTGGGTTTCATCCCCCAGACCATGCGCTTGCCCTTGTTCGGGTTATCGACCTCTTTGCCGTTGCCGTCGAACCCATCGCCCAAGACACCACAAATCTCTTCGCCACAGGGCTTGATCGTCACATGGCCATAATTGCCATTATCGCCCGGTTGCGTTTTCCAAACGCCCAGCACCGGTTCTGCCAAGGCCAACCCCGTTGAGAGACCTGTCACCATCATCGCCATCGCAATTGTCTTCATGCGTTCCTCCCTATTTGGGTAAAGCCTGCCTTACGTTTGCGTCACAGAGCAACTGTGACGTTGGGTCGTTACCAACTCGTTGCATTCTGCGCCCATAGGTGCAAAACACCGCGCGAGACCAGATCGGAGAGCCCCATGATCCTCTATCCCGCCATCGACCTGAAAGACGGCAACGCCGTGCGCCTGTACAAGGGCGACATGGACCAGACCACCGTGTTCAACGAAGACCCCGCCGCCCAGGCGATGGAGTTCGTGAATGCAGGCTGCGAGTGGCTGCATCTGGTCGATCTGAACGGCGCCTTCGCGGGCGAACCCGTCAACGCCGCCCCGGTCGAGGAAATCCTGAAGCGCACCAAGGTCCCCGCCCAGCTTGGCGGTGGCATCCGCGACATGGCCACGATCGAGCGCTGGCTGGACAAGGGCCTGCAGCGCGTCATCCTTGGCACCGTCGCGGTCGAGAACCCCGATCTGGTGCGCGAAGCTGCCAAAGCCTTTCCCGGCCACGTCGCCGTGGGCATTGACGCCCGCAACGGCAAAGTGGCCACCAAAGGCTGGGCCGAGGAAACCGACGTCGTGGTCACAGACCTTGCCAAGTCGTTCGAGGACGCAGGCGTCGCCGCGATCATCTACACCGACATCAACCGCGACGGTGCGATGCAGGGCCCGAATGTCGAGGCCACTGCCGCATTGGCCAACGCCGTCTCGATCCCCGTGATCGCCTCGGGCGGGGTGTCGTCGCTGGACGACTTGCGCAACCTCAAATCCTGCGGAGCGCCCCTGAACGGCGCCATCTCGGGCCGGGCGCTGTACGATGGTGCGATTGATCTGAAAGAGGCGCTCGACCTTCTGAAGTCCTGATCTTCATCTGGCACAAAATATCCCGGGGGAGTCGCCGCAAGGCGACGGGGGCAGAGCCCCCTTGCCCCCTGCCCCTCAACAAGGGTAACAGACCCTCATGTTGAAAACTCGCATCATCCCCTGCCTCGACGTGGCTGACGGCCGCGTGGTCAAAGGCGTGAACTTCGTGGGCCTGCGCGACGCAGGCGACCCGGTAGAGGCCGCAAAGGCCTATGACGCGGCTGGCGCGGACGAGCTGTGCTTTCTGGATATCCACGCCACGCATGAGAACCGGGGAACGATGTTCGATCTGGTCCAGCGCACGGCGGAACAGTGCTACATCCCTCTGACCGTGGGCGGTGGTGTGCGCACCGTTGAAGACGTGCGCGCCCTGCTTCTGGCGGGCGCCGACAAGGTCAGTTTCAACTCTGCCGCCGTGGCCCGGCCTGACGTCATCGCCGAGGCCGCCGACCAGTTCGGCAGCCAGTGCATCGTCTGCGCCATCGACGCTAAAACCGTGGAACCCGGCCGGTGGGAGATCTTTACCCACGGCGGCCGCAAACCCACGGGCATAGACGCGGTGGAATTTGCGAAAACCGTCACCGCGAAAGGTGCCGGGGAAATTCTGCTGACCAGCATGGACCGGGATGGCACCCGTGCAGGCTTCAACCTGCCGCTTACCAAAGCGATTTCCGACGCCGTGGACGTGCCGGTCATCGCGTCCGGTGGCGTGGGCAACTTGGATCACCTTGTGGAAGGCGTCACCAAGGGCGGCGCTAGCGCCGTGCTG